>JAQVIX010000051.1 GCA_028695495.1 Candidatus Cloacimonadota bacterium | reverse complement strand
GATATAGGCAATACCCAGGTTGTTCAGTGCGTCCAGATTATCTGGTTCCAGCCGGGCAGTATCGGAAAAATAGCGGATGGCAGCGGGGTAATCCTTGCTATTGAGCGCCAAAATGCCTAAGTTCATATAAGCTGGCGAAAAGAGCGGATCGAGCGCGATGGCGAGCTTAAAGTCTTCAATAGCAAGTTTCTGCTCCTTTTGCATCAGACGGCAAAGGGCGCGGTAATAAAAGAGGTCTGCACTATCGATATAACTGCGCAAGGCTTCGGAAATATCCATAAAAGCTTCGGGGAGCTTGCCTTCGGAGAGTTGATTGGCGATCTGGCGATAGCGCTCGTTTTGACTAAAATAGAGGCTGGGATTGCCATTAAGGTTTTGGCGGATATACCAATTTCCCGCTTCTTTGCGCAGCACCAGACACCATTCCGTCTTGTAATTTAGCTCTACAAAAACGATTGCCTGGCTGCCATCTTCGGAAGCGCCGGTGTGGATGGGGCTAAAGCTATGCACTTTTTTCAGATAAGGGTTGCTTCTAAAATGTTGGCTATAAAGCGCTTTGTATTCATCAGCGGCATTGGCGCCCAGGGTGAGAGCCACTAATTTATCATATTCCAAAGCGATGATATGCTCCAAATACTGGGCGGCAAGGCTTTCGGGGTTTGGACTGGGGGCTGCCTGGCTTAGTTCCAAACCCAGCTTTTGCATGAAATAATCCAGCGGGAAATAGTCCGGGTATTGATATCCGGTGAGCAGCTTTAGCATCTTTTCCGGTTGGTCTTGGGCAAATGCCAGCGGGCTTTGACCTTCGGTAAGCGGATTTGCCGCGCCAATCCAGAGGTCAATATGGCGCTTGATTACATCTTCGGTTTCGGCAAAGTTATCTGCTTTGAAGGAGGCGATGGGGCTGCTTTCCACCATCTTGCCGGTATAAGGGCAACTTTCGGGGCATTTGAGGTCTATCCTCAGTGCGTTGCAGCAACGCCAGCAAAGCTGTTTACCAGTGCGTTGGCAAAGCCTTAGGGCGCGTTCTTTGTTGCACTTTTTGCAGCGGTCTTTGGCACTTAAAGCAAACATGGCGTATCCATAGAGGGTATGGGCAGGCGTTTGAAGCTGCTATTGTGCTGAAGTTTTTGCACTAATTTTACTTTATCCGGTGGGAAAATGCTGAGATCTTGCCTCATTTCCATGGCGTATAGGATGGGATCAAGCTCCAGGTAGGAAATGCCCATCTCCTGTTCATCGCTTTGCCCTTCCCAGAGATCGGCAGAAGGCGTTTTATCCAGTATCTCGCCGGGGATTGGAAAATGCTTTGCCATCTCGTAAGTTTCAGTTTTATAGAGATGCAGGATGGGTTCCAAGGCGCAAGCGGCATCGCCAAATTGCGTGAAATAGCCGCTGAGCCATTCGCTTTTATTGCCGGTGCCCAATACTAAATAGCGGTACTCTGCCGAGAGGTCAAAAAGGATGTTCATGCGTATGCGTGCCATGAAGTTGCCTTTGCGCAGTGTGCTGGCTTCGGGTGCCAGTTTAGAAAAGTACTCATCCACCATTGTGCCGATATAAATCGTTTTCCCCTCTACATCCAGAATATCGCAGAGATTTAAGGCATCACGCAGGCTATTTGGATTGCTATTTGTGCTGGGCATAATGATGGCTTTTACCTTGTCCTTGCCCAAGGCATGCACTGCCAAAGCCAATACCAGAGCGCTATCCATGCCGCCGGATACGCCTAAAAGGTAGCCCTGCATCTGGCTAATGGAGAGGTAATCGCGCATAAAATCCGCAATGCGCTCTATCTCCCGCGGATAATCTATGTTTCGCATCTTTATACTCCTTAGTAAAGCTATTCTTTATCGCCAGAATCTAAAGAGGGCGGGATTGGTCAAGGGTTTTTTGTTATCTATTGCCATTAAAACAAGTATTCTAAAGAGAAATTAGCTTCTGTTCTTTTCAAACAAAGCTCTTGCTCTATGCTTGCCCTCGCAATGCCCTCGTCTCTCCCCCTATTTTCGGCGGAGAGAGGACGGCATTGCGAGGGCAAGCATAGAGGAAGCTTATAGTTGAGTATTCCGACGCATTTTTAGCCATGTGTGTGCGGAAAATGAGCCACCCTTCCGATTTAAATTGAGCCACCTCTCCGACAAAATTGAGCCACTCTTCCGGAGCTAAGCCACATTTGTTGTGGCTCAATTTCAAATATGGTGGGCAGCCATCAATTTTATTGGATGCAATTATTTCCCGAAATGAGCTTATTCTGCCTGTCTTGTCCCGTCAGGGACAGTGGTTTAGATAGCCCAGGTTGTGCTTGCCAAAAACGAGCTTGCGAGTTTTAGGCAAGATCACCCTGGGTAATGGTAGCGTGGTAATGTATGTTGTTTTATCCCCCGCCCCTCCATCTTCTTTATGTCCAAAATCCGCGGATTTTGGACATAAAGAAGATGGAGGGGCGGGGGGTTATTTTCGTTATTGTTATGTTCCACAAATGATATCTGATATTCCAGGGTTGTTCCGAAATGCCAAAACATGCACTCCGAGGGGAATTTTGTAAGAGCGAAAGCATGGTGTGCCCCTCATGCAAAAGAATAAAACCCCATTCCCCCTTGTAATTAAGGGCACAAAACCCAACGGGTGTTTTGTGCCCTTAATTACAAGGGGGAATGGGGGATAAAAGATATTTATAAAACATACCCATAACCCAGGGTGATCGTGCCCAAAACTCGCAAGCTCATTTTTGGCAAGCACAACCTGGGCTATCTAAACCACTGTCCCTGACGGGACAAGACCTTTACACAGCTTGAATATGAAGCCATTTTAGCTTGCATTTTCTCTTAATTAGTCCATTGTTTTATTATCATTACCCACTATATTTGAAAGAGAGCCTAAAATATTCAGGGGCTTCCCAGAAAAAAGAATTGACAAGAAATGAAAGGTTTTAGAGCTTGTATTTCAAGCTAATTCCCGCTTAGGTTTGGGGGATATCGCGATAATGTCGATGCCTTCCGGGCGGGGAAAGGCTGGATTGATTTGCATTAAAGCATTTAGGAATATATATGATAGAGCATGAAGTATTATACGCTTTGCTAAGGCAAGAGGTAGTGCCCGCCATGGGCTGTACCGAGCCGGCGGCAGTGGCGCTCGCTGCTGCTTATGCCGCCAGTGTATTACCGGGCGAAGTGCAAGAGGCAAGAATCCGGGTAAGCCCTCCGGTGCTAAAAAATGGCATGGGAGTGGGTATTCCCGGTACGGGGTTGATTGGGCTGGAAATAGCTGCTGCCATTGGCATTATGGTGGCAGACCCCCAAAGGCAGCTGGAAGTATTGGCAGATATAAACGCGGAAAAACTGGAAAAAGCCAAGGCCTTTTTAGCAGAAGAGCGTTTGAACCTGGAAATGCAGGCAGTGAAAGATAAAGTTCTCATTGAGGCTGTCTTAAGCGATGGCACAAACACCGCCAAAGCCGTAATTCGTTGGCGACATACCTGGCTTTACCGTTTGGAATTAAATACTGAAGTGCTAAAGTATCAGGTATTTGGCGAGGCAACAGAAAGCAAATACATTTCGGCATCTGCTTTTAGTTTGAGGGATTATTACGATTTTGCCCAAAGCGCCAGCTACGAAGAGCTGTTGAAGCTGGATTTGGGCGAGAAATACAACCGCGAAATTGCCGAATATGGCTTGCGAGAAGCTTCTGGCATCTCGGTGGGTAAAATGCTGATGCAACAGATTGAAGAAGGGCTTTTGGGTAATGACATCCATCACTATGCCATGGCGCTTACTGCCGCGGCTACGGATGCCCGCATGAGCGGCTGCACTTTGCCGGTTATTTCCAATTCTGGTAGTGGAAATCAGGGATTATCCATTACTCTGCCCATCATTGCTGTGGCAGAAAAGCTGAAGCTAAGCCACGATAAGCTTTTGCGCGCTCTTGTTTTGGGACATTTGGTAAGCGTGCACATCAAGGATAAGGTAGGAGTGCTTTCCTGCCTTTGCGGGTGCCTATCTGCTGCTGCCGGAGCCGCTTGTGGCATCTTGTTGCTCTTGGGTGGCGACTTTTTGAAGGTGGAATATGCCATCAAAAATATGATTGGCAATACCACGGGGATGGTATGCGATGGCGCCAAAGAGGGCTGCTCGCTAAAAGTGGCAACGAATACCTCTGCCGCCGTGCAATCTGCGCTTTTAGCAAAGATGGGCAAGGTGATATCGTCCAATGACGGCATCATTACCGAGGACCTGGATGAGACTATCGCCAATCTTGCGAGATTTGTGATAAGCGGCATGGAAAATGCGGATTCCACCATCCTTTCCATCATGATAAATAAAAAGAATAGCAATAAAGAGGAAAACAATGGTTGAACAAGTGTTTCAAGTGAGTCTGGATGCGGCATTGCCGCCTGCGCCGGTGTTTGAACCGGATATTCGCCGGGCGCCGGATCGGGGCTTGCACTTAAGCAAAAAAGAACAGAAACAGGCGCTAAAGAATGCGCTGCGTTATATTCCGCAAGAGCTGCATGAAGCAGTGGCACCGGAATTTGTGAACGAACTAAAAACTATGGGACGCATCTATGGCTATCGCTGGCGTCCAGAGGGCAAGCTAAGTGGCAAGCCCATAAATGAATACAAAGGTATTACTGCCGCCAAAGCGATGCAGGTAATGATAGATAACAATCTGGATTTTGAGATAGCGCTATATCCGTATGAGCTTGTTACTTATGGCGAAACGGGGCAGGTGTGTCAGAATTGGATGCAATACCGTTTGATTATGAAATATCTGGAGATTATGACCGAAGAGCAAACCCTGGTGGTAGCCAGTGGGCATCCGGTGGGGCTATTCCCTTCCAATCCGAATGCACCGCGGGTGATATCTACCAATGGTTTGGTGATAGGCAAATGGGATAATCCAGAGGAGTTTAAGCGTTTAACCGCCCTGGGCGTGGCGAATTATGGACAGATGACTGCCGGCGGCTGGATGTATATCGGACCGCAGGGCATCGTGCACGGCACCTTTATTACATTGCTGAATGCCGGACGTAAATATCTGGGTATTCCGGAAGAGAAAGACCTCGCCGGCGTGCTCTTTATCTCCTCCGGTTTGGGGGGGATGAGCGGTGCGCAGGCGAAGGCGGTGGAGATTGCCGGCGGCATTGGCGTTATCGCCGAAGTGGATTATAGCCGCATTCAGACGCGCCATTCGCAGGGCTGGGTAAGCAAAGTGTCCTCCGACCTGGCGGAGATTTTCCAATGGGTGGAGGAAGCCCGCAACGCCCAAAAATCCCTTTCTATCGCCTATCATGGCAATGTGGTGGAGCTTTTGGAATATGCGGATAAGCACAATCTAAAGTGCGAGCTTATCAGCGACCAAACTTCTTGTCATGCGGTATATGAAGGCGGCTATACTCCGGTGGGATATAGTTTTGCTGCTGGACGCCAGCTTTTGGAAAAAGACCCCGCGGGCTTCAAAGCGGCAGTGGATGCCTCGCTGAGGCGCCACTTTAAGGTGATCCAGTCTCTTACCAACAAGGGAAGCTATTTCTGGGATTATGGTAATAGCTTTATGGCGAGTATCTTCGACGCTGGCGAAACTGCTATTGCCAAAGACGGGCAGAGCACGAATGGCGGCTTTATTTGGCCTTCCTACGTGGAAGACATCATGGGGCCGATGTGTTTTGACTACGGTTATGGTCCCTTTAGATGGATTTGCCTCTCGCGCAAGGATGAGGATTTGAGAAAAACGGATCAAGTGGCTGCCAGCCTAATAGACCCTACTCGTAATGCGATGGATCGGGATAATCATCACTGGATTACTAATGCCGAGGAAAACGCCCTGGTGGTGGGTACCAAAGCGCGCATCTTATATGCCGATGAAGAAGGCAGGGTGCGTATTGCCTTGAAGTTCAACGAAATGATTCGCAAGGGTGAGATTGGTCCCGTAATGCTGGGGCGGGATCATCACGATGTATCCGGCACGGATTCGCCCTTCCGCGAAACTGCGAATATCTACGATGGCTCCAATGTAATGGCAGATATGGCTACACACTGTTTTGCCGGCAATATCGCCCGCGGTATGAGTTTGGTAGTTCTTTCCAATGGCGGCGGAGTGGGCATCGGCAGGAGCATCAATGGCGGCAATGGCATTGTGTTGGACGGCAGCGAACGTATGGACGAGGTGATCAACAAAGCACTTTCCTGGGACGTGATGGGCGGAGTAGCCCGCCGCGCTTGGGCGAGAAATACGGGAGCCATTGAAACCAGTACGAAATGGAACGAAAAACATCAGCAGGAAGGTGCCATCACCGTGCCGCATCCCATCGAGGATTCCCTGCTGGATGCACTGTTTTAAGCAAATGAGGAGATAAGGAATGCTGAATCAATTTGTGCGCATCATGAAAGCGGAAGGGCTTTCGGATATGGTGATTAGGACTTTTTCTGCCTACTACAAAGCTTTGGTAGCGGGGGAGAGGGGAACTTTGAGCCAGGTGCAGGCGCCCGGAAAAGAGCAATTGGTAGAATATGAATCTTTGGCGGGTATGGGGCGGCAGGATTTGCTAAGAAATATCGCTGTAATCAAGCTAAATGGTGGCTTGGGTACGGGGATGGGGCTGCATAAGGCGAAGTCGCTCTTGCCCGTAAAAGGCAATATGACCTTCTTGGATATTATTGCCCGGCAGATTCTTACCCTGCGCGCTGTGCATGGCTATCCGGTGCAGCTTATCTTTATGAATAGTTTTGCCACCCAGCAGGATACCCTCAGCTATCTGGAAAAGTATCCGGAATTGATTCAGCAGGAATTGCCTCTTTCTTTTATGCAAAATAAGTTTCCGCGCATTACCCAGGAGGCTTATGCACCTTTTGAAACCAAGGACAAAGCCGCGCGCTGGAATCCTACAGGGCATGGCGATCTCTATACCGCCATTACTACCAGCGGCATCTTGGAAAAGCTGATTGCCCAGGGCTATCGCTATGCCTTTGTATCCAATGCGGATAATCTGGGCGCCACGGTAGATACCGCCATCGCCGCCTATATGGCAAAGCACGATATTCCTTTCCTTATGGAAGTGTGTATCCGTAGCGAGATGGATAAGAAGGGCGGGCATTTGGCGATGGACGCACAATCTCAATTGCTACTACGTGAATTGGCACAATGTCCGGAAGAAGAACTGGACGAGTTTCAGGATATTTCGCGCTACAGCTATTTTAATACGAATAACCTTTGGATAGACCTGCAAGCGCTGGAATGGCACATGATTACGCATGATAACCTGATGCTTTTGCCGATGATTGTGAACCCCAAAACTGTGGATGGCACCAAGGTGTATCAATTGGAAACCGCCATGGGTGCGGCTATTAGCAGCTTCCCAAATGCAAAGGCGGTGGTGGTGCCGCGTTCGCGCTTTTCGCCAGTAAAAAAGACGAATGATCTCTTGGCAATCTGGAGCGATTTGTACGATCTGAACGATCAATATCTGGTTCAGCTCAAACGCGGGCTGGCTGCTCCGCCTTATATCGAGCTGGACCCGCTGTATTACGATACCATCGAAAAGCTTTCTCAACGCTTTGGTGCAGGGGTTCCGTCCCTATATAGCTGCAAAGAGTTAATCATCGAAGGCGATGTGAGCTTTGGGGCAGATGTGGTATGCGATGGCAGAGTTCATCTGAAAGCAAAGCAACCAGTTAGAATCAAAAACAGCCTGATAACCGGGCAAATTACTTACGATTAAGGAGCACCTGATGGTATCTACTGCTACAAAGATCCGTTTGGGAGTATTCCTGCTTATCGGTTTAGTCCTTATTTTGGTGTTTGTCGCTATCGTGGCAGGCAATAAGCTCACCCAAAAGTGGGACACCTATTATATTGTATTTCAAAAGCAACCGGTAAGCGGTTTGCAGGTGGGCGGCACCGTGAACTACCAGGGCGTAAAGGTGGGGCAAGTGCAATCCATCAAGATCGACCCTCAGGATGTGGAAAAGATTGTCGTACATATCAATGTGGAGCCTGGCACGCCTATCAAGGAAGATACCGAAGCGGTGCTGGCTTTGGTAGGCATTACCGGAATCAAAGCTGTAGAGATCAAAGGCGGCAGCAATCAGGCTGCAAACCTAAAGCCAGGTAGCCAGATCAAAACCGGTAGCACCATGCTGGATGATATTTCAGATCGCGCTCTGTCCATTGCCGAAAAGCTGGATTTGATTGCCAATAATATCGGGGAAATTACCGGTGGGCAAAATCAAGAAAACATCGCCCGCATCTTAGCCGAAACCAGCCTCCTTTTGGAAGATACGCGCATGAACCTGGGTGGCACTTTGGCATCCTTGAATACGATTGCCGAAAACACCGCCGGAGTTACAGCCGAGCTGGGCAAAAACATGGATAAGCTTACGGATAATCTTACAGCAAATCTTGATCTCATCTCCCGTTCTGCCGTGCACAGCCTGGATAGCCTGAATGTGAGCCTGAATAATAGCCTTGCGCAGCTTACCAGGGAAGGCAATCTGCTTTTAAGCGATACCCGCTTTCAGATCAATAGACTGGGTGGGCAGGCGGATTCTCTGGTTACAAGCTCTGCCCATAGTATCGCTTCCATCACCACGAATATCAATAGCTCGCTGGATAGCATCAATAAACTCTTGGCTTCGCCGGAGTTTGGCCACCTGGTAGAAAGCATTAGTTTGCTTTCAGGACAGCTTTCGGAAGCAGATTTCACGGATATGATTACAAACTTCAATAGCACCATCCTGCGAACCGGCACCCTGGTAAGCAATATCAACCGCACCATCCTGAAAAACCAGGATAGCATCATTGAAACCATGGAAAACCTGCGGGATGCCACAGGAAATCTGAACGACTTTGCCAAACAGATTGCCGACGATCCCAGCTCGATGATTCGGGGAAATTAAAGGAGTATATAGATGAAACGCATTTTTCTGATCCTTCCTTTTGCAATAGTCTTAATCTTATCCGCCTGTAGTATTGGTTCTCCCAAACAAGAAACAAATTACTATGTATTGGATTATCAGCCCTCCAGCGAAAAGCCGGAGCTGGTGCAAGCCCGCAATAACGGCAAGGTGTTGCATGTATCCAATACCTCTATAAATCGTGCCTACAACCGCAACCAACTGGTAGAAAAAGAGAATATGTACAAGGTGAACTATCTCAAAAACGAGATGTGGGCAAACCGGCTTTCGGATGCCGTGCCAAACCTGATTACCAGCCGCTTGCGGGCATACAATATCTTTGGCAACGTTACCCGTAATATTACGGAATCCGATCCGCATTACTATCTGGAAACCAATATCCTAAATATCGAAAAGATAAAGGATAAAGAACCCCGCGCCTTCTTGAGGATTGAATTTGTACTCAGGGATAGCATGGATCAGAAGGTGATCCTGGAGCACAAAAGCGAGCGTTACAAACCGGTGCAAGACGATAGCTATGTGTCTCTGGTGCAGCACTATAATACCATGCTTATGGAAGAGACAAACCTCTTTGCCGCCAAGTGCATTGCCCATTTTGAAGGACGCTCTACAGACCCGAAAGCATTAAAAAGCATAAGAAACCCCAAAGCACACGAGCGCGTGATTATAGAGAATCTGGAAGAATGGGAAGAGATTAAGGAGTATGGGGAATTGCTCCTGCAAACCAAGTTTGATACCTCGAATAATATCACCTACAAAGTAGAGCATTTGGATAGCCTGGATGTGAAGATTGCTGAGGAGTTTTGGTATTTCAATGAACCGCTTAGCCTTCTGGAGGGGAGCTACCGGGTTCACTACGGCGAGAAATATGAGATAAACGAGCTTGTAGCTGTCTATCCGCGCCAACGCTCAGTATTGACCCGCAATTGGTGCGAGCTAAAGGTAAAGATTACAGATAACTCGCAAAACCGGGTGCGCCAGCTTTACCGCATCTGGCGAGAAACAAACGATGAATTCGTGTATGAGCCGATTGCTTTTGACGTAAGCCCCAGCGAAGACGAACACGGCACCGAGGAAAAGGTTTGGATACTGCCGGAAGGCAAATATATGCTTACCCTGGGTGGCAGCAACTGGAGCGACCTGAAGGATTTCTCTACCCTTTGCCTGCGCGAGGGGGATGCCCAAATCTTTACCGTAATAGTAAATAGAGATGTTACCCGCGATAACCTTTTGGTGGGCGCCGGCGTATTGGCAGATGACTTTGGCTTTAACGACAACCGCACCCACAAAGGCGCCATCCACCTAAATGTAAATCTCACCTCAAATAACGAAGTTGACGAAAAAGATCCCATCTATAGCCTGCGTTTGGATAGCAAGTTCGATAACAGCGTGGATTATGACCTCAGACCTTTCCATTACAAGATGCGCAGTATATACGATCTGCAATCCATCTTTAGCAAAGACATTGCCCTGCGCTTTGAACGCGATAACTACAATTTGAAAAACACCCTCATGCTTTACCCCTGGAAAAAGGAAAAGAAGCTCTTGGGCAGATTTGCCTTTTACGGCAGGGCAGATCTCAGCACTCATCTAATGGATGAATATACCTATTTTACCTCAAATAAGAATATCATCCTGAAAGATTTGGAGGGTAATGAGGTATCCCGCCTTTTGGGTCAGGATAAGTTTCGCAGCAAGATAGCGCTCTTTCCCCTGCGCCTCAAAGAGGGCACCGGGCTTACCTACCACTTCCCCTTACCCAATGCTTCCATTACTCTGCGCGGCGGCTACGGTTGGCAACAGAACTACAATAAACGCTTTTACTCCAGCCCCATCAGCGTTAGCGAAGACGGCGTGCAATACGACGTATATCAGGAAAGTCCGGATCAATTTAGCGATGGGGTAGAGGCCACGCTCATCCTCGCTGCTGGCAATATTCTGAACTTTGTATCGGTCAATTCTATATTCGAAGCTCTCTTTCCTTTTGGCGATGATGTAAACAAAGCCAGATTTGAGAATGAAAATACCATAAACTTCCGTATTTACCGCAATATCAGCGTTGATCTGGAGCTAAAGCTTTCCTACAACGAATCTGAACGCAAGTGGCTGATGTATGACCTCAATAGCTACCTAAAGCTGAGCCTCTTCTATTAGATACTATGAGAGTGCAGAATAACACCCTGTATTTGGAAGGGGACTTCCTGAAAAACGACATCCCCCGCCTGGAAAGCGCCATCTTTGCGCAGATAAAGGGTAAGCAGATTAAGACTATAGATTTGGGCGGTATCTCCAGGATAGATAGTGCCGGTGTAGCGCTTTTGGATGAATTGCACCAGAAATTAGCCGCCACCATTGGCATCTTGTTTTTCAAATCTGCCAGCCTTGAAGTGCAAGCCGTAATCGATACCTTTACTACTCTCTCGCTCAAGGATTTTGGTAGCAAGCGCAGGGTAGGCTTTTACGAAACCTTAGGCGAGATGCTGCTAAGTGGTATTCAGCAATTTTGGCAAACCCTGATCCTTGCTTCCGAGATTTTTTATTACAGCCTGGTGGGTTTGGTAAATCGCCGCAAACAGCGCAAAGGCTCGCTTACCCAGCAGATGCTGCTTTTGGGCTTTGATGCTTTGCCTATTGTAGGGCTGCTTTCTTTTATCATCGGTTTTATCATCGCATTGCAATCTGCTGCGCTGCTACGAGATTTTGGTGCCAATGTATTCATTGCCGATCTCATGAGTGTATCCATTGTGCGCGAGCTTAGCCCCTTGATTACAGCTATTATCGTAGCCGGACGCAGCGGCAGCGCTATCGCTTCCGAGATTGCCACCATGCAGGTTACCGAAGAGCTGGATGCGCTCAAGATGATGGCGCTGAATCCCATCCGCTACGTAGTAGTGCCAAAGTTTCATGCCATTACCATCGTAATGCCCATCCTCATCGTTTTCTCCATCCTGATTGGCATGATTGGCGGCGGCATTATCGCCATGGGCTATCTAAAGCTTTCCATCGAAGTATTTTACGCCCGCAGCATCAATATCTTATCTGTAAAAGACCTCCTTATCAGCTTTGGTAAGAGCATCTGGTTTGCCTGGGTAATCGTAATCATCGGCTCCCACTTTGGTTTTCAGGTAAAAGGCGGTGCCGAGGGAGTGGGCAAAGCCACCACGCAGGCGGTGGTAAGCTCTATCTTTGCCGTTATCATCTTTGACGCTATCTTTAGCTTGCTATACTTATGAAGCAAGAGCCGATCATCGAAATCACAGACATGGTAGCAAAATACGGCGAACGCACTGTATTAGACGGCATTTCCGTAAATATCTACCCCGGTGAAATAACGGTTATCCTGGGCGGTAGCGGCTGCGGCAAAACCACCCTCTTAAAGAATATGTTGCGGCTTTATGAACCCCATTCCGGCAGCGTAAAGTTTTGCGGCACAGAAATCCTGAGCATGGGCGAGCGTGAGTTTGACGAAGTGCTAAAGCAGGTAGGCATGCTCTTTCAAAATGGCGCCCTGCTCAATTCCATCTCCGTTTACGATAACGTTTCTATCCCTTTGGAGCAACACACCCGCCTTTCCCGCGCCATCCGCGACCGCATTATCCGCGTAAAGCTGCATTTAGTAGGGCTTTCCGAAGCTATTTACAAGTTCCCATCCGAGCTTTCCGGCGGTATGAAAAAGCGCGCTGCCCTAGCAAGAGCGATGGCATTAGACCCCATGATTCTCTTTTGTGATGAACCCTCTGCCGGTCTCGATCCCATTACCTCAGAAGCCCTGGACGAGCTTATTCTTAGCCTGAAGCGGCAACTGGGCATGACCATTGTAATAGTAACCCACGAGCTTGCCTCCATCCACCGCATTGCGGATAAAATCATCTTTTTGGACGATGGTAAGATGCTCTTCAATGGCACTTTGGCAGAAGCAGAAAAAGCCGCTATCCCTCAGATAGACCATTTCTTTGCTGTCGGGCGCTTTTGATGCTAAAGCTCATTGTTGCCGTTGCCGAAGGCGGGGTGATAGGCTATCAAAACGCCATGCCTTGGCAGATTCCTGAAGACCTCGCTTATTTCAAAGCTAAGACCTTGGGACACACAGTAGTGATGGGACGCAAAACTTACCTCTCCATTGGCAAAGCCCTGCCAAAGCGCCACAATGTGGTAATCTCGCGGGATATAAACCTCAAGCTGCCCGATGCCGAAATGTATAATGAGCTATTCGCAGCCTTAAGAGCTTATCCGGATGCTTTTATCATAGGCGGAGCCAAGGTTTTTGAAGCAGCCTTGCCTTATATCCACCGCCTTTACCTTACCCAGATAGCGCTCAAAACTCCCGGCGATACCTTCTTTACCATCCCTGCTGAACTAAAGTTTGAGCTAATAGAAAGCAAGCCCGCCATCAGCCAGAGCGGTATTGAACTCAATTTCCAGGTTTACCGCCAGCTTGCTCCTCAAAGCTTGCCGCTATTAGCTTAGCGTGTTTTGACCAACTAAATAGCTTCAAACGCTCCTGCCCTAATTGGATCATCTTTATTTGCCCGATGGGGTCGCATAATACCCGCTCAATCACTTTCGCCATCTCCTTTACCTTTTCAGGATCAAAATATTCTGCCGCTTCCGCTCCAATCTCCGGCAATGACGAGCGATTTGCTGCCACCACCGGCACTCCTGCGGCAAAAGCCTCCAGTAGCGGCAAACCAAAGCCTTCATACAGCGATGGAAATACATAGAGCGCCGCCTTATTATAGAAAGCGGCAAGCTGCTCTTTGGGCACAAAGCCTACAAAGTGAACACGGTCTTTATCCGCCATTGCGGCATGATACTCATGCACCGCCTCTGCGCCGTTCCAATCCCCGCCCACCAGCACCAGGCTATATTCTGCCCTTAGCTCTGGCACCAGCCGCTCATAAGCTTTCAATAGATTCAGATGGTTCTTGCCCGGATGTTCAATGCGCGCCACATAGAGCAGGTATTTGCCCCTAATCCCATATTTGGCTGCCAAATCCACGCGCTCAAGCTCTCCTTGATCCAGATAAAATCCATTGTAATTTACCCTTATCCTTTCCGGCTGCATCCGGTAAAACCGCAGCATATCCTGCCGCGTATTTTCGCTAATGGCAAAGATGGCAGGCGCTTTCTTGAGGTAGTGTGGCACCACCCGCCGGATATAAAAGAGCCTCAAAGCATCGTATTTACCCGCTATATGAAATTGCGAGAGGTCATGAAAGGTAATCACCGCCGGCACTGCATACTTTGATAGTAAGCGCCGGTTCCCCGCCGGCAAAAAGAGCTTTTTCCAGCCTTTCCTCTTGATAATCCCCGGTAATATATATAAATGCCACAGCATGGATAGTAGTGCGCTCTTCACTATTTCCGGCGGATAGTAATAGCTGATATTCTCATGCCGGATTGGGAAGCTCTGCCGATCGCTTCTGTGCATTATCAGGCAAAGCTTATGCTCTTTTACCAGCTCGCGGATTACGCTTACCATATATTCCGAAATCCCGCTTTTCCCCTCGTCATAGGCTACACAGCTTACTGCGATTACTCCCTTTGCCGCTTTTTGGGTAGCATAATCCTTTCTGCCCAGATAGGCATAATATCTCTGGGCAAAACGGTAAAACTTCGCCGGCACTATCCATTTATATTCTTTGTGTTTTACCAGATACACGATGTCCCTCAGATATTCGGCAATAAACGCCAGCCACACACTGCGGAAAAAGCTCTTTTGCGCCGGCTCTTTGTGAAACAAATCCTGGTAGATAAAGCCTTCCGCTTTGCCTTCGCCATAGTAGCGCTTCTTAATCTGCTTCAGGGTATAATTATGCGAGTGTTCTACCCGCGCTTCTGGCAAATAGCGTATCTTGTAGCCCATTTGCTTCATGCGCCAGCTCCATTCGATATCCTCAGAATATTGAATATCTTCATCAAACGGATATTCCAGAATAATCTCCCGGCGCACCGCCGAAGACGCCAACGAAAAGAAATGCCGCCATTGGGCAGAAATCTTTCCATCCCCAAAGGCGCGCTCATAATCCTTGCGCACCAGCGGAATTGCCTCCTGCCGCGGCACTTGATTGGCATACACCGCTATCAGCTCTGCATCTTCCGCAAAAGGTGCGGTAAGCTTATCCAGCCAATCTTCATCCAGCGGGATGCTATCGGCATTATTAAATACGATTATCTCCCCTTTAGCTTTGGCGATGGCGGCGTTTAGCACCTTCCCCGGAATATAGCTTTCCGGCGCTATTTGATACAGAATATCCGGCTGGTATTCTTGTAAAAGCTCATAGCTTCCATCTGTAGAACCCGAATCCACCGCAATCAGCTCAAAGCCCTGGTTCTTTTGCCGTTTCAGCATCGATAGCGTTTCCGCCAGCCAGGGCATCTCGTTTTTAGCCCGAAGTATTATGCTTATCAAAATATTATCTCCACTTTTGTTTCGTTCAAATCCGCATAGCGCAGGCGGTTGAACCCGTTACTTAGCGAGGTAATCATCTTTAGTCCGCGTCCTTCAGTTCCCAAAAGGTCTTGATCAAAATCGTATGGTTTATTTACACTGTAATCCACATCTTCCGGATCCCAAGCTATTCCCTTATCCCAAAATTGGATATAGAGTCGGTGCGGACAGATTTTTAACGCCACGATGATCTCTGCATCGCTTTCATTTTGATACCCGTAGCAGATAATGTTATTCAGGAATTCATCGATGATCAATTCCGCCTTAGCCGCCAAGGTGTCATCTCCCGTCCAATGCAGCACCATCTTTTCGCCTTCCATTGCCGTTTTGCCCACCCCTTTCAGTGCCGATCGCAAAAAGATGTGGTGCCGGTATTTGCAAGTATTTTCCAACCGGCTTTCATCGCTTTCCACCAGCTGAAATGCCAAAAGGCTAAAATCATCGGTGGTGGTTTCAAAGCCGTTTTCATCCAGATGCTCGCGAATTTTATAGGGCAGCGGCAAACAGATATCATCTATCTGGTATCGGTTTAAAAAGCGTTCCAGCCCATCCAGCCCAAACATATTGTTATCTTGGTCATTACACTCGTAAATCCCATCGGTATAAAGCAAAAAGATATCTTCTTTGGTTAGCGGAATCCGCTCGATATCCTCTTGCCGGTAGTTTTCCTCTTCCAGCCAACCCAAAGGCAGGGAACCTTTTTTGTTTAGTACTTCCACCTCTTTATCCAGGCCGGAAATGCGGATCAAAGGCGGATGCCCCGCATTGAGTATTCTCAATTCGCCCTCTGCCAAATCCACCACGCACATTAGCAGCGTAAGATAATTGTGCCTTAGCGAAAGCTCCTCGTAAAAGAGTTCATTCAGCCGGTTAAAGAGGTCTGCCAGGTTCCAATCCTCCTGAAAGGTCTCGATCATTAGCTTGATTACAGATTTTAGCGCCGTCATTAGCAGCGCCGCCTGCACTCCGTGTCCGGATATATCCCCGATATACACTACATATTTGCTCTCGCTTAGCCTCACTTTATCAAATAAATCGCCGCCCACAGATTCGCTGGGTTCATAAAATGAAGATATCAGCATTTGTTTATCCAGATACACCCATTTTGGTAGCATCGCGCGCTGGATATTCGCTGCCGTTTTCAGGTCTTTTTGTAAGGTCTCAATCAGTTGCAGATTCCGCTGTTCCGCCCTTTTGTAAGTAATGATATTATTTACCCGTGCCAAAAGCTCCAGCTTGGATACCGGCTTTTTGATGTAATCGCTGGAACCCGCCTCAAAACCCTTATTTACAGATTCATCATCTTGCATGGCGGTTACCAATATCACCGGCAATTTGGGCTGCAAGGCGCGTATCTTTGCGCAGGTTTCGTAGCCATCCATCCCCTTGCCCATATATACGTCCAAAAGCACCAGATCGAATCTATCGGCATGTATCTTTTCCAGGGCATCCTCGCCACTAAAGCAAAAATCCGTAAGATAAGCATTTTGCTTTAGGATATTCCTGATGATGTTGATTACTACCAGGTCATCATCTACGATCAATATCTTGATTGGCAGTTCCATATCCACCTCATTTATTTACTGAGCTATTTATTCCAATATAGGCTTACACGTCAAGCACTATTTGCTTGTTTAAGCGCTGAATGCAAGATACAGCTTCGCCCCGTGGCTTAGGCAGAGGCACAAACTGCAAGCGCTTTTAAGTGTAGATTTCGTCGCTTAGCACTTTGCGCAAAAGAAAATAGGCTCTCTTTCAAAAATAGTGGGTAAAAAAACAATGAGTTAATACGGAGAAAATGAAGCCTAAGATGGCTTCATATTCAAGCTGTGTAAAGATCTTGAGGCTGTCCCGAAATGCCAAAACCAAGCACGATATCCAACGAAACGAGAATGTAAGGGCGCAATGTTTTGCGCCCGCTTTTAATAAAGCGTGCTTGAGAGCGCACACCGTAATAAATTGAAACACAATCCGTAATGATTATCTGTTGCGTGTAAATTTCGGCGGGTTTGGGTGCCTTGAACCCCTACATTTCAGGGGTGGACATTTCTTGTTGTTGTGTTGTTTGGTGCGCCATGAGGCGTTGTTTAGAAAGTTGGTGAGAATCCAGCACACTTAATTGTCCGTTCGGGTGTAAGCGAAGAAGATGGCAGCAGCCGTAAGGCGAGAGCCAAAGCTCTTCTTAGCGGTA
>JAQVIX010000050.1 GCA_028695495.1 Candidatus Cloacimonadota bacterium | reverse complement strand
CTCGCCGGACAGATAAGCGGCGTGGAAGGCTATGTGGAAAGCATCGCCTCGGGCTTGCTCACCGCACTGGTAATCAGCGAAAGTCTGCCACTACTCCCCGCAGAAAGCCTCTTGGGGCAAATCTGGCGCAGACTGATAACTCCGGATGATAAACGCCGCTTTCAGCCGGTAAATGCAAACTTTGGCATCCTTCCCGCATTGGAGAATCCCCCGCGAGATAAGAAACTGAAAAAAGAGCAACTTAGCCAGAGAGCGCTCAACGGATTGCAAGATTCCCTTGCCAAAATAAACATTAAATAGTAAATAGGATTTTATAAATAAACCACAAATTGGGAGAGAGAAATGAAACGCCTTACGCTTCTTATACTTATCTGCTTGCTCTGCCTGCCCGCTTTAAGCCCCGCCCGCACCTTTGCCCGCTGGCACACCTCGATGGGCAGCTTTACCGCACAGCTTTACAACGAACTAATGCCAATAACCGCAGGCAATTTCAAGAGCCTGGCAAGTAGCAACTTTTACAATAACCTCATCTTTCACCGCATAATTGAAGGCTTTGTAATTCAGGACGGCTGCCCCAACGGCACGGGCACCGGCGGTCCCGGCTATACCATTCCGGATGAATACCATCCAGACTTGAACCACAACCGCGCCGGCATGCTGGCAATGGCAAAATCCAGCCAACCGAATAGCGCCGGCAGCCAGTACTATTTCACTTTGGCGCCGCAACCGGGGCTGAATAACCGCTATTCCGTATTTGGACAGGTGATTGAAGGTTTGGAATATGTATTGGCAATCGGCAGCGTGCCCACCGATGCCAACGACCGCCCCCTCATCCCCGTAGATATCTATCAGGTACGCATGCTGGATTTGGAGATTGGCGAATTGTATCCCCCGCTTTCCGAGCCTATAAACCAGTACGTGGGGCAAATCCAATTCTTTATGGTAGAAGCATATACAAATGATGCCGCGCTTAGCTTTAGCTGGGATATCGATGGCGTGCCGCAGCCGGAAACTTCTTTCATCTTCGAACACGTTTTTGCTGAAGCCGGAAACTACACGGTTAATTGCGAAATTGCCTCCAGCGATAGCATTTCCTATACCGCTTCCTGGGATATTACGGTAAACCCCTTGAGTAATATAGATGCCACCACCCCCGCCCTGACGCAGCTTCAGAGCAGCCCAAATCCCTTTACCAATGCCCTGGATATCCGCTATCAGATAGAAAAATCAGCTAATTACGAATTGGAAATCTATAACCTGAAAGGACAGAAAGTGGCAAAGCTCTTTTCCGGAAGCAAAGGCGCGGGAGAATACAATCAAAGCTGGGATGGACGCGATTTGCAGGGCAAGAAATGCCCGGCGGGAGCTTATATCCTGAGTTTGAAGGGCGAGAAGAACCGGTTTGTGAAGAAGATACTTAAACAGTGAATAATAATGATGAATGATGAATGATGAATGATGAATGATGAATGATGGCGGTATTGCTCGCAAGCTCGCAATGCTATATTTAATGCTTACGCATGGTGTGTGGGATTGGGGAAAGCCGTTTGAACTCTTACTTGCTTCTATAGGGCGTTGGCTGCAATAGAAGGCGAATAAGCGGCAGAAGTCCAAGAGGCTGGTCGCTGCGCTCGCATTTAGAACAACGCAAAAATCAACAAGGTAAATTATCTACGAGCGCAGCGCCTAACACCTAACACCTAAAATCTATCACCTGCGAGCTTGCGAGCAATGCATTCATTATTCATTATTCATCATTCATTGCTTTATCCACATCTGATTCCCATAGATCAGCCACTTGCCATTTTCCCGCTTGAGATACGAAAATATCCCGCTGGCTTCCGGCTCGCTGTAATACACATTTTCGATGCTGGATTGGTAATGGTCCCGGCTATGCACCGTGGCGAAGCGTTCGCCTTGAAACTCGATATGGATTACCTCAATCTCCAAAAGCTGGAAGCGCGCCAGGCGATCCAATATCTCCTGATTTAAGTGCCAAACTATCTGTCCCTTATGCAGATAGTCGTTATGCACCTTATCCAATATACCGTAAACATTGCCCAGGCAAAAATCGCTGGAAATCTCATACATCATGTTGCGGATTTGGCGTTGCGATTCTGCCTCGAAACTCTCACTATCGCAGCTATTTAGGATGAGCGCCAGCAGGAGAATTACAAAAAGCCGAAGGTATTTCATTTTCGCAGTCTCAAGCAAGCCAAAGCCTCAATATGCCATGTATTGGGAAACATATCGAAGCTGGCAAGGCTTATTAGTTCGTAGCCACCCGTTTCTAAAAGCTTGATATCCCGCCTGAGGCTTAAGGGCGAACAGCTAAGATACCACAATTCTGGTATTTCCGCCTGAATAATGCCCCTCAAAGCCGCTTCATCTACCCCGGAACGCGGAGGATCCAAAATAATGGCATCTGCCGGCATATTTTGAAGCAATTCCGGCAGGATTTCCTCGCATTTACCCGCAATAAAGCGGGCGTTTGAAAGCCCATTTAGCGCGGCATTGCTGCGGGCATTCTCCACCGCCTTGGGGTTTTCCTCTATGCCTACAATCTCCAAAGCATTATCCGCCAAAGCAATACCAATACTGCCGCTGCCGCAATAGGCATCAATCAGCCGTTTCCCCGGCTTTATCCGGCTCTTTAGTTCCTGCAGGATGCTTTCCATGCTGCCGCTATTTACCTGCCAAAAGCTGCGGTAATGCACATTAAAGCTCTGTCCTAAAAGGCTATCCTGCAAATGGTAAGCCCCATAAAGCAATTTATCCTCTTCGCCTAAGATTACGTTGCTTTTGTGCCGGTTAATATTTTGGATAATGCCGCTAATCGTAGCAAAGCGCTGGGTAAGGGCGCGCACAATGCTTTGCGAAAAAGGCAGCCGCGCCGTGCGGGTTACCAAGATTACCAACACCTGATTTTGATCCTGATTGCAGCGCAGCCCGATGTGCCTCAAAGTGCCGCTATGTGCTACTTCATCATAAGCTTCCACCTTCGCTTTTTGGCAGAGGCTAAAGAGTTCCTGCGCAATACTATCGAAGATGGGGGGATGATTTTGGCAGGCTTGGTGCGGGATGATTTCGTGGCTGCGTTTGGCATAAATGCCGTAATTTGCCTTCCCTACCGGCAGAAACACCTTATTGCGGTAGTGCCGGGGCTGGGGCGAGGCAATTATGGGCGCTATCTCAATTTGCGGATAGTCTTTAAAGAGTTCACTGAGAAGCTGGCTTTTATATTCCAATTGCTTGGGATATTCCAGCATCAGCCAGTCGCAGCCGCCGCAGTTATTGGGTTCACCAAAGGCGCTGCACTCCGGCTCTTTTACCCCTTCTCCGCGCTTTAAATAGCGGATTACCCTGCCAAAAGCGTGGTCTTTTTTAGTGCGCGTAAATTCGATCTCCACGCTATCGCCGATGGCGGTATAGGGCACAAAGATGGCTCTGCCGTCGTGAAAGCCCAGCCCCATGCCGCCCATGGCAATCTTTTGGATATCGAGAGTAATCGCCATATTTATCTTAGGTTTCTGAGCCTTTCCACACGCATCTCAATGCTGGGGTGCGTGGCAAAAAGAGACATCTTGCGCTTGTTATTGATCTTTGCCAAAGCGAGGCTATCCTGCTTGCCTTCGGGCGCATAATGGCGGTCGATTTTGATTAGAGCTTCTATCATCGGCTGCGCACCAGTAAGTTGGGCGGCGCCTTTATCCGCACGGTATTCACGATGCCGCGAGTAGTAGGAAACGGGAATCATAGCGAGAATCATAAGTACATTCTGCAAAACCATATAAACCAGATAAAAGCCGAGATACCCCAAGCCGCCTTTGTTTTTATCTCCACGCAGGGCAGCATCCAATACAGCAGCCAGGATGCGCGCCATAAACATCACAAAGGTATTTACCAAGCCCATTACGAGGGTCATGGACACCATATCGCCTTCGCTAATGTGGGTGATTTCGTGCCCCAATACAGCGGCAAGCTCTTCGTCGCTCAAGACCTGCAACATACCGGAAGACACCGCCACCAAAGAGTTATTTTTCGAGGCACCAGTGGCAAAAGCATTTACATCCCGCGAGGGATATACTCCCACTTCCGGAGTCTTAAATCCGCGCTCGCGCGCCATCGCTTCCACGGTTTGATACACAAAGCGCAAGCGGGGGTCAGGATTTTGCGGCGTAATAAGCTGCACCTTGTAGCTGGCTTTGACTATGCTTTTGCTGATAAGTAGCGACAAAATGGAGCCGGCAAAGCCATAGATAGCGCAAAATACCAATAGCCCAAGGGTATCCTCAAAGCTCACTCCCAAAAGAAAGAGGATGGTGTTTATCATTATTATTACCAGTGCATTAAGCAGCAGGTAAAAGGCATAACGACGTAAACCTTTCATCTTATCCTCCACAATGTTTTTCGTTTTTTACCAGAATAAGGAAGCCGCTTTTTATGGCAAGGATTTTTTTAAGAGAAGGGATCAGAGCAAAGAGCAAAGTCCCCTCGGCGGGCAGTTTTGGCATTTCGGGATAGCCTTTGGCTTTTTTCCGTTTGCGCCAGCGATTCTAAAACATTGCAAGCTTGCAAGCAATGTAGCTGTCCAGTAATACGCAAACAACACAACAACAAGAAATATCCACGCCTGAAATGTAGGGGTTCAAGGCATTGAACCCGCTGAAATTTACATTCAACAGGTAATCATTACGTACTCAGTATCAATTAATTACGGTAAGGCTGTCCCAAAAAACGCAAACAACACAACAACAAGAAATGTCTGCTCCTGAAATGTAGGGGTTCAATGCCTTGAACCCGCCGAAATTTACACGCAACAGATAATCATTACAGATTGTGTATCAATTTATTACGGTGTGCGCTCTCAAGCACGCTTTGTTAAAATCGGGCGCAAAGCACTCAAGCCCCTACACTCCCAATGTGACAGATATCGTGCTTGGTTTTGGCATTTCGGGATAGCCTCTTTAGCAGCGCTGCGCTAAGTCCTTGATAATTCTGCATGTTACACTTTAGATTCCATATTTGTGTATGGCTTCCCCATCGGTTCCCCGTCCATCAAACGGGTAAGCAACGGGAAAACAACGAGTTACGAAGCTTTTACAAATACCCTTTTTTCCCCTTGATCTGCCCTTTTTCCCGCTGGCAGAAATCAACGCTTGACAGGAAAAGCCATTACTTAAAAGTAGTATCTAAGCATAAATACGCAGATAATTGGGAGAAGTTGTATGGAATCCAAAGAAAACCTTGAATCTGGAATGTTCCAGGGCTTGACCGAAGTGGAGATAAATAGCTTCGGAGAGAATTTGAAACGCCTAAAATTCAAAGCTGGCGAAAGTATTATTACCGAGGATGAATATGCGGATGTACTATTTTACATCTGCAAAGGTAAGGTGGAGATTCAGAAAAACTTAAGCAGCATGGAGATGCCTTATGCCCGGCTTACGGTTTTGGAACCGGGAGAATTCTTTGGTGAGATGGCGGTAATCGATAACGAGCCGCGCAGTGCGTCCGTGCGTGCGGTAGAGGATTTGGAGCTGCTCGCAATCCCCAAAGATATATTTATGCAAATGAGTTTTAAGCATCCGCAGATTATGCTGAATCTCATGCGTTCGCTCAGCGTTCGCCTGCGCGAAACAAACGTGCGCTTTGTAGAACTGATGGACGAGATGCTGAAAAAGAACCGCATCATGGCGATCGGCATGGCTGCCAGCAAGATTATCCACGATATCAAGACTCCGCTTACCGTAATCGTGCTTACAGCGCAGCTTATCGAAAATCTCTATCCAGATGGCGGAGAGTATTGCCAGAATATCGTTAAACAGGTGCGGCTGGTGGATCAGATGGTGCGCGAGATACTGGAATTTGCCCGTGGTGAAGAGAGTACTCCGCTCATCCAAAAGATCAATTTGGATAACTTCCTGGACGAAATCTACAAGATGCACGAAGGGATATTCAAAGGACGCAACGTAAGCTTTGCTATCGATAACAAGATCAAAGAGCATGTATATTTTGACGATAATAAGATTCGCCGCGTGCTAATGAACCTGATCAAAAACGCCTCGGAAGCGCTGCCCGGCGAAGGCGAGATTCGCGTAGTAACCAATCTCGCTTCCAATTGGCTACAGATCAGCGTTATCGATAATGGTCCCGGTGTGCCGGAACACATCCGCCCCGATCTCTTCAATCCCTTTGTAACCGAAGGCAAATCCAACGGCACCGGTTTGGGGCTGCCAATTTGCAAAAAACTGGTTTCCGAACACAAAGGACGCCTGGAATATATGCACCAGGAAAGTGGTGGCAGCCGCTTTGACATCCGGCTTCCGCAATCCTTGTAAATAAAATACTTGTCAAAAATGGGCGCTAAAATAAACTGGCACCCAAAATGAAATATTAAGGGACGGTTTATCATGTCAAGAATATGCGATATATGTGGAAAGAGCGCCCAGGTGGGCAATCACCGCTCACACGCTCTGAACGCTACCAAACGCCGTTTTTACCCGAATCTGCATGAAGTTCGGGCGATTATGGCAGATGGTGTAAAGCGTGTAAAGGTATGCAGCTCCTGCTTGAAAGCAAATAAAGTTCGTAAAGCCGTATCCAGATAGAAGATACATTAGTTTAACAGAGCTTTTTAGAACATATCGGGAAGACGGTCTATCCGGATTCCCTTTTTTTGGTGAAAGAAATAATGATAGCAAATCAGGGGGATTTGTGTTAATCGAAGAAATACAGCAAGAAGTGGCGCAAAGCTCTGCCACTCTGCGCGATGTGCGCCGCGAACTCGCCAAAGCCATCGTGGGGCAAGATGCCATTATCGATCACCTCTTAGTAGCCATTTTGGCGGATGGGCATGTGCTCATCGAGGGTGTGCCCGGCTTGGCAAAAACCCTTATTGTTAGCAGCCTGGCGCGCACCTTCAAAGCCAGCTTTGCCCGCATCCAGTTTACTCCAGACCTCTTGCCGGCAGATATTACCGGCACTCTTATCTACAACCAAAAAACGGGGGAATTCAGCCCCAAACGTGGTCCCATCTTTGCCAATTTCATTTTGGCAGACGAAATCAACCGCGCCCCCTCCAAGGTGCAATCCGCACTCCTGGAAGCCATGCAGGAGCGGCAGGTAAGCATTGGCGATAATAGCGAAAAGCTGCCCGACCCCTTCTTTGTAATGGCTACCCAAAACCCTATAGAACAAGAAGGTACCTATCCGCTGCCGGAAGCACAAGTAGATAGATTTATGCTCAAGCTCATCATCCGCTACCCCAGCATGGAAGAAGAGCGCAAGATTATGGCGCTGATGGTGAATCCCGCAGAGCCTCAGATTCAGCCTGTGCTTAGTCCAGAAGGTCTTTACCAGATGCGGCAGGTAATGCAGAAGGTATTTATGGAAGAAAAGCTCTGGGATTATATCCTGCATTTGGTAATGGCTACCCGGCATCCGGAGCGCTATTCCAAGCTGGCAGGGCTGATGCCTTTGATCAATTATGGCGCCTCCCCCCGAGCCAGCATCTATCTGGCGCGCTGTGCCAAAGCCCATGCCTATCTACAGGGGCGCGCCTATGTAATTCCAGACGACATCAAAGCTGTAGCTGCCAATATCTTAAGGCATAGAATCATCCTATCCTACGAGGCAGAAGCCGAGGAGATCAAAAGCGAAGAGATTATTCGCAAAATCCTGGATGAAATCGAAGTGCCCTAAAGCGCTGGAGATAAATTGCTCTTAAAAAGCCCTTCCGAAATACTAAGGCATATCCGCCGGCTGGAGATTCGCACCAAGAACGTGGTAAATGAGATATTTGCCGGCGAATACCACTCCAGTTTCCGCGGACAGGGCTTGGAATTTAGCGAGGTGCGCGAGTATCAGCCGGGAGACAATTACCGGCATATAGATTGGAACGTATCTGCCCGCCTGGGTGCACCTTACATCAAGCAATATCAGGAAACCCGCGAGCTGAAGGTGGTATTTATCGTGGATATCTCCGCCTCGCAATATCTGGGCACCAAAGCTGCGCTGAAGATAGAGCGCATTGCCGAGATTGTGGCTACTCTGGCGTTTTCTGCCGTTGCCAATGGCGATCAATGCGGGCTGATCATGTATTCGGATACTTTGGAGAAGTTTCTGCCCCCGCGCCGAGGCCGCAACCGCGCTTTGGAAATCCTACGCGAAATACTTTATCATCAACCCCTTAGCAAAGGCGGCTCGCTACTTCATGCCTGCGAATATGCCGGCAAAATCCTCAAGAAACGCAGTGTAATCTTCCTCTTTTCAGACTTTTTGGATGATGAGGATTACGAGAAGCAGATGGCGATTTTGGCTCGCAAACACGACCTCATAGCCATGCAGGTATTGGATGATAGCGAGCTGGAACTGCCCAGCGCGGGGATACTGAGGGTGCAGGATGCCGAAAGCGGGCGCACGCTGTATATCAATAGCAATTCTCAGGAACTGCGCAACACCTACAAAGCCAAAAGCCAGCTCTTTCAGAAGGCATTGGAAGAACGGCTGCAAGGCATGGGCTGCGACCATATCTTCTTTCAAAGCAGCGAATCCTATGTCAAAACCCTGCGCCGCTTCTTCTTCCTGCGTACCAAAGGCAGGCAGCGATGAAACGCCTTTATTTGCTGCTACTTATCCTGTTTTCACTCCCTCTGGCGGCGGAGCTAAATCAAAGCCTGGTGGGGGCAGATAGCCTCTTTATCGGCGATAGCTTCATTTTCAATATCGATAGTGGTACGCGCCTGAAGGAGATAGCCCTGCCGGATACGCTTAAGGATTTCCGGCTTTTAGAGCAAAAAGAACAGCAATATGCCGGCGGCTTCCGCTATTCGCTCAAGCTCATGGTGCTGAATTTAGGAGCGCTTAGCTTTCCCAAACTGGAGCTAAAGCCTTTGAATCCTTTACATAAACGGCAAAGCACGGATGGCTTTCGGGTATATGTATTGGGTGTAAGAGCCGAAAGCGATAGCCTGCTGCGCGATATCAAGCCCCTTTTAAAAGAACCCTTCCAGCTTCCTTTTTGGCTGTATTTGCTCTTGGCGCTGCTCTGTATCCTGCTGGGGATATATCTGCTGCTAAGAGCACTCAAACGCCGCCCCAAAGCCGCTCCCCCACCCGTGGTCAAAGAGCCGATAGTGCCGCAAATCCCTGCCTGGACGCTGGCTCTTGGCAAGCTCGAAAAGCTCTTGGCGTCGGGGCTATTAGAGCGCGATGTAGTAGAGTTTCACTTCCAGCTTTCGGCACTGCTAAGGGAATATCTGAAAGCGGCTTACTCTTTTAATGCCTTGGAGATGACTACCTTTGAAATCCGCGAGACCATGCGGCAAAACCCGCTTCTTTTCTCTGCCTCGGCTTTGGACGTGCTTAGCTATTGCGATCGCATCAAGTTTGCCAAATGGCTTCCCGAAACTAAGGAGATTCAAGAGCTAATCCAAAGCCTTAGACAATACCTGCAAAAAGAGGGAGAGCAGAGTGGCGTTTAAGTTTGCCTCCCCCTGGTTTTTAGCTCTACTCGTGCTGATACCCTTGTATCTGTATTGGGAGCTGCGTCTGCGCTATCCAAAGAAGCAAAAGCTTCCGGTAAGCCGCATGGATTTACTCTTGGAAATCACCGAAGCAAAAGAGCCTTGGAAATACTTTTACCCCGCCCTGCGCAGCCTGGTTCTGCTCTTTTTGGTGCTGGCTTTGGCGCGCCCGCAATGGGGACACGGCGTGCGCGATATCAATCGTGAAGGCGTGGATATCGTAATCTCGTTGGATGTAAGCGGCTCCATGCTGGCACTGGACTTCTTGCCCCAAAACCGCCTCGGTGCCGCGGTAAAGGTAGCCAAAGACTTCGTTTCCCGCCGCCCAAACGACCGCTTTTCCCTGGTAGCCTTCTCCGAATATGCCATTACCGCCAGCCCGCTCACCTGGGACCATTCCAGCATTATGCAGGCATTGGACAATCTGGAGGTAAACCGTGAAGCTTCTGGCACCGCCATCGGCATGGGGCTTGCCAAAGCGGTTGCCCGCCTGAAAGATAGCCAAGCCAAATCCCGCATTGTAATCCTCATTACGGATGGGGTAAATAACTGCGGGGAGATCGACCCTTTGGCAGCGGCAAATATGGCAAAAGCGCTGGGCATCCGCGTTTATCCCATCGGGGTAGGCAGCGGCGGCATGGTGCCTTTCCCCTTCCCCGATCCCATCTTTGGCACCCGCAATATCCCTACCTTGATCGAGCTGGATATGCCTACCCTGGATAAGATAGCCGATATTACCCATACCGGCAAAGCCGCCAAAGCCACCGATGCTGCCGGCTTCAGCCGCATTATGAAGGATTTGGACGATCTGGAACGCACCCAGATAAAGGCACAAATCCATTACCTTTGGGAAGACCACTTTAGCTTCTTTCTCGCCCTGGCGCTGGCGCTTTTGGGCATTGAAATCCTCGCCAGACTCTTCTGGAGCGGGCAGATACCGGAGTAAAGATGAATATCCATAGTGTACACCTGCTCTGGCTGCTGCTCCTGCTTCCGCTCTTTATCCGCCTCTTGTGGCGCCGCGATAAACGCCTGGATAGGCGCTTTAAGCGCTTTGCCGAAGCGCGCTTTAGGGATTTCTATTTAGGTGATATCTCCCCCTTTTACAGCAACCTGAAACTCTTTTTGCTGATTATCGCCTTTGGCTTTTTGGTGTTTGCTCTGGCGCGCCCGCAATGGGATTACCGTGAAAAGGAAGTGCATAATCAGGGGCTGGATATCCTCTTTGCCGTGGATATTTCCCGCAGTATGGAAGCCACGGACATCCAGCCTAACCGCCTGATGCGCTCCATCTTGCAAATCTCCAGTTTTGTGGATAAGCTCAAAGGCGACCGCGTGGGTTTGATTTCCTTTGCCGGCGCTGCCACTCTGGAATGTCCGCTTACCAATGATATTGAAGCCTTTAAGATGGTATTAAACAGCCTGGACTTGGAGGCTGCCGTGCGCGCAGGCACCGAGATTAGCCGTGCGCTTACCCTGGCGGGCAGGGCTTTCGATGCCGCGGCATCCGAGGGCGTGCTTATCCTCATCTCCGATGGTGAAGACCTCTCCAGCAGCAGCTTTCAGATAGCGCAAGAGCTTGCCGGCAAAGGCATTCGCATCTACACCCTGGGCGTGGGCAGCGAAGCGGGCGCCTTTATCCGCAATCCCCATACCGGCGAGGTTCGCCTCAGCAAGCTGGATATCCATACCCTGCGCCGCATTGCCACTATCGGCGGCGGGGAGTTTTACCATGTAACTCCCAGTGCGCAGGAGATTCAGCTAATGCTCTCGCACATATACCAAAGCGAAAAGGGCGAAAGCCAAAGCCGCCATCTGAATCTCTACAAAGAGCAATACCACTACTTTGTGCTTGTGGCACTGCTCTTTATCATCCTGGAAAGCCTGATCCTGCCGCTAAAACGTAAAGCCCCCACAGGAGAGAAATAGTGAAGCGCAACCGCATTCTGCTTATTCTCTTGATAGCGCTTGTGCTCTTCCTGCTCTTTGAGCTTATCTTCCGCCCCGCAGCGCTTGTAAACAGCTTGGGCAGCGCCTTTTACCGGCATAAGAAATACGGCACCGCAGCCAAAGTATTTGATAAGAAGCATAAACCCGCACTAAAGGGTAACCGCGCCAAAGCCCTGTATCAGGAAGGGAAATACGACGAGGCGGAAGCAGCATACAGCGAAGCGCAGGCGGATTTGGATTACGACGCTGGCAATGCCGCTTTTCAGAAAGATGATCTGGAAAAAGCGCGGGATAAATACATACAGGCGCTACTCAAAGACCCCAAAGATGAGGATACCAAAGCGAACCTGGAGCTTACCCTAAAACGCCTGCAAAAGCAGCCCCAGCCGGAGCAGCAGCCGCAGCAGGATGAGGAAAACAAGCGCAATGAAGACGAGGTAAGAAACATCCTGGACGCCCTCGACCAGAAAGAGCGGCAAGACCGTAAACAGCAGCAACAGCCCAAAGGAAACGGCAGAACCCGCGATTGGTGGTAAAAGATGCGTAAGAGCCTATATTTGGCGCTACTTATCCTATCCCTGCCCTTGCTGCTAAACGGGCAAAAGGTGAAAGCCTCGGTAAATAAGTTTACCCTCACCTTAAACGACATTTTGGAATATACCATCGAGATCTCCACCGAGGGCAAGATGAAGGTAGCTGAACCCCCTGCCCCCAGCTTTAACGGCTTTAGATACAATGGCATCCGCAGCTCTCATGTGTATAACACCAGCATTATCAATGGCAAAATCCAAAGCCAAAACGTATATAACTACTATTACCGCTATATCCCGCTGGCTGAGGGCAAGTATCAGCTTCCTTCGCAAAAGGTAAATGTAAGCGGCAAAAGCTTTAATACCCCCGCCTTTGAAGTAACTGTAATCAAAGGAGTAAGCCAGGCTCCGCGAGCGGATAGAGAGGATAGCTACTATAGCCCCTGGAGCGGCAACCGCCTGGATGGCGAAACCTATTTTGGTATAGAGAGCGAGCGCAGCCGCGCCTACATTGGGCAGCCGGTAATAGTATCCTACTATCTCTATACGGATCAGTCGGTTCGCTCCTTCAATTTAGAGGATGAACGCGATTTTGGCGGCTATGGCAAAAGCATTTACGAACAGCCCCAAAGCCTTGACTATGAGGTAGTAAACGTAAATGGCAGGCGCTTCCAGCGTGCCTTGATCAAGCGTATAGCCATCTTGCCGAATCAGGCAGGGAAGCTGCAATTGCCCGAACTGCGCGGCACTGCCAGAGTATTTAACTTTGGCTACCTCAATAAAGAGATAGTCTCCTCAAATAAGTATCTGGAAGTAATAGCCTTACCCGCCGGCGCCCCGAAGAGCTTTTTGGGAGCGGTGGGAAGCTTTCAATTCACCGAAGACCTAAATACCAAAGAGATTAGCCTGGGCGAGGCGATTACCTATCAGCTTAGAATAAGCGGCAAAGGCAATTTCAACCACTTCTCGAACCCCCAATTTGCCACCAGCAGCGCACAGATTTCCAGTCCCGTAGCGATGGATAGATTAAATGCCGGCATCGATGGCTACCGCAAGCTTTATTATACCATAATCCCCTCAGAAAAGGGCAGTTATGCCCTGCCTGCACTGGTATTTAGTTGGTTTGACCCCAGCACTGCCACCTACAAAAGCTTCCAAAGTAAGCCTGCCACGATAAAGGTATCGAGCGCCAATGTAATGAGTTACCACGCAGGACTATGGAAAGGCGGAGCGCCCAAGACGCTGAAACCCATGCGCCTTCGCCACCACTATCCGCAGCAGCCGAACTATCTGAAAAGCTGGTGGTATTGGGCGCTATTGGCATTGATCGTAATCTGCCTGAGTCTGGCAATTTACCGCGCAAAAACGGAGAAGGAACGGCTGCTAAACCCCGCCAAATACCTCAGCAAACGCGCCGGCGGCAACCTCAAACGTTATTTGCAGGAAGCAGAACAGGCTGCCAAAGAGCACTCTATGGATTTTTACTACCTGGCAGAGCGCGGCTTTCAGGATTTCCTTTCCGAGAAATACGGAGTTGCCAGGGGTTTATCAAACGCCGAAAAGGTGGAGTTTTTGGCAGAAAAAGGCATCCCGCAAGACCTCTGTCAAAAGACCGCTATCTTTTTGGAGCGCTGCGCCTTAGGCAGATATTCCCCGGAAGCGCTGGATGCAGATAGCATTCAGCAAGACCTGATCAACCTGCGCCTTTTGGCAGGCGCTTTTGCCAAGCTAAACGGAGGAACTTCATGAAGCGTATCCTCTTAATTCTCATGCTCTTGCTCGCCTTTATAGCACTTAACGCCAGCGAATGGGAAAAGCTATTGGAATTGGACACAAGCGGGGTGCAAAATGCTGACCTTTATTACAACATCGGCGTAGGCTATTGGCAAGATGGACAAAGCGGCATGGCAAATCTTTATTTCCTAAGGGCTTTAAACCTGGATTCTAACCACCGCGCCGCCAAAGAAAACCTGGAATATGTAATCGAGCTTTCGCCGGATAAATCGCTGTATCCACAGCGCCAGTTTCTGGTAAGCGCCTTTTGGCAGTTCTACGATTTTCTTACCCTAAACCGCTTGGCGCTCATCAGCCTCGTGCTTTTTGCGCTTTTTGCCGCCGCCTGGGTGTGGCTACTAAATTACCCTCTCGAAAAAGAGCGCGGCTTGCCAGAGCTTGTATTGGGCATTATGCTCTTTCTTTTCTTAGGCTCCGCCAGCCTTTTGGGCATCAAAGCCTACCGCCGGGCATATAACAACAAAGCGGTAATGATTTCGCAACAGGAGTTTTTGCGCCAAAGTATCCAAAGCGATTCGGAAAAGCTAATGATGCTGCATGAAGGGGTGGTTTTGGAGCTAATCCGCACTGGCAAGGAGAGCCATTTGGTGCGCACGCCGGATGGCGTAAAGGGTTGGTTGCCAGCAGCTTCGATCAGGATGGTAACAGAAACGCACACAAATTGATTGTTATATGCAATCATTAAGCGTTGTGTGTGAGTTTTTGGCGGGTGCAAGGTCTTGCGCCTTTACATTTTCCGAATCAAGACCCCTTGTTTAGCGTGTTCATTTCGTTATATATAAACCCATAAAGCAAAAAAGCGAGCCATGCCGGACTCGCTTTTTCATATCTGATTTTTGTCTATTTATTCAAAATCCTCAAAACCTTCCAGATTCCCTTCCAGGCTTTGAATCATAAAGCGGGCGGATTCATGCAAATCCCCTTCCGGATATTTATTGAGAAAGCTATCAAATAGCTGCAAAGCAAGGTCTTTATCCTTCATCTCTTCCGCCACCAAAAAGGCTTTCATAAAGGCAGCTTTGTAATCGTCTGAACCATTGGGAAAGTTCTTTTCGATCTGGTCAAAGAAGATGAGGGCATCTTTGTAATTGCGGTTTCGGGAAGCGTTATTTGCATGCTCAAAAAGCTCATCCGCGGTAAGATTCAGGCGGATGCGCTCCGGATATTTTTGCATATCATATTCCACATAAAGCTCTTCAGTCACCTGGTCTTGGCGTTCTTTTTCTTTTTCCTGCTTCAGGGTGCCATAGATGCGCGGCTGCACTTCGTTAAAGTGTTTATAGGTCTTTTCCTTTTCGCTAATGGTGCGGAAAAATACGATTTCGCCATTGTTAACTGTAAATACGGGCGAGAGATAGCCTACGGGGTTATCCCAAATCCGCTTGGAGAAATCCGCATCCGGCGCAATACCGGTTACCACGCCGTTATCATACTGATTTTCATAAAGGGATTTCTGGGGCTTGAGCGAGTATTTGCTAATGAGCTTGCCCATGGTCTTTTCGTTTTTCTTTTTCAATGCTTTGGCAAACTTCTTCCACGCCTTGTCCGCAGTCTTCTTTTTGTCAAAGAAAAGCACCTGAATGCTGCGCTGGGCAGGATTGGCAAAGCTTTCTTTGTTTTTCTCGAAGTAATCGGCTATTTCCTCATCCGTTATCTGGATGCTATCGATTACCAAAAGCTCGAAAGCACGGCGCAGGATGAGATTACGCTTTTGCTGCACATACTCTTCGTTGTCATCAAAATACTTCTCATAATGCTCATTCACGGCTTCCAAATACAGTAACTTTTGGCTAAGCTCCTGATCCACCAATTGTACGGGACCGCCGCCTTTGATATAGAAAATCTGCTCTTGCGGACTCAATCTGCCAAATACATCCATAATGTCTTCTACTTTGTAAATCAAGTCCTGGTTATCCGAACTAATTACCACGCTTTCCAGGTCTGTATCGCTCTTCTTTTTGCCGCTAAGGTCTATCTGCTGCAATACATCGTCGTGAATTACCACGCCATAGCGCTCCATCAGCCGTTCTTTCAAGGCTTCCAAAAGCTCGCGCTCTTTGCTGGGACGCACGCGTTGCTCTGCTTCGGGCTTGATTTCCAGGAATTGCTTTTGGCGTCCTTCAATCCAATCCACGGTGCGGAAGAGATGCCAACCGGTATTGGTTTGGATGGGTCCATAAACCCTTTCGGCATCTACAGTGCTTTCCTCAATGGCTTTTTCCAGGGCAGCGTCATTTCCCAAACCGGGGATATTGCTATTTAAACGGATGTTTTTGATCACGCCTTTTAAGCCCTTGGCGTATGTATTTTGGTTATATTTATCAGATACTTCGGCAAAGGAAGCGCCCTGATTTAGCTCACTAATCGCTTTAAGGGCTTCCGCTTCGCTGGCAGCCTGGATGTAATGAATTGTAATATTGGGATTTACATAAAAGGCCTTGAGGTTTTCATGATAATACTCCTGCAAATCCTCATCGGTGATAATCACCATATCGCTTACGTTGCGCTTGTAATACTCCTGCAAATAGTAGCGTTTTTGCAGCCTTTCAATGCGTTCCTGCAATTCCGCGGTATTTTCCAAGCCCAGTTCTTTGGCTTTGTGGAAAAACACCTCTTCGGTAGCCATTATCTCCAAAACCTGCAATTGACCTTCCATGGTCTGGAAGCGTCCCTGCATATTGGGAGGCAGCTTGGAAATCTTATTTTGCACGTCTTTACGCAGAATCTGTCCGCCACGGTATTCTGCCAAAACGTCGCGTTCGTCTATCTTGTTATCGTTTTTTACCTCTTTGGGGCTGGTTTCTGCCGCTACAAGGCTGAAGGCAATCAGTAGCATTATACTGATAGCCAGTAGCTTAGAAATGGATTTTGCCATTTTTACTCCTTTTCTATTATCTTGTTCAAATCTATCTGAGACAAAAACCTGAGAGCGCTATTGCCGTCAAGATTTATTATCTTTTCAGGCGACAGACGCTGTGCTCTGCAAATGAATAATGAATGATGGCGGCTGCGCAAGCGCAGGTTGATCGTAGCTGACGCTCGTTTCGCTGTTTTTTGTTTTTATTTATACATCGCTATCGTGCAATAATCCAGTTTTCGATTTCTAAAATCTGGACTAAGATCAAGGCTTCCCCGTTAGATGCCCTTGCAATGCCGTCGCCTCTACCGGTAAATTCTGGGTTGAGGCGAGGGCATTGTGAGGGAGACAGACGAGGAGGGTTGCTGCGCTCCGTAAATAAATAATGGCGGCTGCGCAGCGTAGGCTGATCGTAGCTGACGCTCGTTTTGCAGATTGTCTTATACTGAAGCCAATTCCAAAAAAAGTATTGACTAAATATGCTCGGTATAGGAACTTGACTCAATATAGATAAATATAAGGGAGTAATGGTACCTTGAAAAATATACTGGAAAAATACTTGAATGAGCTTCAGCAAAGCATAAACCGCGGTGATGCGCGCGAGGAATCTTTTTATCACGCTTTGAAAGAGCTTCTTGAAGCTTATGCCCGGCAAATAGAAAACGCCAAATGCGAAGTGACCATACTCCCCAAGGCAACTGAGGCGGGAAATCCGGATTTTCGGGTGTGGGATGGCAAAGCGCAGATTACCGGCTATATCGAAGCCAAAAAGCCGGATTGCTATCAGCTTGAGCCCATTGAAAAAAGCGAGCAAATCCAGCGCTATCTTGATGCCTTCCCAAACATGATCCTCACCAATTTCTATGAGTTCCGTTTGTATCAACAAGGGCTTTTGGTGCAGTGTGTTTCCATTGCCAGCGCCATCAATGCCACGCAATTGGGCAAAGTACCGCCCCTTACTCAGATAGCTGA
>JAQVIX010000138.1 GCA_028695495.1 Candidatus Cloacimonadota bacterium | reverse complement strand
ACCACCGATTATGAGATAGGGGATGGCATCAGCGGGCTTACCGGCAAGCTGAATCCCTATTTTGAGACCCTGCAATTCCTTCCCACCGTGGATCCGGGTGCGGCAACTTCGCATGGCAATGATCTGGAAATCCCTGTGCTTACCATTTCCGAACTTACAGCCGATATCGGCATCAATCAATATCAATCCCGCATGGTGCAAATCAATAATGTAAGCATCGATGATGCCAGCGGAAACTACACTACGAATCCGGCAGAGAATTATACCATTAGCGACGCCACCGGCTCCATGACCTTCCGCACCACTTTCTTTAATGTGGATTATATCGATACCCCCATGCATACGGGCGTAATCACCATGCGCGGCATTATCGCCCATTTCCAGGATACAGTGCAGATCACCCCGCGTATGCTGGCAGATTTTAATCCATTAGCCAATGAAGAGCTGGTAGCCAGCCCCAGCGGTATTTCGCTGAAAGGCAACTACCCAAACCCCTTCAATCCGCATACCACTATTGAATTCAATATGGAAAAAGCGGCTCCGGCGCAGATTGAAATCTATAACCAAAAAGGACAAATAATCAAGACTATCGATGTGGCAAATGCCCATAAGGGAATCAATACCCTTAGCTGGAATGGCACGGATAATAGCGGCAGAGGCGTAAGCAGCGGTGTTTACTATTTCCGCTTAAAATCTGGCAGCTATAGCTCTACCAAGAAAATGGTCTTGATGAAATAAATTGAAACTAAAGAGTCATCTGTTTACCCTATTGGCAATTGGGATTTGGTCAACTCTGGAGCTAACAGGGAAGCTCCTGGATGCTTGTCTGGATCCCTTTGCCATTACGTCACTGAGGTTTTTGATCGGCGGTGCTTTTTTGGCGCCGGTTGCCCTCTGGCAGATGAAACAAAATAAGCTAAAGCTGGGAAAGAGCAGCCTGCTGGCGATCGGCGCTTTGGGTATCTTAAACGTCGTAATCAGCATGCTGCTCTTACAGCTTGCCATCTACTTTGGCAAAGCTTCACTTACGGCGATGATTGTAAGCATGAATCCGCTTTTTGTAAGCGTATTCGCGGTATTTATCTTGGGCGAAAAGCTGAATCCCATCCATAAATACAGCCTTGGAGTGGGGGTATTGGGTTTGATAATCATCTTTCTTTCCGAAGGCGAACTCTATAGCGCCAAATATCATAACCTGCCCTTGGGCATTACCTTTGCCATCCTGGCGGGGCTTACCTTTGCCCTCTATACCGTTACCGCAAAGCGTCTCATCGATAAATATGGCAATTTCATTACGAATTCCTTTTCCTTTCTCTTTGGTGGGCTGTGCCTGGCAATCATCAATTTAGTTCTGGGTAAACCAATGCTTTTTGAGGCCAGTATGCGAAATCTGCTGCTCATGGGAAATATGGGCATCATGATCTCGGGGCTGGCGTATCTGCTCTATTTTGAGGCAATGCGCGGGCTGGGGGCGGCGAATGCTTCCATCTATTTCTTTATCAAGCCTGCTTTTGCGGCAATCCTGGCGATGCTCGTATTGGGTGAACGCCTGGGCGCTTGGCAAATAGCGGGGATGCTGCTAATCATGCTGGCGCTTAGCCGCAATATCCTTTTGGCGGTAAGAAAAGCATGAGCGAAATCAATATCAAGCGCAATATCGCCTTTACCACCGGCTCGCAGGCGATAACCATGGTGGCGGCTTTTGTGGTAAATTGGTATCTGGCGCGCTTTTTAGGCCCAGAGCTGCGGGGTCAATACGTCTATCTCTTTACGCTTAATTCAGTGCTTTGGCTGCTCTTGGATTTGGGAGTAAGTAAAAGCATCATGGTGAGTATGCAGCGGGATAAGGCAGACCCGCGAGCGCTCTATAGTATGTCTCTGGTCTTCTTTGCGCTTAGCTTTTTGGTGAGCTATCTGGTCTTTCGCTTTTTCCCGCTTTGGCGGCTGGGGCTGGAGAGTTATTCCCGCACTACTATCTTTGCCTTAAGCCTATATATTGCTATGTTTCAGCTTCATAACCGCCAAAAGGTAATCTCCATCGGGGCAAATCGCATTGTGGATTATTCATTGCTGCTTACGCTGCCTACCGTGCTCTTTCTTTTGGTGATATTGCCTATGTTTTGGGTGTTTCCGGCGTCTAAACGCATGGAAGGGGCATATTTGCTAAATGTAGGCGTAATGTTTTTGATTACCCTCTTTTTCGATCGCCGCATCTATCGGCAAATATCCTTTAAGTTTATCTGGGATATACCCTTGATAAAGCGCTCTTATGCCATGGGGTTCAAGGCTTTCCTTAGCGAATATCTGGCGATTATGATGACGCGGGTAGATGTGCTTTTGCTCAAGCATTTTGGTTCTTTTGAAGACTTGGGCGTTTATATGCTGGCGATCAATTTCATCGATATCATCAATGTAACGGGGAATATGATCGGCGTGGTGCTGCTCAATAAGTTTGCCGCGCTAAATAATGATAAAGAGTCGCTGGAGATACTCCGGCGGGTATTTGCGCTAATGATTATCTTCAATACTATCTGCATCCTGGGCATGGCGCTCTTGGGGCATTTTGTGATTCCTTTGCTTTATACCAATGCCTATATTGGCGCATACAAAGCCTTTATGTATCTGGTGCCGGCTATCTTTGGGCTTACTTTGGGTTCGCTCTTTAATACCTTTTTGTGGAGTAAGGGTTTCCCTATCTTTACCATCATTGCGCCGGCTATCACCTCGCTGCTCAAGGTGATCGTTGCCAGTTTGCTCATCCCTCTATATGGCTTCTATGGTGCGGCGCTTTCTTCATCTCTCGTGTATCCGCTGTGGTTTATCATGCTGCTCGCCTGGTATTTTACTGCGCATAAAGAGCAGAAGTTTAAGGATTTATTGGTGCGGAAAGAGGATTTGCAGGGTGTCATTACAATGCTGCTCCAACTTCGGTCAAAAGCAGGTACAAAAGCATGAAAGTAGTAATATTTAATAGCCTTTACCCCAATCCGGCGGAGCCTGCCAAAGGCACTTTTATCCAAAAACCTCTGATGCACTATCCAGAAGATATCGAGCTGGAAGTGATTGCACCGGTGCCTTTCTTTTTAAGCTGGTGGAGAAGAAGCAAGCACAGGGTACCTTTTTCCCGGTATGAAAGCCTGGGCAACCGCAAAGTTCGTGTGTGGCATCCCCGTTTCCCGCTGTTTCCACGTAATATCCTGCGCCCCTGGGTACCATTTTATGAGTATCTGTGCGTTGCCCCCTTGTTATGGTTTTTACATCGCTTAAAACGCATCGACCTGCTGCATGCCAATTTCTGTATGCCAGATGGTGTAGCCTGTCATCTGCTTTCCCGGCGGTTCAATATTCCTTACATAATTACAGAGCATCAGGGCGCTTTGGCAGAATATCTTGAAAACAAAAGCCTGAAGAAGCGGATGTTGCCGGCGTATCTGAAAGCTCACAAAGTGATAGCTGTATCCCAGCGCCTGAAAGGTATTCTTATCGGGCATAATATACCTGAATCGCAGGTGCAGGTAATCAAAAACGGCATAGACGGCTCGCTCTTTTTCCCAGGACAGCATGCGCCTACAATCTCCCGTTTCATTTTTATCGGTAATCTTATATATAATAAAGGGGTGCAGGTTCTATTTCAAGCCTTAGCACTTTTGGGGGATAAAGACATCAAACTGTCTATCGTGGGTGATGGGAAGTATCGCAGTAAATTGGAATCGCTGGCGAAAGATCTGGGCATCAGCAAACAAATCAGCTTCTTAGGAGAAAAAACAGCTTCTGAGGTGGCTGCGCTCTTGCGGGAACATGACGCATTAGTGCATCCCAGCTTTATTGAAAGCTTTGGTATCGCGGTGGTGGAAGCTTTGGCTACAGGGCTGCCGGTGCTGGCTACCATCAATGGCGGGAGTGAACACATCTTAACCCCCGAATGTGGAATACTGGTTCCCACACAAGATGTTAAAGCTTTGGCAGCAGGGATAAAAGAGCTTATTTCACGCAACTGGGATCACCAGTTTATTAGGGATTACGCAGTGCAAAATTACACTATCAGAACT
>JAQVIX010000006.1 GCA_028695495.1 Candidatus Cloacimonadota bacterium | reverse complement strand
ATTGAACGGATTTTGACGGATACCACGGATTGTTTTATCGTGGGAACGGCATCTTGCCGTTTGATTGTAAAAGCGACATCTTGTCGCTATAAACTCCACGGTGCACAAGCGCCATTGACTTCAAGTGGCGGAACATTTCAGGTGAGGACATTTCTTGTTGTGCTATCCATTTTACCATTATCAGATAAGTTCGGAATTTGGTATCTTCAAGAAATGCTAAAACATACAACCGAGCAGAACTCCGTTAGGAGTGGCATTTTAGATAGCAATCGCGTTATGTAGCAATATGATAAATAAAACCCCAGCCCTCCCCTTAGATTTACTCCCCAAAAACGCTTTTTTGGGGAGTAAATCTAAGGGGAGGCTGGGGGATAAAAGACAACCATCAAAACGCAACCATTACCCAGGGTGATCTTGCCTAAAACTCGCAAGCTCGTTTTTGGCAAGCACACCCTGGGCTACCTGAACCACTGTCCCTGACGGGACAAGACTGGTAGGATGCCATCATTTCGGGAAATAATCGCATCCAATATATTCGATGGCTACCCACCAAGTTTGAAAGTGAGCCTTTTAAAATTGCACAAGCTTGAGTTTTATGATTCTTTATAAATGTCATATTTCATCGCCTATTATCAAATATGAATCTCCTCAAATGAATTCAACTTTGGTAAACCAAAATCGGCATTGCCAAGAAAAGCATTAGTAACTCGTTATTTACCCGTTGCTTCCACGGACAACGGACGGGGAAGGGACGGGGAAGCAGCGCAAACACAGCTAATGCACAGAAAAATAAAGGATTATCGTGGCAATACGGAAATACAAAATGAACATACAACAAAGAATCTTGAACCTCACATTCCCCTTTTGATGGTTTTCGGGCATACTACTGGCAGCTTCGTAATGGGCGTAGCGTCTGTCTCCTTTGAAATTCAGCGGCATTTCTTGACAAATATGGGGCTTAAAAAATGCTGGAACTAATTTAAGATTAAGGTAGTAAAAGCATGAAAAAATATATAGTATCAATTTTAGGCAGACCAAACGTGGGTAAATCCACTTTGTTCAATCGCTTTTCCCGCAAGCGCTCTGCCATTGTGGATTTTGAAGCGGGAATCACGCGCGACCGCAAGCACGAAGAGGTGGAATGGAACGGTAAAGTATTCATCATCGTGGATACCGGCGGCATCGTGTACGATAGCGCAGACAGCATGGATAAGATGATCATGCATCAGGCGCTTCTTGCCATTGAGGAGAGCGACATCATCCTCTTTATGGTGGATGCGCAAACGGGGGCAACGGATTTGGATAAAGCCATTGCCAAGATTCTCTATCCGCATCGCGACCGTGTATTATTGGTGGCAAATAAGGCGGATAATGAGAAGCTGGAATGGGAGCTTTATGACTTCCTGCAGCTTGGCTTTGGCGATGCCGTTCCCATCTCGGCTTCGCATGGCAGAAATACGGGCAACTTCCTGGACGAGCTTTGCAAGCTGATGCCAGATGCCATGCCGGCGGGGCACGAAGAGAAAAAGGAAAATACCCGCATCGCCGTGGTGGGCAAGCCCAATGTGGGCAAAAGCTCCATCATCAATCTGCTCTTAAAAGATGAAAAACAGATTGTCACCGAGATTCCCGGCACCACGCGGGATAGCATCGATAGCCCCATCCGCTACCATGGGCGGGATTACATTTTGGTGGATACCGCCGGGCTACGGCGCCGCACAAAGGTGGAATATGGCGTGGAATACTTTAGCGTAATGCGCACCATTGAGGCGGTGGATAGAAGCGACATCGTAGTGCTTGTATTGGATGCTTCCGAGGAAATCTCGCAGCAAGACCTCAAAATTGCCAGCTATGCCCAACGCAAGATGAAAGAAATCCTAATCGTCTATAACAAATGGGATTTGGTAGAAAAAGATAGCGGCAGCACGGGTAAATACATCAAAAACCTGCATTACGAAATGCCTTTTCTGCAATTTGCGCCGGTAATCTTTATCTCCGCAAAAACGCATCAACGCATTCATAAACTGATGGAAAGCATCATGAAAATCGAGGAAGAAAGCGAGAAACGCATTCCCACTTCGGAACTAAATAAGTTCATGGAACGCGTGGTAAATAAGCGTCCGCCTACGCACCCTTCCGGACGCCATGTAAAGATCTATTATATTACGCAGGCGCAGGTAAAACCACCGGTCTTTATCTTTTTCTGCAATGCGCCGGCGCTGATTACGGAAAATTACCGGAAATTTATCCATAACCAAATCCGCGAGATCTTCAAATTTGAAGGCGTAAGCATCCGTCTGGTCTTCAAAGGGCGGGGCAAGGATGATCCCGAATATGCAGATGATTAAATACATAATGCCGCTAATAGCTTACCTTTTGGGCAGTATCCCCATCGGCTGGATATTGGCGCGGCTTTTCTTTAGGACAGATATCCGCGCGGGGGGCAGCGGGAATATTGGCGCCACCAATGCCTTAAGGCAATTTGGCACCCTGGTGGGCGTGTTGGTGCTGCTCTTGGATATGGGCAAGGGGATAGTGGCGGTGCTACTGGCAAAAGGGGTTTATCCGGAACTGCCGGCGCTGGTGGTGCTTTGTGGCTTGATTGCCATCTTGGGGCACATCTTCCCCGTGTGGCTAAAGTTCAAAGGCGGCAAGGGGGTAGCCACAGCGGCAGGCGTGGTTTTGGCGCTACTGCCCTGGGGCTTGCTTTTGGCGCTGGGCGTATTCATTCTGGTAGTGGCGGCTTCGCGCTATGTATCGCTGGGTTCGATACTTGCGGCGCTATCGCTGCTTATATATGAGATTATCAAAGAATGGCGGGCGGAACTGCCGAATATTGCGCTACTTTGCTTTACCATCCTGGTGGTGGGAATGATAATCTATAAACACAAAGAAAACATAAGCCGCCTAAGAAACGGCAGAGAAAATAAAATCACTTTTAGTAAAAAAGGAAAACGCTGATGTGCGGAATAATGGGAGTTTACGGAAGCCCGGAAGCGGCAAAACTCGTGGCGCTGGGGCTTTTTGCCATCCAACACCGAGGGCAGGAAAGCTGTGGGATGGCGGTATCGGATGGGCGGATAATTCGCCTGCGCAAAAAGATGGGGCTTATCAAAGAGGTTTTCAACGACGAAGGTCTGGCGGAATTGCCTGGCAGCATTGCCATTGGACACGTTCGCTACCCCACTAAGGGTTCGGCTACGGAGTTTAATACTCAGCCGCATATGGTGGAGACTTTGGCGGGGCCTGCTTACGCTTTGGCATCCAATGGCGATGTGGTAAATTATGCTGCCATGCGGGAGTTTTTGGAGAGCGAAAACGTTTATTTCAAAAGCGATAACGATGGTGAGCTACTGGTAAAATACATTGCCTGGCAGGTAATGCGCAAAGGCGAAGGCATTATCGAAGCCATCCGCCATCTCATGCGGGATATTCAAGGCGCATATTCCACAGTGCTTTGTGTGCGCGATGCCATGTATATGTTTCGCGATCCCTATAGCATTCGCCCCATGATGTGGGGGCGTTTGGAGGGTGGTGCGGTGGTAGTGGCATCTGAAAGCTGTGCCTTAGATACGCTGGGCGTAAAAGACCGCAAGGAAATCCCGGCGGCGGGCATTGTAAAGGTAAGCGCCGAAGGCATCCGCATTATTGAAAACGATCCCAATCTCTATCGCGATATCAAGCGCCCGCAACATTGCAGCTTTGAGCATATTTATTTCTCAAGACCGGATAGCTTCCATTTTGGCGAAGATGTTTACCGCGTGCGCGAGCGGCTGGGGCAGGCTTTGGCAAAGCAGGATGCGGGGCTAATGGCAGATTATGTGGTGCCGGTGCCGGATTCTTCAAACTTCATCGCGATGGGCTATAGCGCCCAAAGTGGCATTCCGCTTTCGCTGGGGCTAATCCGCAATCACTATATCGGCAGAACCTTTATCAAACCGCAGCAGAGCAGCCGGGACGAGAGCGTAAGGCAGAAGTTTAATGTATTGCCAAACATATTTACCGGCAAACGCATTGTACTGATAGATGATAGCATCGTGCGCGGCACCACCATCCGCAAGATTGTGGCGCTCTTAAAAGCCGTGGGCGTGGCGGAAATCCACCTGCGCATTGGAAGCCCGCAAGTGCGTTATAGCTGCTATTATGGCATCGATACGCCACGGGTGGAAGAGCTGGCGGCAAACCGCTTTTCTTTGGAAGAAATCCGTCAGAGCATCGGAGTGGAAAGCCTGAAACATATAGATTTGGCGGGACTAAAAAGCTGCGTGGAACATCCGGAAAACTATTGCTACGCTTGCTTTAACGGAAACTATCCTGTTCCGCCGCTGGAGGTAAAGACAAATGCCTAAGATGCAAGCTTTGTGCCAAGCCTTTAAGGGGCTGAAGGTGATGGTTTTGGGGGACATTATGCTGGATAGCTATCAGTGGGGCAAGGTGCAGCGCATTTCGCCGGAAGCGCCGGTACCGGTAATCGAGATAAACCGCGAAGAATACCGGCTGGGCGGGGCGGCAAACGTGGCGCTGAATATAGCGTCTTTGGGGGCAGAGGTATGTTGTGTGGGGCTTACGGGCAAAGACAGCACTGCCAAAATCATTCATAAGCTATTTAACGAAAAGGGGCTTAACACGGAAGGCTTGGTAGCAGATGCGGCGCGCAAGAGCACCATCAAAACCCGTATTGGTGCGGTGAATCAGCAGATAGTGCGCATTGATATTGAGGACACCTTTTACCCCAATGAAAAGATTAGTGCGCGATTGATAAAGAGCATCAAAAAAGAGCTTAAAAACTGCGACTTTTTGGTGATAGAAGACTATAATAAGGGGCTGCTGAGTCCGGAAATCATCTCCGCCACGCTAAAGCTCTGTAAAGAATACCGGGTGGGCGTAAGTGTGGACCCAAAGCAAAAGAACTTCTTTGCTTATGAAGGTGTGGAGATATTTAAACCGAATTACAAGGAACTCATACTGAATCTGGGGCTTAGCTTCGAGAGCGAAAGCGAGTTTCATAGCCAAGCCTTTGGCTTGCGTGCGCGAATGAAAATCCAGTATTTGGTGGTAACGCGCGGCTCCAAAGGGATGTTTATCTTTGGCAAGGCGCCGGAAGCATTGCATTTGCCTACTGCGGCAAGAGAGGTGTATGATGTATCTGGTGCGGGAGATACGGTGATAAGTGCGCTGAGCCTGGCGTTTGCAGCCGGTGCGGATATCGAAACTGCCGCAAGGCTGGCAAATACCGCCGCGGGAGTAGTGGTAAGCAAAATGGGCACTGCCACCGTAAATACACAGGAGATATTGGAGTATCTGAAAGATGGAAAATAAGATACTAAGCCTGCCAGAACTACAGCAAGTGGTGACAAACGCCAGAAAAGCGGGAAAGAAAATAGTCTTTTCCAATGGCTGTTTCGATATCCTGCATGCCGGACACGTGCGCTATCTGGCGGAAGCGCGGGCACTGGGGGATTATCTGGTATTGGGCTTAAATAGCGATAGTTCGGTAAAAAGGCTAAAGGGCGAAGGGCGACCGCTAAACTCTCAGGAAGACCGCGCACTGGTTTTGGCAGCCCTCGAATCCGTAAGCTATATCTGCATCTTTCATGAAGATACGCCATTGAAGCTGATTACTGCCATTTTGCCGGATATATTGGTAAAAGGCGGAGACTGGGCGCCAGAGCAGATTGTGGGCGCGCGTGAGGTATTGGCAAATGGGGGAGAGGTAAAGAGTTTGGGCTTTACCGAAGGCAAAAGCAGCACGAATATATTGAGGAAGATGGGACATGAGTAGTGAACATGTAGCCGATAGCGGCGTGGTGTGCGAGGTAAATGGCAGCACTGTAAAGGTGGAAGTTCAGCGCGGCAGCGGCTGCAAATCCTGCCAGATGCGGGGCTTCTGCTTTTCCAAGAATACGCCGGCGGTTTTTACGCTTTCCAGCGCTCTGCCGCTACAGGTGGGGGATAGGGTGGAGCTGGATATTTCTGCCAAAGACCGCATTTTGGCGAGCCTGATCATCTTTGTAATGCCCATCGCCTTTCTCTTTGGGGCATTTCTCGTTGCACAGCTTTTCTTTGGCGAACTCATCAGCATTGCTCTTGCTTTTGCGGCAATGGCGCTTAGTTTTTTAATAATAAGGTATTTTGATCGCATATTTGGCGATAAGTTCAAAGTGGAAATTGTGAGGAAAATTGAAGATACGACTGAATGAAATGGTCTTTTACGGATTTCACGGTGTGCATGCCGAAGAGCGCAGCTTGGGGCAGCGATTTATCGTAAGTGCAACGCTTTATACCGATCCGGCGCTGGATACAAGCATCCGTCATCTGGCGGATACCGTGGATTATACGATGGTTTACAACGATATCAAAGACACCATGGAAAGCCAGCAATTCCAGCTTTTGGAATGTTGCGCCAATGCTATTGCGGATAAGCTTTTGGCGGATTATCCGCTGCTTACCGGTCTCAAAATCTGCATCCAAAAGCCGGCAGTGCCTATAAAAGGCAGCTTGCGCAGCGTGGAAGTAGAGATTTCGCGGCAGCGGGCATGATTTATCACCTGATCCTGGGTTCAAATCTGGATGAACCCATACGGCAAATCTCCATAGCACTGGCGAAACTGCAAGAGCGCCCGGAGCTAAAGCTGCGGCGCACTTCGCCCCTTTTGGAAAGCAAGGCTTATGGATATGAGGAGCAGCCGAACTTTTGGAATCAGGTGCTTGAGATTGAAAGCGAACTAAAGCCGGAAGCACTGCTAAGGCTAACAATGGATATCGAAAACGCCATGGGACGCCGGCGGGACTTCAAATGGGGTCCCCGCAATATCGATATCGATATCCTTTTGGCGGAGGATATGGTGCTGGAAACTGCGGATTTGACTATACCGCATGCGGATTTTCATCGTCGCCTTTTTGCTTTGGAATTGATGAGTAATTTGGTGCCGGAGGCGCTGCACCCGGTATTAGATAAAACTATGCGTCAGCTTTTTTGCGAGCTGAATAAACAGGAGAATAAAATGAAAGCACTTGCTGCGATAGTATTGGCTGCCGGTAAAGGCACGCGCATGAAAAGCGAATATGCCAAGGTAATCTTTCCCATTGCGGAAAAGCCGATGGTGCAAAGGGTGGTGGATACCGCTGTAAGCCTTAATTGCCAAAGGATTGCCGTGGTGATTGGCTGGCAAAAAGAAAGCGTAATTGCCTGCCTTTCTCCAGATGAGCGCATCGTATTTGCGGAGCAGACGGAGCAGCTGGGCACCGGCCATGCCGTGCAGGTGGCGGAATATGCTTTGGAAGGCTTTGAAGGCGATGTGTTTATCCTCTGTGGAGACGTTCCGCTGCTTACTGCCCAAACCCTTCAAAAGCTTTACAAAGCGCATAAAGAGACGGGGGCGGCGGCAACCGTGCTTACCGCCATCTTGGAAGATGCCGGCAAATATGGCAGGATGCTTCGGGATGCGAGAGGCAAAATCAAAGGCATTGTGGAATATAAAGATGCCAGCGAGGAAGAGCGTAAGATTCAGGAATTTAATACCGGAATCTACTGCTTCGATAAAGCGCAGCTCTTTCGGGCTTTGGCAGAGATCAAAAACGAAAATGAACAAGGCGAGTATTACCTTACCGATACTTTGAGCATTTTATATAAAGCTGGCGAGATTGTGGAAGGCGTAGTATTGGAAGACCTTATGGAAGTATCCGGCGTCAATTCGCAAGAGCAATTAGCCGAGCTGGAAGATATCTATGTGGATCGGGTACGTAAGTATTGGCTAAATAATGGCGTGATGATGTACAACCCCGCCACCATCTACATAGGTGATGAGGTGGAGCTATCAAAGGATGTGGAGATAGGCGCCGGTAGCATCCTGCAAGGCAAATGCCGCGTAGAATCCGGCGTGTATCTGGGACCCAATAGCCTTATCGAGGATGCCACAATCGGCGCAAATAGCGTTTTACCAGGGCATAACATAGTTTATCAAAACGAGATAGCGCCAGAGAGTAAGCTATTCTTTGGCGAAAAGCGCATACGGGATTAAAAAGCAATGAGTCGAGAATACCTCTATTCCCCCTGGCGCATGGAATACATCTTGGGCGAAAAGCCCACAGATTGCGTAATGTGCCGGGCAAATAGCCTAAAGGATGACGAGGGAAATCTCATTTTATACCGTGCAACTTACTGCTATGTAATGCTAAACCGCTATCCATATAATAACGGGCATCTGATGGTGGTTCCTTATGTGCACGAGAGCTGCCTGAGCAAGCTGGATAAGGCCATCTGGCAGGAAATGAATGAGATAACGCGCATCTGCGAGCAGGCGCTAAGGCGGGTGTATCATCCGGATGGCGTAAATATCGGTATGAACCTGGGTGAAGCTGCCGGAGCAGGCATTGCCGAGCACTTGCATTTGCACTTGGTGCCGCGCTGGCATGGGGATAGCAATTTCATGCACGTGGTAAGCGGGCAAAGGGTGATCCCCGAACCCTTTGAGACCAGCTTTAGTAAGCTAAAGAAAACGATAAATGAGGTAGTTCAAAGCCATGCCTGAAGATATGGATTTGACAAATGGGGCGCCTCAAAAAAAGTGGTTCACAAGCCCTTGGTTGATTTACCCCGCTATAGCGCTTATCCTGCTGGGGCTGGGGTTTTTCGTATATCTGAAGAGCAAAAATGCCGCGCCGGATACTGGTGAGTATTTGGAAGACCAATTGCCCGCCATCAAGGTATTGGTGCTAAATGGCTGCGGATACGAGCAATTGGCGGCTGAATTTGCCGCTGCCATTGCGCATAAGAATATCGAGGTGGTGAGCCTGGGAGATACTCCCCGCCCCATCTACGATAAATCCATTATCGTAATTCGCAAAGGCGATATGCAAGACCTTAAGCGCTTGCAAAAGATGACCGGAATCAGCCGCTGGACGAGTGCGATGAACGAATACCACAGTGCGGATTTTGATATCATCGTGGGACGCGATTATGAAGAATATATCAAGTGATAAAGTGGAGGAGATATTGCCGGACAATATCAAGTATAATGCCATTATAGAATGGCTACAGGAAAAGAAAGCGGAGAATATCCGCACTTATGAAGTGCAGGGTAAAACGGATTATACGGATATCATCGTGGTATGCGAAGGTAATTCAGACCTGCACAATAAGGCAATTGCAAATTACCTCATAGATATGGCGAAAGAGCATAAGCTAAAGGTTTTGAGCAAGGAAGGGCTGGAATATGCCCAATGGATTTTGATCGACTTGGCAGATCTCATCGTGCACATCTTCCTGCCGCATACCCGCGATTATTACAAAATAGATGAACTGTTTGAGAAAGTAAAAAGCGAGAGTCCGATAGAGGAATCACCATGATCAAAGAGATTATTCATGCTCACATCACGGAAGTGATAGATAAACTAAAGCTAAAGCGCGAGCGCGAATACAGCGTGGAAATCCCCAATAATACCGAACATGGGGATTTCTCTACAAATTGCGCCATGATCTTGGCAAAAGATAACAAAAAAGCACCCAAATCCCTGGCGGAAGCGCTCATCAAAGAGCTAAAGAAAAGCAAGAACTACAAGAAGGTAGAGCTTGCTGGTCCCGGCTTTATCAATTTTTACCTCTCGCCCTCCTTTTATCAGCGCGTCTTTAGCGAAATACGCGCTACCGGCGCGGAATATGCCACCTCGGATTTTGGCAAGGGTGAGCGCGTGCTGCTGGAATTTGTATCTGCCAATCCCACGGGACCTCTGAATATCGTAAGTGCCCGTGCCGCTGCCTTTGGGGATACCTTGTACCGGGTAATGAGGCGCGTGGGCTTTGATCCCGCCCGTGAGTTTTACATCAACGATGCCGGTAATCAGGTGGATATCCTGGCGGAATCGCTGGAGCTTCGCCTGCGTGAGATTCAGGGAGATCGTATAGGCGAATTCCCATACGAGGCATATCACGGCGAATATGTAAAGCATTTGGCGCACAAATTGAATGCCACAGATGGCATCCGCGTATTTATGATGACGGAAAAAGACCGGATGGAGCGCCTTAAGGATTTTGCCTTATCCGAGCTATTGGAAATGCAGCGCAATTCTCTGGAACGCTTTGATGTATATTTCGATGGCTGGGTATCCGAGAAGACCCTGCGTGCCGAAGGGGTGGTAGAAGAAGTGCTATCTTACCTTACCGAAGCGGATTGCACTTATGAAAAGGAAGAAGCCATCTGGTTTGCTTCCAGCAAATACGGCGATGATAAAGACCGCGTGCTGATGAAATCCGACGGCAGCATCACCTATTTCGTGCCCGATCTTGCCTATCATCTTACCAAGATTCAGCGTGGATTCGATACCTTGATCGATATCTTTGGTCCAGACCACCACGGCTATGTTCCGCGCATCCGCGCTGCCTTCCGCGCCATGGGTTATGATGATGAGATGCTGGAAATCATCTATTTGCAGCAGGTAAATCTCTTTGAAAGCGGCGAACGGGTAAAGATGAGCAAACGCGCCGGTAAGATAGTAACGATGGACGACCTTGTAAGCGAGGTGGGCAAAGATGCCGCCCGCTATTTCTTCATTGCCCGCAAGGCGAATGCGCATCTCAATTTTGACCTGGAGCTGGCGCTGAAGCAGAATAACGAAAACCCCGTTTATTACTGCCAATACGCCCACGCCCGCATCTGTAGCATCATCAAAAAGGCGCGTAAAGATAAGGTTTGGCCGCGCAGCTTCAAGAAAGACCTGGTGAAAAAGCTCACTAAACCGGAAGAGCTGGCAATCATTCAGAGATTAGCCGATCTGCCGGAGCTGCTCGAGCTTATTGCAGAGTATCGGGAGCCGCACCGCCTTGCTACCTATCTGGAAGAGCTTTCCGCCATTATCCACCGATATTATGCCCGCTATCAGATAGTAAGCGCAAAGTCCAAAGAGCTTTCTTTGGCGCGGCTGATGCTATTGGATACCACCAAGACGGTGATGGGCATAGTATTTGACCTCATGGGCATTTCCGCCCCGGAAAAGATGTAAGAAAAATGGAGCCTGAGTTTCGCCTTGCTATTCCTCAAGACCTTCCCGCCATCCACGAATTGGAAACCCGGGTCTTCCCAGACCCCTGGCCGCTGGAAGCCTTTGGAGATTTACCCTTCGGCACTGCCTGGGTATTGGAAAAAGAGGGCAAGCTCTTGGGCTATATCATCTATCTTGTGGCGTTGGATGAAGCTGTGATTATCAATTTTGGCGTGGATCCAAAGTATCAAAGGCAGGGTTACGGTCGCCTGCTCTTAAAAGAAAGCATGCAGAGCCTTATCCAAAGAGGGCACTGGTACTTTTACCTGGATGTAAGAGAATCCAATCTGCCCGCTATCCGGCTATATCAAAGCCTGGGTTTTCAGAGCTTGGGCACCCGCAAAAACTACTATCAGGAGCCTCCTGAGAATGCCTTGGTAATGGGTTTGTATCTGATAAATAAGGAGGTATAGGGTGGTATATGAATATGATTATCTGGTTTTGGGCAGCGGCATTGCCGGCTTGGTATTTGCCTTGGAAGCAGCCAAGAAAGGCAAGGTAGCGGTAGTAACCAAACGCAGCCTGCAGGATTGCAATACCGAATATGCCCAGGGCGGGATAGCCGCCGCCATCGATGCTACGGATAGCTTTGATGAACACATAGAGGATACCTTTAGTGCCGGTGCCGAGCTGGGCAAAAAGCAGGTGATTCGCCAGATTATCGAGCAAGGACCGGGGCTTATCCAATACCTGATGGATTTGGGCACGGATTTTACGCGTCGCGATCCCAGCTATGATCACCGCCTGGAAAACCTCTCACTTACCATGGAAGGCGGGCATCGCCATCGCCGCGTGGCATATTCCGCAGATAGTACCGGACACCAGATCATGCATGCGCTTATCCGCAATTGCCTCAGCAATGTGAATATCGATATTTACGAAAACCGCATTGCTATCGACCTTATTACCCAACACCATGTAGCCAATGACGAATGCTTTATCCCCGGCATCTCATGCTGGGGCGCTTATGTAATGGATTCCGCCACTTACGCGGTGGATATCTTTAAAGCCCGTAAAACCATGCTTGCTACCGGCGGCGCTGCCCAGATTTATAGCCATAATACAAATCCGGAAGTAGCTACTGGCGATGGTATGGCGATGGCGCGCCTTGCAGGTGCCCGGCTGGCGAATATGGAGTTTGTGCAGTTCCATCCCACTGCCTTCTGGAGTCCCGAAGGCGATACCTTCCTCATCTCCGAGGCTTTAAGAGGCGAAGGTGCGCAATTGAGGCTCTCGGATGGCAGCTCTTTTATGGAAAACTACCATCCCAAGGCAAATCTCGCTCCGCGCGATATCGTTTCCCGCGCTATCGATAGCGAGCTAAAACGCCGGGGGGAGAAGTTTTGCTGGCTGGATGCCACCAAGGTGCCTACCGAGCAGCTTAAAAGCCATTTCCCCTATATTGATAGCCGCTTAAAGGAGCGGGATATTGATTTTACCGTGGAGCTTATCCCCGTTGCGCCGGCAGCACATTACTTCTGCGGCGGCGTGCTTTCCACCATCGATGGCATTACGGATATCCGCAATCTCTATTGCGCCGGCGAAGTATCCTGCACCGGCTTGCATGGGGCAAACCGCTTGGCATCGAACTCCCTTTTGGAAGCGCTGGTAGTGGCGTATAATGCGGCAAATCACCCCTCGATGGATGAGGATGTGGCGTTTCCCAGGATTCCCCGTTGGCGCCTGATGGGGGATTTTAACGAAAACGAATGGGTGGTGATTAGCCATAACCGCGAGATATTGGGCACCATCATGCAGGGCTATGTGGGTATTCGCCGTTCCCGCCGCCTGCTCAAATACGCCCTTTCACGCCTGGAAAATATCTATAACGAGATTAATAACTTCTATCAACACAATGCGGTGCGCCGTGAAGTGGTGGAAACCCGTAATATGGCGGTGATTGCCATTGCCGTTACCCGCAGTGCCCTGGCGCGCAAAGAAAGCCGCGGCGCACATTACCTCATCGATAACCCCAGTCGGGACGATCTCCACTATCTGCACGATACCATTTTGTAGGCATCATGAAAGGCAAGTTCATTACATTTGAAGGCATAGAAGGTTGCGGCAAGAGCACGCAGATAAAGCTCTTATGCGAATACCTCGAACGCAAGGGCATCCCTTTTCTTAGCACCCGCGAGCCTGGCGGCACTACCATTGCCGAAGCCATCCGCCGCGTTATCCTGGACCCCGCCACGCCCGAAATGCTGCCGGAAACCGAGCTTCTGCTTTATAGTGCCTCGCGCGCCCAGCATACGGGAGAGCTTATCCTGCCCGCCATAGCTAAAGGCAAGATGGTAATCTCGGATCGCTACTATGATAGCACTTATGCCTATCAGGGTGCGGCGCGGAAACTCAATACAGATTTTATCGACGTGCTTACCCGTTTTGCCACCTTTGGCTTGCAGCCGCATCTTACTATTTTGCTGGATCTTCCCGCCGAGGAAGGTTTGGCTCGCATTCGGGAGCGTAGCCTTGATAGATTGGAGCAGGAAGCTCTTTCTTTTCACCAAAAAGTACGCGAACAGTTTTTAGTTATTGCCAAAAAACAGCAGTACAGATACCTTGTACTCGACGCTTCAAAAGCACCGGAAGATCTGCATCGGGCAGTTCTGAAAGCTTTGGAATTAGTTTAGGAGACTATAGATACATGAAACCCAAACAAAAAAGAGCGCTTATTACCATATCGGCAGTATGGATTCTTACTGCCGTACTCTTGCTATTTGCCACCAATTCTTTTGCTCAGGCGCAAGCCCGGGCAGTTGGTTCTGGAAACGTATATACTCAGTTGCAGCTTTTTAGCGAAGTGCTAATGAAGCTGAAGCAGAATTACGTTACCGAGCTTTCAGACGAGGAGCTTATCGAAGCTGCCATCAAGGGAATGCTGGATTCCACAGACCCGCATACCAATTACTTCACTGCCGATGAGTTCAAGGATTTTACCACCAGCACCAAAGGCTCTTTTGGCGGTTTGGGTATTCAGATCGATAAGATAGGGGATTATATTACAGTGGTTTCGCCCATGGAAGGTACTCCCGCCTATCGCATGGGCATTACCGCCGGAGATAAGATCATCAAGGTGGATGGCAAAAACGTGGTGGGCATGACCACCGATGAATCCATCAAACACATGCGGGGTGATGTGGGCAGCACGGTGATTATCACCATCATGCGCCCCGGAGTAGCCGATCCCATAGATTTTACCATCGTGCGCGAGATTATCAAGATCAAAAGCGTGCCCTATTACTTCAAAACTGCCAATGGCACGGGCTATATGCGCATTAGCCAGTTCAATGAAAACACAAGTTCCGAAGTGCGCGAAGCCTTAAAGAACCTGGAAGCGGAAGGAATTACCGGCTTGATCGTGGATTTGCGCTTCAATCCCGGCGGACTTCTCGACCAGGCAGTGGATACCGTAAATGAATTTATCGGTGGCAATAAACTGGTGGTGGAAACCAAGGGACGCACGCGCCAGGATGCCCTTTATACCCGCTATAATACCAAAGCGCGGGATTATCCCATCGTGGTAATGGTAAACGAAGCCTCAGCCTCGGCATCGGAAATCTTTGCCGGCAGCTTGCAGGATTGGGATAAGGGGCTGGTAGTGGGCAGAAATACCTTTGGCAAAGGCAGCGTGCAACAGCTTCTGCCGCTTTCCAATGGCAATGGTGTAAAGATTACCACTTCCTATTATTACATCAAATCCGGACGCTGCATTCACAAGATGAGTAATGATAAACGCCTGAAAGGCAAAGAAGTAAGCAAGGAAGACCTCAGCAAAGAAGATGAGGAAAACCATAACAAAGTGTATTATACCGCCCAAGGCAGGGAAGTATTTGGCGGCGGCGGCATTACGCCGGATATCGAGATGGAAAACGAGTTCTTAACCAAGTTTTCCGCTGAATTGCGCCGCAAAAACATCTTCTTCAATTTCACCGTGGATTACCTTTTGGAGCACGATATCAAGGTATCCAAAGACCCCCGCATTACGGATATGATGATGCAGGAGTTCCTCAGCTATGCTCGCAAAAACGAAGTAGATTACACTTTGGCAGATCTCGATAGCGCCCGCGCCTACATTGAAAACACGCTCAAAAGCGAAATGGTGCGCAAAGTATATGGAGACCTGGAGGCATACAAGATTACCGCCTTGCAAGATAAACAGTTGCAACAGACCTTAGCGCTATTTGACCGCCACAAAACCCTGGATGCGATGTTTGAACACGCAGATTCCCTGAAAAAGAAAAAGAGGTAAGCCATGACTCCCAATGAAGCTATTAAAAAGATGACTATCTATGTGTTGGATGACGATGCCATTAACCTAAAGCTCATCAAAACCGTGCTGAACCAAGCCGGATTTACAAATCAAACGCTTTTTACGAATGGCAAAGAGATGATGGAAGTAATAGGTCTGAATCCCCCAGACCTCCTGCTTTTGGATATCATGATGCCGGGGGTAAGCGGCTATGATGTATTGGAATGGATCAAGCAGGATAGCACGCTTTCCTATATTCCGGTGATTATGATTACCGCTGCTTCGTTGGATGACAATATGGAGCCTTTGGCTCGCAGCTTCGAGCTGGGCGCCATGGATTTCATTAGCAAACCCTTCTCGAATTTGGAATTGGTGCAGCGCGTAAAATCTGCCCTGAGGCTGGAAAAGCAGCGTCAGGAATTGGAAGCTGCCGCCACGCAGATACGCTCCCTGGAAAAGCTACTCCCCATCTGCTCCTACTGCAAGAAAATCCGTTCGGACAATAACTATTGGCAAGAGGTGGAAGGCTATATTTCCGAACATACGGATACCATTTTCTCACATTCCATCTGTCCGGATTGCTACGAAACGAAAGTAAAGCCGGAGATGGAGAAGCTGAAAAGCGAAAAATAAGATTTATGGGGGCTGTTCCGATATGCCAAAACCAAGCACGATATCTGTAACATTGGAAATGTAGGGGCGCAATGCTTTGCGCCCGCTTTTGACAAAGCGTGCGCGTAGCGCACACCGTTATTTATTGATACACAATCCATAATGCTTACATGTTGCGTGTAATTTTCGGCGGGTTTGGGTGCCCTGAACCCCTACATTTCAGGTGTGGACATTTCTTGTTGTTATGTTGTTTTTCGTATTACTGGACAGCCTCAAGTTCGTTTATTGATCTCAAATAGCATGAGTCCAGCACATCATTTTGGCAATGCCCGAGAAAACCCTCAAAAACATCCCCCAAACAATGCCAATTCTATTGCAAAAAAGCGGCACCCTACTTCAGTATAAGACACGGCTACCCGTCTGCTGCCCTCGCAATGCCCTCGTCTCTACCGGCTTTTTGTGGGTCGAGGCGAGGGCATTGCGAGGGCAACAAAGGAGGCAGGATGCTGTCCCGAAATGCCAAAACCAAGCACGATATCTGTAACATTGGAAATGTAGGGGCGCAATGCTTTGCGCCCGCTTTTGACAAAGCGTGCGCGTAGCGCACACCGTTATTTATTGATACACAATCCATAATGATTACCTGTTGCGCGTAAAATACGGCGGGTTTGGGTGCCTTGAACCCCTACATTTCAGGTGTGTTCATTTCTTGATATGGTGATGTTTGCGTATTTCTGGACAGCCCCAAATACGGCAGGCATGTTGCCAGCATTTCCGGACAGCCTTTAACTTGGCTGCAAACCCACAATTTCGGGGATAATACTTGCTTGCAAAACTATTAATGGCTTACCCACCCTGTTTACAAAGCCTGTAATAAAATATCTTGGTTATCGCCAAAATATCCCCTTTCCGGGCAGCAAATAAAAACTGACTCAAGCGCTTTTTATGCCTTCAATTATTCTCAATAATAGCCCCATACTTCCAGGCTAAATCCCTTATTATCATTATCTTGAATATCCTCCCTAATTATCAGTTTTTTGCCAGCAAATATTGACTGTGCAACTAATATAGAAATACGGCAAATCCCTGCTTGACAATTCCTTCCCCCTCAAAAAAGTGTGTTCAAGCAAAATCTCAACAATTTAGCTGAACGTTTTTTATTCTTTACAATATTAAATAAGGGAAATAACATGAAGAGATTCTTGCTTTTGGTGCTGAGTCTTTGGGCTTGGCAACTTATTGCACTTACACCGGAATTAACCGTAAGTCCCTCGCCATATCGCATTTTACAGCGCGATAGCCAGGGAATGAAGATCCAGTTTCACTTACCTGAATACAGATTGAGCGAGCTACAGGCTGCTGGAAAAAGCTTTCAAAAGATTGAGCTGGCAGAAGCACACTATTTAGCCGAAACAGGTCTTCCGGAATTACCGCTTTTTAATACCTATATCGCTATTCCTGCCCAGGGCGGCATTTCGCTGGAAGTGCAAAATAGCCAAATGAGCGTACTAAGTGGCATCAATCCCTATCCGGTGCAAGATGCCAGCTTACCGGAAACCGCCCGCAGCTTTAGCTATAGTGAAGGTTTTTACCGCGGACAGGGGCAATATCCTGCAAACTTTGTAAGCCATAGCGCCCCCATGCTCTTGCGCGAGCTGCGCATTGTAAATATATCGATAAGCCCTTTTGTGTATGATGCTGCCACGGGTGAGCTTTGCGTAAGGCAAAAGATCGAATTGCGCGTAAACTACACAAACGATGCCAGCAGCAACGAATTGCCAGCCGAACCGCAATTCCTCAGCGCAGCATTTGCCAAAACTTACGAATCCTTTATTCTCAATTTTGAAGATTATCGCCATCTCCTCTTGGCAAATACTCCGCCCCGCTACCTGATTATCCATGGCAATACCACAGATAATACTTTCCTCAATGCCTTAAACGCTTATGTACTTTGGAAAAGGCAGAAGGGTGCGGATGTGGATATCGCTACTACTGCTACCAATAGCGCCGGCTCTTCCACTTCTTCCATTCAAACCTATATTCGGAATCGCTACAATAACTCTGCCACGCGTCCAGACTATGTGGTGCTTATTGGCGATACTTCAGGTAGCTTCACCATCCCTTGTTTTAGCAATAATGGCGGTAGTACAGATTATCCTTATAGCTTTATGAATACCGGAGATATACTTGGTGATGTATTTATCGGTCGCATTTCGGTAGAAAATAGCTCTCAATTTTTGGTAATGCTCAATAAGGTTTTCCTTTATGAAAAGGATATCAATATCGATACAGCCTCTTGGCTAAACCACCATCTTTTGGTGGCAAATTACTATTATTCCGGTATTTCTACCATCTATATCAGCAAATACATCAAAGAAATGGCGCTGGAAATAAACCCCGAAGCCACTTTTACCGAGCTTTATACGCCCAATTTCAATGAAAACGTAAGCTCGGTAAATAACGCATTAAATCAGGGCATTGGCTTCTATAGCTTTCGAGGTTATATAGATTTCAGCCCTCCTTCCGATGGCTCCATAAGTAATAGCTACAAATTGCCGCATGCTGTATTAACTACTTGCGGAACCGGCAATTATTCTGGCACCTCAGAAACGGAGACCATTACCCGCATGGGCACTACCGCTGCCCCCAAAGGCTCCGTTACCGCCATTGGCATGGCTACCTCCAGTACCCACACTACCTTCAATAATGTATTGCATGGCGGCTTTTTTGAAGGCGTATTTGTAAGAGGCATGCGTACCATGGGTGAAGGTCTCTTGCATGGTAAGCTGTATATGAACGAAATCTTTGGCGTATCGTCTCCAACAAACGTAGAGAAGTTTACGCATTGGTGCAATCTGATAGGAGATCCCACCATGGAAGTCTTTGTAAAAGTGCCCGATAGCTTCCAGATTGCTACCATCCCCAATATCCCTGTGGGGCTTTCACTTTTGGATGTAGCAGTGAAAAACTCTGCCGGCAACCCCGTGGAAGGCGCTTCGGTGGTGCTTTCGCAAGGCGCCAATATCTTATCCCGTGGCTATACGGATGCGGAAGGTAATGTAATCCTGGTACTGCCTGCTTCCATGAGCGCTGGTGCCGCAATTCTTACTATACACTCCCACGATTTCAAGCCTTTGCAACACAATATTCAGATCCAAAATACCGCCACCCTGGTGCCCGCTTCCATGGTGGTAGATGATTCTATAGAGGGCAATAACAACGGCATTGTAAATGGCGGCGAAACGGTGAATCTCTATTTTGGCTTGCGCAATACCGGTTCCAGCCCGCTTAATCGCGTGGGTGGCGTTCTTTATACCGAAAGCCCCTGGGTGCAAATCCTGCAAGGGCATGTAAGCTATCCTTCCATCCCTGCCGGTGGCAGTGCTACTCCAAATAGCCCTCTGGTAATTTCTGTAGCGCCAGATACCCCGCATAATACCATGCTACGCCTGCACCTGCTTCTGGATAATTCCATGGGAGGCATTTACGATGTGTCCGAGTTTTTACCCGTGGAATCTGCCTTGGCACAGTATATTTCCTACGCGGTGATCGACAATGCCAATGCGGTTTTAGACCCCGGCGAAACTGCCCGCCTTAGTATCAGCATCAAAAATATCGGCGCCGCCACTCAGCAAAACCTTTTCGGCGAGCTTATATCGGATAACGATCTGCTGGAAGTAGTGGATGATAGCGCCTTTTTTGGCAATTTTGGCATAAACTCCACCGTGAATTGTAATAACGACAATTTCCAGGTCTTTTGTCGCACACCTACCCTGCCCGGCATGCTCATGCCCCTGCGCCTCAGGCTCTATACTGCGGGCGGCTTTGAGCAGATTGTGCCCTTCAATTTGGAGATTGGCACCGTTTCCCAGCAGCACCCGCTGGGTCCCGATAGCTACGGTTATGTGATTTACGACTGGACGGATACTGCCTATAGCGAAGCGCCGGTATATGAATGGGTAGAAATAGCTCCCAATGCTGGCGGGATGGGCACTGCGCTGGCAATCAACGACCCCTATACCAGCACTGAAGGAGACCAGGTAGGCGCCCAGTCCCTCGCGGTGGTAAACTTACCCTTTGCCTTCCAGTTCTATGGCAGGCTGTACGATGTGATAACCGTTTGTTCCAATGGCTTCATCGCTTTGGGCGAAACGGGGAATGCCGAATTCCGCAATTTCCGCCTGCCCGGTGCCATGGGTCCCAGCCCGATGATTGCCCCCTTCTGGGACGACCTCGCTACCCATTCCGGCAGCAGCATATCCTATTGGTTCGATCGCCCCAATCGCCGCTTCATCGTGGAATGGTACAATATGCGTAATGGTTACAACGGCAGCTCACCCGAAACCTTTCAGGTGATTTTGTATGACCAAAATTACTATTACAGCAGCCTGGGCGATGGTCCCATCAAGTTCCAATATCATACTTTCAATAACGTAGATGCCCAAAGCGGCAATCGTCATGGAAATTACAGCACCATTGGTATTGAAGACCATAGCGGCACCCGCGGGCTGGAATATACGTTCAATAATATATACCCCACCGCTGCGGCGCCTTTGAGCAGTGGCAAAGCGCTCTATATTACAAATAACCCCTCCATGTACGATGCTCCCGCCACCCTCGCCCCCTTTGGGGATGTCGCTTTGCGTCAGGGTGAAACCTATCTGATCGAGGATTTGGATAGCTATTTCCACAGCACCGCTTACCTCAGCTATTCTCTAATAGAACATCCGGAGATTGTAGCTGAAGTACATGGTAAAACGCTGCGCATCATTCCCGCGGCAGAGTATTATGGCGATACCCAGCTGGGCATCAAAGCCAGCGACCCCATGGGGCGGCACATCGAGCAATATTTACAGCTCTCGGTGGAAAATGCCTATTGCCTTGTGCAGGATTTTGAATCTGGCAGCTTGCCTACCGGTTGGCAGATTGGGCACCTGGGCAATACCACCAGCGGCTGGCAGATTGCCCAAAACGATTGGGATAACCACTTTATGCAATGCTCTGCCTCCCCCGGTAATACTGCCAATGAACGCCTCAGCACCGCCAGCTTCAATCTCAGCACTTTCCAAAATACCAAATTGCGTTTTTGGATGGATTATCAGCCCTTGGGAACGGCAAGCTCGCTCTTGCAGTATTCCTTCAATAATATCACCTGGGTAAATATCGATGCTTTTAGTAGCGCTTACCGGGGTTATCGAGAATACTCGCTACCGGCGCTGGATAATAAAAGCTCCGTGCGTTTGCGCTGGACATATTCCGCCCCGGCGAATACATCTGGATTTGCAAATCATTGGATTATCGATGATCTCAGCCTCAGCGGCTTGGTGCCGGATACCACGGCGCCCACTCAGGTGAATAATGTACTATTAGTCTCAGCGGCAAATGGCAATATCCAGATAAGCTGGGAACCTTCCTTTGACCTCCATTTTAGCCACTATGAAGTGTATCTGGCAGAAGGCAACAGCGTAAGCCTTAGTTCGCCCATGTATTCCGTGGCAGAATACCCCGCTTTGGGCAATATGGAAACCTCTGCCCTTAGCATCTCCGGCTTGCCCGAAGCCATCTACACCCTGGCGATACGGGCGCTTGATCTTTCCGGCAATGCCAGTGAACTAAGCGATGCCCTCACTTTCTCTTTGGGTATATTTACCATCGCCCCGCAGAATATCAGCCTTCAAATGCAAGCGCAAAACCTGATCCTAAGCTGGGATGCTGTAAATAGCGACCTCTTGGGCAATCCCATCAGCATAAGCGGATATAAGGTTTATGCCTCGGATACGCCTTATTTTGAGCTTAATGCTGAAAGCTTCATTGGCTCTACCGCTACCAATAGCTTCAGCATTCCCACCGCAAATCAAAACCGCAGATTCTTCAAAGTAACCGTAAATCCTTAAAGGATTGAGGGAGAAAACATGTATAAAAAGCTTATTTTCATAGTACTGGCACTTAGCCTTTGCCTTGCCCTATTGGCGCAAACGCAAGTGGTGATAGGTACCGGCACCACTACCAATACCGATACCGGCGCACCTGTACCTTATGGTACCTGGTACAAGGCATTTCGGCAGCAATACCTGGTGCTTGCCAGCGAATTGAACAATGCCGGCGGCAATGCCGGTAATATCTATTCCATTGCCTTTCAGGTGAGTGCCTTAAATAATACTACCCCCATGAATAACTACCGCATTCGCCTGAAAACCACGAACCAAACTTCGCTTAGCAGTTCCTTTGAAACGGGCACCTACACTCAGGTATTTCAGGCAGATAGCTTCATTCCCGTAGTGGGCTGGAATACCCATACCTTTAGCGCACCGTTCCATTGGAATGGCACTTCCAACCTCTTGGTGGATATCATGACGGATCTGTGTGTAGGAAGTTATGCCCGCAACCCCAGCGTGTATTATAGCAGCACCACTTTCAATAGCTCGCTGCGCTACCAAAGCGATAGTACTTCCGGCACCAATGCCACCAGCGGTACCGCTGCCCGCAATCGCTCCAATATGCGCTTCACTATGGCTTTACCCAATGTTCAGGATTTGGCAGCACTTAGTTTAGAGGGAAATATCACCCCTTCTGTGGGCGCTAATGCAAACTACGTACTTAGGGTAAAAAACCTCTCTCCCAATAGCGTATCAAACTATAGCCTGAAGCTGATGGCAAGCCCAAATCAGGAGCTTGCCAGCCTGCCGGGCAGCGCTTTGGCATCCATGGAAGAGCGGAACTTTAGCTTTAGCTGGATTCCTACAGCTACCGGCAGTATGCTGCTTTTTGGCAGAGTGATATTTGCTGCCGATGAAAACCTCGCCAATAACGATAGCCCCAGCCTGGATATTACCGTATTGGCGGAAGGAACCCAACATATTACCATCGGTACCGGCACCACTACTTCGAGCTTTCCCTTTTACACGCTTTATGAAGATGCGCGCACCCAGATGCTTTTTACCACAGATGAATTAGCAGCGCATGGGATGTTTCCGGGCATGGAGATCAGCAGCATTGCCTTCGATGTACAATCTGCAAATGCCATTGCGGTAAATAACTTCTTAGTTCGCCTTAAACACACCAATGCTACTACCTTAAGCGGCTTTGATACCGATGCCAATAGCTTCCAGAGCTGTCATACATCCAGCGCTCCTCTTTCCGGCACCGGCTGGAATACTTTCCAATTTAGCGAGCCTTTTCTATATACCGGAGGCGGCAACCTTTTGGTAGATGTATCCTTCGATAATAGTAGCTGGAGCGGAAATAGCAGCGTGTATGCCACCAGTGCGCCGGGCAAAACCTGGGCGCACAATGCGGATAGCAATAACGGCGCCAATCTCACCGGCGGTAGTGCACAAACAAACCGCCCCAATCTCCGCTTTGCCGTATCCGGCAGCACCACGGGCGCCCCCGAGTTTTATATAACTCCTAGTTCCCACAGTTTTGGTGATGTAAATATCGGTGGTAGTAGTAGCCAGAACTTCAATATCATGAATATCGGCGGTGACGGCTTGGGCATCCAGAGCATCACTATTTCCGGCTCTTCCGCCTTCCGGCTTAGCGATCTGCCACAGCTTCCCGTATCTTTAAATAGCTTTGCCGCACTCAGTTTTAATGTGATTTATACCCCGCTGCTGCTGGGAACCGATAGCGCCCTTATTACCATTACAGACGATCAGGGCGAGCGCAGAACCCACAGCATCCAGCTTACGGGTAATGGAATAAATGATATCACTATCGGCTATGGCAATCAAACGGGGCGCATACCCATGGATTTCTATTACAAGAGCTCGCTCTATGAAACTATCTTTACGGCAAATGAGCTAAATAACTTCATTGGAATGATTACCGGCATCAAGTTCTATAACCAGTTCAGCTCAAACCTTATGGCAAAACCCGTAAAAATCTGGCTGGGCAGAACTACGCAAAATGACCTCAGCTCTGGCTGGATACCCGCCTCGGAGATGACCCTGGTTTACAATGGCGTGGCGGATTTTCCTTCCGGCAGTAATACCATCAATATTACATTTCCAGAGCCTTTCCTCTTTTTGGAAGGCGGCAACCTGGTAATGATGGTGCAGCGTCCTCTGGATGGCTCTTATTTTAGCTCGTCGGATCTGTTTTTAACCAGTAGCGATGCCAGCAATCGCGCCCGCAATATGATGAGCGATACCACAGATTACGATCCCTATTCCCCTTCCGGCGGCAGCGCCACGGGTGTATATCCCAAAACTACCTTTGTGGTAATTCCCGGCGGCGTTGGGCATATCACTGGCGTGGTAAAAAATGCTGAGGGGCTGCCCTTAAGCGGCGTGGCGGTGCATCTGAATCACAATACCAATCCGCAAATGACGGCGGCAGATGGCAGCTTTGCCTTTATGAACCTTCTCCCCAATGAATATCATCTATCATTTCACAAACATGGCTATTTCGATTGGGAGCAAGTGCTACAGCTTCAAGAAGATGATGAGCTTTCTCTGGAGATCACCCTGCAAAGCCTGCCTCAGGTTATGGTATCTGGCATGATAATTGCCAGCGATACTTTAGCCCCCATTGCCGGCGTAAATATCAGCTTACAGGGTTATGAGGATTACCATGTCCAAAGCGCCGCCGATGGCAGATTCGTATTCCCGCAGGTTTTTGCACAGCATAGCTATCAATACAAATTCAGCCATCCGGGCTATAGCAATATCACCGGCATCCTGGAATTGCAGGATCAGAATTATTCTTTTGGCAGTTTGCAGATGGATGAGCTTGCCTTTGCGCCGTACAATTTGCAAGCCGCTATTTCGGCAGACCCCCGCGGCGTGGCTTTAAGCTGGCATACTCCCAATCCCAACGCCATCGGCATCCAGGAAAGCTTTGAAAATGCACAGTTTCCGCCGGCAAATTGGAGCCGCATTATCACAAATAGCGGCGGCATACTTTCCAATGGCGCCTATCCCCATTGGGAGCGCGTGGGCGAGATTTCCAGTGGTTCCACTTTGGTAAGCCCCAGCGATGACTCCTTTCAGGCGGGTTTGTGGTGGGATTACAACTACCAAAATGAATGGCTGATTACCGAAGATTTTACCTGCCCCTCCGATGCCATCCTCAGTTTCGATACCCGCGTGTATTACGGCTCGGAAAATGGCGATAGCTATATGCTAAAGCTAAGTACCGATGCCGGGCAAAACTGGATTACCCTCTGGAATGCCGCTACTCTACCCACCGGCTGGAACGATTATCAAACGCCCATCAGTCTGGATATTTCCGAATATTCCGGTCGCTATATCCGCATCGCTTTCCATGCCCTTGCCGGCTCGGAAGATGACGGGCTTTGGTACGATTGGTTTATCGATAATTTCCAGGTGCTATCCTCTTTTGCCCGTAGCCCGCGCAGCCTGGAAGCCTATGATGTATTTCGTTTTACGGCGGCAAATCTGCACAATCCCGCCGCCTGGCAGCAGATCAATTCCGAACCCATAGCGGCAAATAGCTACCTCGATGCCGAGTGGGAAAACCTGCCTCAAGGAGACTACTATTGGGCAGTAAAAGCACGCTATACAAATAGTGTAAGCTCCAGCGCCGCTATCTCCAATCCGCTCTCCAAAAGCGGCGGAATACCGGCTGCGCCCCAAAATCTGCGCCTGGAAATCTTTGGCGAAGACCTGCTCATCTCCTGGGACGAAGTAACCACCGATACTACGGGCAGCCCCTTAGTAGTAGCCGGATACGAAATCTATGTGCTTACCACCCCCGATGAAACGCCGGATATCGGCAACCTCGTGGATATTACTACCGAAACTTCCTTCTATTTCCCCGAAGTAACCCCTTATATAGATCGCCTCTTCTTTGTAGTGAAAGCAAGAGGCACTGAATGATGTAGAATATAGATTATGAAGGGTTTAGCACCATGTTCTAAACCCTTCATCCTTTTTGGGCGCCTGTTCATTCATGGTAGATAAAATCCCAGCCCCTCCACCAGGCGCGGAGTTCATAGCGGCAAGAAATCTATGCCGATACAGAAACTATCAGCCGGCATGGACTTCACGAACCGCATTGCCCTTAGTTTTTTTGTCCACAAATTAACGCAAATTAACACGAATTATGCCAGTCTTTTGGACTTCATCCCGTTTATCCGCCTTTCATTGCTGTCACCGCCTTATGCAAGCGGGCAGGAGTTCAAAAGACTTTCCCAGATTATGCGATAATGCGTCAGTTTTTAGATTAAGCTGCGCTTGCGCAGCCGGCATCATTCATTATTCATTATCGGCTTTTACCCGTCTGTTGCCCTTACAATGCCATCGTCTCTACCGGTAAATTCTGGGTTGAGGCGAGGGCATCACGAGGGAGAGAAACGGGAGACACCCAAGGCAGTTAAGTGGAAGCGGCATCTTGTCGCTTGAAAGTAAAATCGGCATCTTGCCGCTTCTGAAATATTTATAAAGCTTCGGTCACCTTAGTTGATAACTCCGCCACCAGCTTTTTGGACTTCAAAGCGCTTATCCGCCTATCAGTTCTTTCAACGCCTTTATTTAGCGCTTCGGAGTTCAAAAGGTTTTCCCCAATTACACCCCCAGCGTCAGCGCCTGCAATCTGCCACCTGCCATCTTCTTTCACACACCATGCGTCAGCATCTAATAAACCATTGCGAGCTTGCGAGCAATACCTTCATTATTCATCATTCATCATTCATCATTCATTTGCGAGCTTGCTCGCTCCTAACCCCTAACACCTAATAGAAAATAATTGCCCTTGCCAAATATCCTCAACCAATTATACTTTAAGGTAAAGAATATATGAACTAACAAAAGGAGAAAAAATATCATGGCTAAATACCTCATTGTAGGCGGAGTGGCGGGTGGTGCTACTACTGCTGCGCGCCTGAGGCGCCTGGATGAACATGCCGATATCATCATGTTTGAACGTGGTGATTACATTTCTTATGCAAATTGCGGTTTGCCATATTACATAGGTGAAGTGATCACCGAGCGGGAAATGCTTTTTGTGCAAACTCCCGAAAGCTTTAAAGCGCGACTAAATGTGGATGTGCGCATTCGTCAGGAAGTAGTGGCTATCGATCGCGAAAATAAGAGCGTTACCGTGCGTCGCCGTGATGGCTCTGAATATCAGGAAACTTATGATAAACTGGTGCTTTCTCCCGGCGCCGAACCCTTGCGTCCGCCCATCCCCGGCATTCAAGACGAACAGATTTTCACCCTGCGCAATGTGCCGGATACAGATAAAATTGTAGATTTTGTGCATACTCACGATGTGCGCCATGCTGTAATCGTGGGAGCCGGGTTTATCGGGCTGGAAATGGCGGAAAACCTGCACCACAAAGGCATCCGCGTTACCATCGTGGAGATGGCGGAGCAGGTGATGACTCCCTTGGATTATGAAATGGCAGCCGCCGTGCACCAACACTTAAAAACCAAGAACGTAGAGTTTTACCTTAAAGATGGCGTAAGCTCTTTTGTGCGCGAAAAGGGCGGACTCTTTGTGCGGCTAAAAAGCGGACGTTCACTGCCTACAGACATGGTAATTCTTTCCATCGGCGTGCGCCCGGATAGCAAGCTTGCCGAAGATGCCGGCTTGGAACTGGGTATCAATAAAGGTATTCGGGTAAATAAGCATTTGCAAACCAGCGATCCGGATATTTACGCTTTGGGCGATGCCATCGTATTCCCAAATCCCATTACCGGCGAAGAAAGCCACACCTATCTGGCGGGCCCTGCAAATAAACAGGGGCGCATGGTGGCTTGCAACATTGTAAATAACAACAACCGCGTATATAAAGGCAGCATTGCCACTGCCATCGCCAAGGTATTTGATCTCACCGTGGGCGCCACTGGTGTATCCGAAAAGGTACTCCGCAAAGCGGGCATCCCTTATGTATCCAGCATCATCCATGCTTCCTCCCACGCTGGCTACTATCCAGACGCCCTGCCGCTCACCCTCAAGATCGTTTTCAGCCCCAAAGATGGCAAACTCTTTGGCGCGCAAATTGTGGGCTTTGATGGCGTGGATAAACGCATAGACATGCTGGCACACATTTTGAAGCATGGCGAAACTATCTATGAAATGCAAGAGATCGAACACGCCTACGCACCGCCCTTCTCCAGCGCCAAAGACCCGGTAAATGTGGCGGGTTTGGTAGCAGAAAATATCTTAAAAGAATGGGTAAAAATAGTGCATTGGGATGAGATTCGCAATGTAAACCTCAAAGATACCGTGATTTTGGACGTGCGCACCGAAGAAGAATATGCCCTGGGCAATATCGAAGGCAGCATCAATATCCCCGTGGATTCCCTGCGCTCCCGCATGAGCGAAATCCCCAAAAATAAGGAGATTATCGTAAATTGCGGCACCGGTTTACGCTCGTATTTTGCCTATCGCATCCTGGTGCAAAATGGCTTTGATAATGTGAAGAACTTAAGCGGCGGATACGTTACTTACGAAACTGCTACCCAAAAGCAGAGCAACGAGGATATCTTTAGCGGCGAATACATCGGTAAAGACGACCACATCTATCAGGGCGAAGCGCCCGGTGCTCCCATGGCTCCCGTGGCAGCCGAAGCGAAAGTGGTGGAAGTAAACGCCAGCGGCTTGCAATGCCCCGGTCCCATTATGCGCATGAAGCTGGAGATGGATAAGCTAAATGACGGCGATATTTTGAAGATTACCGCCAGCGATCCCGGCTTTGCCAAAGATGCCCCTTCCTGGTGCAATATGACCGGGAATCGGCTTCTTAGCGTAAGCACCGAAGGCAAGAAGATAATTGCCACCGTGCAAAAAGGCGGCGGCGTCGCTGTGGCTCCCGCAGTTTCCGGCGGGGGTAAAAACAAGACCCTAATCGTATTTAGCGACGATCTGGATCGTGCGCTTGCCTCCTTTGTAATCGCCAATGGTGCCGCCTCTACCGGCAAGAAAGTAACCATGTTCTTTACCTTCTGGGGACTGAACGTGATCAAAAAGGCCGGCGGCAGCGCAGCTAATAAAGATACCATGGGCAAGATGTTTGGCATGATGCTACCCAAAAGCTCGCAAGGGCTGGGTCTCTCCAAAATCAATTTTGCCGGCATGGGTTCTGCGCTGATGCGTAAGCGCATGAAAGATAAGAATGTAGATTCCCTGGAAATGATGATAATGCAAGCCAAACGCGCCGGAGTACAGATGATTGCCTGCCAGATGAGCATGGATATCATGGGCGTGGATGCCAGCGAGCTAATCGATGGCGTTACCATCGGCGGTGTAGCCACTTATCTGGAAGAAGCCGAACAGAGCAACCTGAACCTCTTTATCTAAAGAGAAAAGATAATAATGTATGAAAGGCGGGTGTGATGCCCGCCTTTTTTTGCGTGCTGAAGTGCTTGTGTTTCATGCAGATTATCTACCATCGAGAACACCGGGTTTTTCACTACCGGGAAAGACGACGGTTTTACCACTAATGAACACGAATGCTTATACGAATTCTCACGAATATCCCCAGCTCTACGCATTTAGCGCAGCTACCTTGAACCTTGAACCCGATACTATCCCTTCTTCAAATACCCAAATACTTTATTTACCAAAGCCAGATTGAGATTTAGCAAGCGGAACTTTTTCCCGGAACTGGTCGTAAGCTCTTCCCAAGCGGTCAAGCCATCGTGAATACGGATCGCAATATCCGTTTTGGCTTCATCCATAAAGATAAAAAGCGATTTCATGCTACCGCTTTTGCCCGCTTTTACTTCCACTGGGATCAATTCACCTTGCCAATCCAATAAATAATCGATTTCTGCGCTGGAATTGCGGCGATCCCGCACCCAATATTTTAGCTTAAAGTTTTCTTTATGTTGCAGACTTCTCAGTTCTTGCCCCACCATTTGTTCCATCGCCGCCCCTTTGAAAATAGAGTGTAAATCATCATTTCCGTAGTAGTTATCTTGGATTCCCAGTACATAGTTTACCATACCCAGATCGTAAGCCAAAAGCTTTGGTCTTCTCTGATATTTTGGCAAAGCGGGGATTTCAAGCGCGGAAGTGGGGTACAAGAGAAAGAAGAGATTCACCTGTTCCAAAAGCTGAAACACGGCTTTCACCTGATCGCTGCGGGCCGCTGTACCACCATAGTTTTCAAAGCTAATGCGCTTTGAGACATGCTGATAGGCATTATCCAAGACCTGCAAAATGAGTTCATTTTGCGCCGGATTCGCGGCGTATTTTGCCACGTCGTCCCGAAAAGCAGCCACAATAGCCGCTTGTACTCCGCGCACAACCGCAATATCCCGGCTTTGTTGCCAGATTTTTACCACTTCCGGCATCGCACCCACCATGGCAAACTCGGTGTAATGCGTTCTCAGAGTGGGGTATATGTATTGGGGGATTGCGTCTGCATCCAAAGCCTGCAAAAGCGGTTTCAGATCAAGGGCATTCAGATACTCTTCAAAGTCCAGCGGATAGACCCATAGATACTCGATCCGGCCTACCGAAACCTGGAATCTCCCTTTTGCCAAATAGGCATCCAATAGCGAACCCGCCGCCACTACGTAAAGCTCTGGCATTAGTTCGTAAAAATAGCGCAAACTGAGGAGTGCATTGGCTGAGTTTTGGATTTCATCGATAAAAAGCAGGGTTTTGCCGCTGGTATCACCGATGTTTTTGGCGATTTTGATGTTGTTTAAAACCTTTTGCACTTCAGTCCCGCTAAAAAACAAATCCCGATCGTTTTCTCTTTCCAGATTGAGCTCGATAAAGGTATCAAAATCTGCCGCAAAGAGGCGCACTACCGTAGTTTTTCCTACCTGGCGCGCACCCCTGAGGATTAAAGAACGGCGGTAGGGTGAGGCAGCCCAGGCACGCAGATCATCCAAAGTTTTTCGCCAAAAAAGCATCGTGCATATCTCCTTTTTGATACTATGGTGTAGCATCTTGCAATAGTGGGATTTATGTCAAGTGTTATTTTGATGTAATGTGTAAATCCAAGGGTGTTTAGCGAGGTTTTCCGTGTAAATCCAAGGGTGTTTTTGGGTTTCACGCAGATATACACAGATCTGAAAAGTGCGCAGATTACGCGGATTGTTTATTGGAGACGATGCTTTTTACGATAGGGTTTTATGGGATTTTGTCGGATTGGGGTGTCATACTCCGCTTTGACACTTTGCAGTTCATGGCAGCTTCACAAACTATACATATACAGATAGTTATGCGCCAGATTGGATTTCAAATCACCGGAAATGCAGTTTGAAGTCCAAACCGGTTCCTCAACTCTCTATATACGGTAGATTAGTGAAAGGCAGGTGTGATGCCCGCCTTTTGATATTTGGGGAAATGCAAAGGTATTAGCGGCTGATCAGCTCTTTGAAGCCCGCGGTATTTACAAAATAGTTTGAGCCGTTATTTGCAAGGTTTTGGCGGATATTGCGTAATTGGATTTGTGGCTTGGACTGCCGGCGGGCACGGCTCTGGGTTCTTTCCAACTCCTTTTTGATTATGATATTGAAATAGAAGCCATCTAAATAAGGGCTCTCTTTCAAACAGGGTGGGTATCCCTATACATATATAATCAGCGTTACGGCTTTCCGCAAATGCCAAACATGCACTCCGAATGGAGTTCCGTAGGAACGGCATTTCAGATAGCCCAGGGTGTTTTTGTCCAAAATGCTAATTTTGGGCAAAATAAACCCTGGGTAAAATGAAGTTTTTATGAGGAAATAAAACCCGTCCCTCCTCTTTTTTTATGTCCAAAATCCGCAGATTTTGGACATAAAAAAAGAGGAGGACGGGGGATAAAACAACATACATCAATACGCTACCCTTACCCAGGGTGATCGTGTTCCAATATTCGCAAGCTCATATTGGAACACTAACACCCTGGGCTATCTAAACCACTGTCCCTGATGGGACAAGACTGGCTTAATGTTCACAAATAGCAGGTTATACAGACACCCCAAACCATCCTGAATTACTCACCAAGTTTGAGCACGAATCATTATTTCCGTTCACCCGGTCTATCGCCATCTCCAGGATGGCGCGGGCGCTCTTGTAATCCAGCCGGCGGCGGCGGCGCACTCCATTCTTTTGATTTCCTTTGAAGGGGGAGAGCAGCAGGTCTTTTGTAATATTGCGATAGTTTTTCAGGATTTGGTTTGATTCCTGGATTATGTCATCTACATAGGGCTGATAGCGTGAGTCGATATCAATGAGTGTAATCAGGCGGGAGCTGGCTTTCACAAGTTTGGTGTCATAATCCAATTCATCTTCACGCATAAAGCTGATGGGGTTTTGGGTATTGGTAGAATCCACTCCGCGCAGGGCGATCTTCCCTTCTGGGGTATTGAAGGTGATTCTTGCACTAAATCTGGGTTTTAGGCGGTGCCGTTCCAGATCGTCCAAAGTGCAGATGTATTTATCGTTTTTGTAAATCTTTATCTGGTCGTAATTCTTGATTTTGCCATCGAAGCAAACCACGCAAACGGGGTTTTCCGTATCTTCAAAAGGGTTTTCTTCCAATACCGTAATCTGGCTTAAGCGGTTCATATAGGAAAAGCGGCTGTTTACAAAGGTTTCGGGGATGATCGCCACCACATATTTTGCGCTTTGCAGGGTGTTAAACAGCGCCAATTGATAGATATCTACGAATCCACTTTTTTGGTAATAATATTCCAATTCATGATGGATTTGTTTACGTTTGGCGCTGTATTTTGCCAGATAAGGGGGATTGGTAATGATGATGGCGTTTTCGAGCGCAGGGATGGCTTGGAGGCTGTCATTTAGCCGCCAGGAAAGCTTGGGGTCAATGTCCAAGCCCACCGTTTGTTTGATTTCACCTATACCTTTGATAGTTTCCAGCATATCGCCATTGCCGGCAAAAGGGTCGTAAGCAATACTGCATTTACTATTTACGATAAAAGCTTCCACCTGCGGCTTCAGCCAGAGGTCTTTTTTGGTGAAATACTGTCCAAGCACTTTTTTTGCACTCATTTAGATCACTCCTTCTTGATAGATGCAGGGTATTAAGTGGGGCAAATACTGTCAATCAAATTCTCCGTTGTTTTCGATTTTGCTCGGGTAAATCCCTCTTTAAATTATTCTGCTTGACTTTTATCCCAATATTTTGTCTGTGAATCTCAAAGGAGTAGATGAATGTGCGGAATATCTGGAATATACAGTTATAAGGAGCATAAAGGCATAGATTTTGAGCTGCTGAAACGCATGACAGGCCTCATTATTCACCGGGGACCCGATGACGAGGGCTATCTGCTGGTGCAGCCGCAAAAGGGCGAAATCCACGCTTATGACGGCAAATGCAGCTTGAAAGAATACTGGCAGGAACACAGTCGGCATAACCCAGTTTTGGGCTTTGGTTTCCGGCGTTTACCCACCGTGGAATTGCAGGCGAGCGGGCATCAACCCATGCACGATAGCGAGCTAAACCTGGCAATTATCTTCAATGGCGAGATTTACAATCACATAGAATTGCGCCAAGAGCTTACCAGTATGGGATATAAGTTCTTTAGCAAGAGCGATACCGAGGTGATCTTAAAGGCTTACCACGCCTGGGGCGACGCCATGCAGAGCCGCCTAAACGGCATGTGGGCATTTGCGATCTGGGACAACAATAAACGCAGGCTGCTACTTAGCCGCGACCGCTTTGGCATCAAACCCTTTTATTACGCTATAGAAAGCGGCACCATCTATTGGGGCAGTGAACTGAAGCAGCTTCTCCAGTGCCCCATCTCCAAAGCCTGGAACCCCGCCATGCTATGGCGCAATATGAAGATAAATGGTCTTTTAGCGTATGAAGACCAAAGCTTTTGGCAGGAGATTAAAGCGTTGGTACCGGGGCATTATATCAGCATCGAAAATGGCGAAATTACCCAGAGCGAGTATTATGCGCTGGATGTGGGTACATTTGAAACCAGCCAAATGCCTTTTGAGGATGCCGTAGCGCACTATCGCGAGCTATTTTTGGATTCCTTGAGCCTGAACCTCCGCTGCGATGTGGAGGTGGGCGCCACGCTTTCCGGCGGGATGGATTCCGGCGCTATTGTAAGCGCTGCCAGCCAGATACTGGATTATCCCATGCAGACTTTTTCCACCTACTATCCGGAAGCAGCGGCGTTGGATGAACGCAAATGGATCGAGATAATGGTGCGGGAAACGGGTGTAAAAAACGAGCTTATCGCCCCTACTGCCGCGGACGCCATTGCCGCTTGGGAAGATGCCACTTACCTGAACGATCTTCCGGTAAATCATGGCTTTATCTCGCAATATGCGATCATGAAACGGGCACGGGAACGCGGGGTAACGGTCTTGCTTTCGGGGCACGGTTCAGACGAAATCTCCGCTGGTTACCGCCATGCCACGTACCGCTATTTTGCCGACCTTCTGCGGGGGCGGGAGTTTGGCAAGTTCAGCCGTGAAATTGACAGTTTTTTGGAACCGAATCCCCTGGAAAATATCGCCACAATGGGCAAGATAGCGCTCAGCAGCTTTTGCCTGGAATCCTGGCTTTACTATCTGGAACTAAAAAGCTACCGTTTTGAACCCTTTGCGGCTGATTTTATTCAGCAGGCGCGGCGGCAGGAAAAGGGGCATATATTAGGCGAGATTTACGATATTAAAAGCTCGCGGCTCTCAAACTTCCTTTACAACATGATGCGTAATACCTCTATTCAGAGTCAATTGCACTTTGAAGACCGTATGAGCATGGGCAATAGCGTGGAAGGCAGAGTGCCCTTTTTGGATTACCGTTTGGTGGATTTTGTATTTAGCCTGCCCTCGCATTACAAGATTCAGCCGCCGTATCGTAAACACATACATCGCAAGGCGATGGAGCCATCAATCCCGCGCGAAATCTATGAACGTAAGGATAAGAGCGTATTTGGCAGCCCCATTACCCAAAGCTGGATGCGCAGCGAAATGAAGGGCTTTATCAACGAAATACTGCATAGCATCGAGTTTAGAAAGCGCGGCATCTGGGATCTTCCCCGCATTCACGAGCATTGGCAGGGCTATCTGAAAGGGAAAACCAGAGATGCCGAGACTTTGTTCAATGTAATCGCCCTGGAAATCTGGGCACGTAAGTTTGGCTAAAAGAGGTGATGATGAAAGTAAAATATATCCTTAGCCTTGTAGTTTTGCTAATGTTGCTTAGTTCTTGCAAAATGCTTTTCAAAAAGCCGGAGCTGCAGAAGATATTGGATTTGCAATTGGTTTCCTTTTCGCCAGATAGAAGCGAACTAAAGCTATCGCTAATGATCAAAAACCCCAATAAATACAGCATCCGCCTAAGCAGCCTGAAGCTTGATTTGATGGATAAAAACCGCAATATAGTGGGCGAATCCCAGTTAGCCAAACATCTGGATTTACCCGGCAAAAAGAGCACGAATCTGGATCTGAAGGTGACGCTTTATACCCGCCCTTTGATCAAAAGCGTAAACAACCTGAATCAGGATGTGCAGTTTTATATCTCGGCAAAAGGCGAAGCCAAGGCGATGGGTATCGGCAAAAAGTTCAGCTTTGAAGAACCCTATAGTGTTTCGCTAAAAGAACATCTGGAAAAAGCGCTGGGCAGTTTGAAGGGCAGCGGACAGGATCTCTTTAAGCTTACCCGCACCTATTTGGACGAAGTGGGCTTAAGTAAATCCAGCCTGAATGCGGATTTTATCCTGATGAATCCTTATGGCTTTAGCTTCAATCTCAAAGGCTTTCCCGCCAAAATCTATATCGACGATAAAGAGGTGGGTAGTGGACAGCTTAAAAGCCAGATGAGCTTTAACGAGCATATCTTTTACAAAGATGGCACCATGATTTTTGAGCTTTCAAACCTCAAATCCGTAGTGGGCGCCGCCAAAGGGGTGTTCAAAGGCGAGATAGCCTATACCGTGAAAGGCACGGTAATAATCGATGCCTTGGGCATGACGATAAGAGAGCCGTATCAATTTAGCGGGAAAATACCGGTGAGTATTTGGGATTTGCTGTTGAAGCAGCTTTAGGGGCAACGCACTCAATTGCAATGAATAATGGCGGCTGCGCAAGCGCAGGTTGATTGTAGCTGCGCTCGTTTGAAACATAATGTGTTGGAAGCGACATAAAGTAGAGCTGGAATAGAAGACACTACCACTAATTAACACGAATGAAAACACGAATGACCACGAATTAAGCCAGGCGTGGAATTAATGGCGCTTATCCGCCTGAATAATAATAGAGCGCATTTGGAAGCGACATTGACTTCACGAACTGCGGCATAAGGGTTTTAACCGCTAATTTACGCGAATGCCACCATGGAATTGTAGGGGCAGACCTGCGTGTATGCCCTCAAAATCTTCACATTTACGAAAATGAACACAATCATCAAGATAAGCTTGGAATATGTCTGTAGGGGCTTGAGGGCGCCAAAGCCCGCAAAATTCAAAAACATCATACAATCATTACGCAATATATATACCAATTCTTTAACGGTGAGGCTGTCCAGTAATACGCAAACAACACAATATCAAGAAATGTCCACACCTGAAATGTAGGGGTTCAAGGCATTGAACCCGCCGAATTTTACACGCAACAGGTAATCATTACGGACTCAGTATCAATTTATTGCGGTGTGCGCTTTGCGCACGATTTGTTAAAAGCGGACGCAAAGCAATGCGCCCCTACATTTCCAATGTGACAGATATCGTGCTTGGTTTTGGCATTTCGGGACAGCCTCCTTCCTCCTTTGTTGCCCTCACAATGCCCTCGCCTCGACCCACAAAAAGCCGGTAGAGATGAGGGCATTGCGAGGGCATCAGACGAGCAACCGCCGGTTTTGATTGCAAGATTCAATTGCACTCATTTGCGGTTAATTTCATCTTCCTGAATCTCAGAACGATCTAAAAAAGAACAAATATTATCGAAACTGCTGCGGCGATCCGCCACCTGCGCCTGCTGCCTGCCGCCTACGTAGCGCCTTAAAACGCTCAAAAATATTAAAAAAGGATTGCTTCTCAAAAAAAAACTTGACGTAAAGAGGCGCTTAAAAAAGAGTGTAAATCTTAAGAAAATATTTATAGATAATATCTAAGGAGACATAATGGTCAAGCTAAGACTGAGAAGGATGGGAGCAAACGACCAACCTTTCTATCGCATTGTTGCTGTAGATTCCCGCGTGAAACAGGGCGGGAAATACATCGAATGCGTAGGTTGGTACGATCCAAAACCAAATCCATCCAAGATCAATATAGAAACCGAGCGGGCTATCCATTGGCTTTCTGTGGGTGCACAGCCCACCGAAACCGTGCGTTCGCTCTTGCGTAAAGCCGGAGTTTTACAAATCTGGCACGAGCGCAAAATCGCTAAGGCGGATTAACACTATTTGGGAGAATCTGAGGAAAGTATGAAAGATCTCATTGAATTTATCGTAAAGGCACTGGTGGACGATCCCAGCGAAGTAGCCATCACCGAGATCAATGGTGATAAAGTAACTATATACGAGCTTCGGGTGGCACAGGCTGATATTGGCAAGGTAATAGGAAAGCGCGGTCGCACTGCAAATTCCATCCGCACTATTATCAGTGCAGTTTCCACCAAACAGGGCAAGAGAGCCGAACTGGAAATCATTGAGTAAATCTGCTGCCCCTCACCTCATTGGCATTGGAAGATTGGGCGGTACGGACGAAGAAGGTTGGCACCATGTGATGGTCAAGCCATCTTTTAGAGATGAGTTTGACCTCACGGACGACCTTTACTTGATCTTTAACAGCGATAGAGTGTTTTACGTTACTATCTGCGATAGGAAAACGTGTGATAAGAAGATTTGGCTGAAGTTTCGCGAAGATGGCGTGGCTGAAGAGCGCAAGAAGCACAAGGAAGTGATTTTGGCGCTGGAAGATAGCGATCTGGAAGCGGATGAGAGCCTGGATGTACTGGGGCGCGATGCCGTTTACCAAGGCGTGCTTTTGGGCAACGTGGTGGATATATTTTACAACGGTGCGCAGGATGTATTGGTAATCGCCACAGCGTTTGACGAGGACTTTATGGTTCCCGCGGTGGAGCATTTTCTACCGGAATATGGCGAAGTTCTGGATGCCCTGGTATTTGAGAATCTGGATGAGCTTTTGGCGGTAAGCGGCTTTTATATAAAAGCTGGCGCCCTGGAGTATAGGGAAGCATGACGATAGAGGTCTTGAGCCTCTTTCCGGAAAGTTTTGAGAGTTTTCTTCAAGCCAGCATCGTGGCGCGAGCCATTGCCAAAGAGGCGCTCAAAGTAAATCTGGAAGATATTCGCCCCCATGCGGATAATAAGCACCATCAGGTGGATGATTACCCTTATGGCGGTTTTGCCGGCATGGTGGGCAGCATCCAGCCTTTGTGGAGCGCTTTGGAAAGCGTTTTGGGAGATTCACCCGCGCCAGTAATCTATTTTAGCCCGCAAGGACGGCAGCTAAAGCAAAGCATATTAAAGCATTATGCTTCTGAAGAGCGGCTCATCCTGGTATGCGGTCATTACAAAGAGATAGACCAGCGCTTTCGCCGGCTGGCGGTGAGCGACGAGATTTCTTTGGGAGATTACGTTTTTAGCGGGGGAGAGCTGGCTGCGCAGGTCTTTATCGATGGACTGGCACGGCTGCTTCCCGGAGTTTTGGGAGACCCCGCCAGCGCTACCAGCGATTCTTTTTATCACGAAGCTTTGGGCTTCCCCTGCTATACCCGCCCGCCGGAGTATTTGGGGCAGAAGGTGCCTGAAGTATTGCTCAGCGGCAATCATGCCCTTGTAGAGGCATGGGCAGGCGAGCAGGCACGGCAGCTTAGCAAAGCGCGCCGGCCGGAGTTGCTTTGAGTTTTTTATGATAGTAACACTGGTTTGAAAACCAATCAGGAAAGCCATTTAACTGCATAATGGCTGCTGGATAGAACGGGAACCGGGATGCCCCCACTTAATGGCATTCTGGGTAAGTGCCAAGGCAAAACTGTGTGTATGAGCTCTTTCAGTTTTGCGCTGCCCGCTGTATCTGGCGCCGCGGTAATGGCTGCTCCGAGTATATATATGGGAGGAACCCAAATGGATATTCTGCAAGTAATTGGCAGAGACCAAATCAGAACTGACTTTCCGGATTACCGGGTAGGTGATACCGTAAAAGTCCATTATAAAATAAAAGAAGGTAGCAAAGAGCGCATCCAGATCTTCCAGGGGATTGTAATCCAGAAGAAGGGTGCAGGCATTTCCAAATCCTTCACAGTTCGTAAAGTTTCCAGCGGCGTAGGAGTAGAGAGGATTTTCCCTCAAAACTCCCCGAATATCGATAAACTCGAAATCGTTCGCCATGGTCAGGTTCGTAGAGCGAAGCTTTTCTATCTGCGCAGTGCCAAAGGTAAAGCCGGAAGAATCAAGGAACGTAGAAGATTTACAGTGTAAATACCGTAAAGAAACAAAACACCTTAAGCCCCTCGGAATGCAAGCTCAGCCTGAGGGGCTTTCACTTTTTGAATATGGGGAGAAGATCTTGCAAATATTATACTTCGATCATGCCAAGATTTGCTTGGAATTTGAGATTGAAGACGATACCATTATCGCCATCAACTTTTGTGATAAAGCCTTAAATACCGTGGTGGAAGGCGCGCTCTCGCGGGGTATAATGCGCCAGATGGAAGCCTGGTTTGAGGGTGAAATCCGCGAATTTGACCTGCCCTTTTTCGCCACCGGAACGCCCTTCCAGCTGATGGTGTGGGAGGAAACGCTGAAGATACCTTATGGCGAAACCATCTCGTATGGAGAATTAGCACGGCGGATTGGGCGTCCCAAAGCTGCCCGCGCAGTGGGTGCTGCCTTGGGGGCAAACCCCATTCCCATCATCATCCCCTGCCACCGCATTGTGGGTTCCACCGGCAAGCTTACCGGTTTTGGAGGCGGATTGCCCATCAAAAGCATGCTATTGGCGCACGAGCAAGAGGTGCTAAAGCGCTCATGATAGTAGGTATCGGCACGGATATCGTAGCCATCGCAAGGATACGGCGGATACTGGAAAAGAACCCCGCTTTTATCCGCAAAGTATTTTCCGAAAGCGAGATCGCCTATTGCGAGAAAAGGGCAAACAAAGCCGAGAGCTTTGCCGCGCGTTTTGCCGCCAAAGAAGCGCTGATGAAGGCCTTGGGCACGGGTTGGGCAGAAAACATTTCCTGGCAGGAGATTCAGGTGACGGTGGATACAAACGGCAAGCCATCTCTGGAGCTAAGCGGAGTGGCGCTCAAACTGGCGCAGGCTTTGGGGGCGGGAATCTGGCATCTTTCACTAAGCCACGAGCGTGAATATGCCACTGCTTTTGTAATTCTGGAGCAGGGTGCGAAAAACGGCTTGACATAAGAAAGCTTTTCATCAAGCTTGAGCAAAAAAGAGGTAATTATGATAGATGCCATTGTTATTTTGGGTATTCAGGGCAGCGGCAAAGGCACTCAAGCCAAGCTTTTAGCAGAGCGTATTGGCTTTTATCATTTGAATATGGGCGAGCTTTTGCGCGCCAAATCTGCCGTTAATAACCCCCTGGGGCTAAGGGTAAAGAGCGTAATCGATAAAGGGGAAATGGTGTCCGACGAGCTGGCATTTGAGTTTATCGCCGAAACCTTCCGGCAGGAATATGCCGGAGTGATCTTCGATGGCTTTCCGCGCACCCTGAATCAGGCGGAATACCTAATCCAGCATTTCCGTTTGCTCAAGGTTTACTATCTGGAGCTAAATGAGCATGACGCCATTGCACGCATTGAGGGGCGCCGCATCTGTAGCGGTTGCGGGGTAAACTATCATCTGGTCTTTCACCCTCCCCAGCAAGCCGGTATCTGCGATGAATGCGGGCATCTCTTAATTACGCGGGCAGATGATTCGCCAGAGGCTACCCGCGAGCGTATCCGCGCTTTTTACGAGCAAACATATATGCTAAAGAGCTATTTTGAACGCATGGGCTATCTGCAAAATATCTCTGCCGAAGGCTCGATTCAGGAGATTCACGCGGTTATTATGGCAGATTACTGGGGAGATATATAGTTTGGCTAAAGCGCTACCGGGCAGATACCTGCGCAATATCGAAAGGCTGGCATATCTTATCGCCTTGTGGAGCTTTTTGGTGCTCTTTTTTGAGACCATCATCAGCTACTATGCACCCTATCAACAGGTGGAAATCTATACGGCAATTGCCAATCTGCTCTTTTTGGGGCTTAGCACTCTGGCGCGCCTTTTGGGCGGGAAAGCGCTAAGGGATAATAAACGCGTGATGTTTGACCTCGTGCTCTTTATCCCAGGGGTGATTTTGCTCTTTTTCCAGCCCAAAATCCTGATCTTTCTTCTACTTATCCGTCAAACCTATTTCTTTTTGCAATATCTGCTCTTTCGGGCGATGGAAGGAAAGCTATTCAAGCTACTTTCGGATAATCCGCCAGTGAGCCTGATGCTGAGCTTCGCTTTGGTAATCTTTGTAGGCACAGTGCTTTTGATGCTGCCTTCAGCATCGGTGTTGCATCGCGTTACCGCCCCCATAGATGCGCTGTTTATTGCTACTTCTGCCACCTGCGTAACCGGTCTATCGGTATTTGATATCGGTTCCACGCTTACACTGATGGGGCAGCTTGTGGTGTTGCTTCTCATCCAAATTGGCGGGCTGGGGATTATGACCATCTCCACCGCTTTTGCGCTCATTATGGGGCAACGGCTTACCCTCAAGCTGGAAAATATCATGTATTCGGTAATGGGTAAAGACCGGCGGCTGGATATCTTTCAGCTTCTTAAAAGCGTGGTTTTGGTTACCGTCATCATCGAGCTGGTGGGGGCTACACTGCTCTTCTTTGTTTTCTCGCAGGAGATGAGTCCGGCGCAGGCGATCTATCACTCCATCTTTCACTCGGTATCTGCCTTTTGCAATGCCGGCTTTTCGCTCTTTACGGATTCGCTTACTCACTATGTGGAAGCGCCTCTTTTAAATATTGTCATTACCTTGCTCATCATTCTGGGTGGAGTGGGATTTGCTGTAATTATCGATCTTTATCACCGCTTTTTTAGCCGGAATAATCATCAGCTATCACTGCATAGCAAGATCGTGCTTAGCACCACTGCGGCTTTGCTTTTAGTGGGTTTTCTGGGTTTCTTTTGGGCGGAATATAATAATACCATGGCGGGCTTTGACTTGGATAAGCGGCTTTTTAGCTCCTGGTTTCAATCCGTCTCCAGCCGCACGGCAGGCTTCGATACCATCGCTTTCGAGCATATCAGCCCGGCTACGGTGCTTACTTGCCAGGCTTTGATGTTTGTAGGCGCTTCTCCCGGTTCTACCGGCGGGGGCATGAAAACCACTACTTTGGCGTTGCTCGTAATCTCGGTAATCTCAATCCTTCGCGGACGGCGGGAACTTACGGTATTCAATCGCAAAATCCCGATGTCCAATCTGCGGGAGGCGGTGGCGCTGCTCAGCCTTATTACCTTCATCCTGCTTATCAGCACCTTTTTCCTGCTTCTAATCGAGCAAAAAACCTTTAGCACAGTGGCGTTTGAGGCGATATCCGCATTTAGCACCTGCGGGCTGAGCATGGGCATTACGCCTTACCTCAGCAATCTGGGCAAGCTTATTATCATCTTACTCATGTATATCGGGCGCATTGGACCTCTTACTATGATCTATGCTCTATCCATGCGCAAAGTGCAACCCCGGCTTAGTTTTGCCGAAGAAAAAGTAATGATCGGCTAAGGAGAGAATTATGGCAAGATACGCGGTAATAGGATTGGGCAGATTTGGCACAACGGTGGCAAACATCCTCTTCGATAGTGGTATGGAAGTAATCGCCATCGAAAAGAAACAGGAACTGGTAGATGAAATCTCCTCGCGGGTAAGCTCTGCCATCTGCATGGACGCCACAGATGAAGCAGCTTTGCGCTTGCTAAATCTGAACGAGGCAGATGCCGTAATCCTCGCCATTGGCAGCAACATCCAGGAAAGCATCTTAACTGCCGCCATCCTGCGCAAGATAGGCGTGGGCATTATCTACGCCAAGGTGGAAAACCGCCTGCATGGGCGCATCCTGGAGCTTATCGGCGTGCAACACATCCTTTTGCCCGAAGAAATAGTGGGCACCCAGCTTGCTAAAACTCTGATCTCCAAAAACGTGCGCGAATACATCAGCCTTAGTAGCGGGCACGTGGTGATGGAAATGCTGGCACCGCGCTCTTATATCGGTAAAGAATTGCAGGAGCTGGCGTTGCCCTCGGAAAAGGGCGTGAATATCATTGCCATTAAGAGCGATAGCTTTTCTGTAACCGAGGATGGGCGCAACGTGGTGGAAAAGAAGGTAAACGATATGCCCGGCGCCAGCGACATCGTAAATGAAGGCGATGTGCTGATTATGATGGGACCCCAAGCCAAGGTGGATAGATTGATCCACGAACTCACCCAAAAGTAGGAGCCTAAGATGAAACACTCTCTCAAGAAACGCTATCATGCAATGCTCGCCATTCTCTTTCTGATTATCATATTGCAATTTGTAGCAGTGCTTTATAGCATCTCCGGCGCCCGTGATATCATGCGTATGGCATCGGATATCCAGTCCATCCTGCTCATCTTTCTTTTTGCCTTATTTATCTATCTGGTGATTATCTATAACTATCTGCCCTTCAAGCTGAAACGCTCCATAGACCGTGTACGCGAGCTGGTGGAAGAAATCTCGGAAGGCAATTACCATCTGGATATCGAAAGCTCGCTCCTGGGGCAGGATGAGGACTTTACGGAGCTTATCTACGCCCTGCAAAAGATGCTGGATATCCTGCGGCGCTTTGATAGCGCCAAAAGCGAGAAGATCTATGAGCATCATCAGCGCATCGGACAGCTTATCGACCTCTTGCCGATGGATGTGATCATCGCCGGTATTAGCGGGGACTTGGTGTATCTTAATGATAAGTTTCGCCTGCGCTATCCCGCCATTGATGACGGCATGAACCTCAATGAACTCTTTTTTAAGGATAAATACAATACGCAAATCTTTGATACCCTGCAAGATGCCCTGCGCCTGGGGAATAATATCTACGACGAAGTATTAGTAGATGAAGAGGGCAAGCAGCAGGTCTTGATCAAAGGCTCTATCGTGCGCAATACCAAAGGCAACGCTTCGGGAGCGGTATTCACCCTGGAATATAGCGGTGAAAAGAACTAAGATACATATCGTATATACCGAGCCTGAGCCATTGCGCCTGGATAAACACTTGGCAAACCTGCGTTTGCAGGAATTGCACTCCCGCACTTTTATCGAAAACCTCATTGCCGAAGACGCCATCCTGGTAAATAGCATCCCTGTAAAGAAAAGCTATCTCTTGCAGGAGAATGACGAGATTCAGATCTCGCTGCCGGAAGCGCCGGAGATTGAGCTGCAGCCCGAGAATATCCCCCTGGATGTGATATATGAAGATGAACACTTGGCGGTAATCAACAAAGAACCGGGGATGATCGTGCATCCGGGGCATGGCAATCCAGATGGCACTTTGGTAAATGCCATTCTTTTCCGCTTTGCCGAGCAGCTTTCCACGGGCAGGCATCCCAGCCGTCCGGGCATCGTACATCGCCTGGATAGAGGCACTTCCGGGCTTATTATCATTGCCAAAGATGACCGCACTCAGGCGGCTTTGGGCGATCTTTTTGCCCGCCGTGAGATTCAAAAGACCTATCTGGCGATTAGTTCCGGCATCCCAGACCCCCTGGAAGGCAGGCTGGAAAACTGTATTGCCCGCTCGCTGAGCAACCCCCGCCAGATGTGTGTGGCTTCCGAAGGCAAGAGGGCGCTTAGCCATTACAAGTGCATCAAATGTTTCCACTATTTTGCGCTGGTAAAGGTGAATCTGGAAACGGGCAGAATGCACCAAATCCGCGTGCAATTTGCCCATGCTAATATGCCCATTTTGGGGGATTTGCTCTATAATACCCGGCGCTATGTGCATTCGTTGATGCCCCAAAACATGAAGCGAAAAGCCACGGAATTGCTTACAGGGCATTTGCTTAGGCAAGCTCTGCATGCCTGGCAATTGAAGTTTATTCACCCCATTACTGGCAAAGAGCTGGAGCTATATGCGCCGCTGCCAGAGGACATACTCTATACTCTAAATTGGCTGGAACGCTATTTTGCTATTGACACAGATAGCCCCTCAATTAACTTGCTCTTAGAGGAAAACAAACAGTGGTAGATACAAAGAATACACATAATGAAGATGTTTTTTGCAGCATTGAAGAGGCTGCGCAAGGCATAGCCCGCGGTGAGATGCTCATCGTGGTGGACGATGAAAACCGCGAAAACGAAGGAGACCTGCTCATGGCGGCAGACCTCATCACCCCCGCAGCGGTTAATTTCATGATAAGCGAAGGCAAAGGCTTGCTTTGCGCACCCATGGCGGAAAGCGTAGCAGAGCGGCTGGAGATTCCGCTAATGACGCTGAAGAATAACGAGCGGCACGGCACGAAGTTTACCGTATCTGTTGATCTCATCGAAGGCACCACCACCGGCATCTCTGCCAAAGAGCGAGCGCAAACCCTTTTAGCATTGGCAAATCCGGATAGCAGTGCTGGGATGTTTATGCGTCCGGGGCATATCTTTCCTCTTATCGCCGAGCGGGGGGGAGTGTTGAAACGTGCGGGGCATACCGAGGCCGCAGTGGATTTGGCGCTCCTGGCGGGCTTGAACCCTGTAGGCGCCATCTGCGAGATTATCCGTCCGGATGGCGAAATGGCGCGGCTGGACTACCTTATCCCCTTTGCCCAAAAGCATAAGCTCAAAATAACAACCATCGAAAAGCTAATCCATTACCGGCGCAAGAAAGAGAAGCTCATCCACCGGGTATCGCAGGCGCATCTGCCTACCAAATACGGGCTTTTTGAGATTGTCACCTTTGCCAGCGATGTATCTGGAGAGCATCATATTGCGCTTATCAAAGGCGATATCTCCGGTGCTGAACCCGTTTTGGTGCGCGTACATTCGGAATGCCTTACCGGCGATGCACTCTTTAGCCAGCGTTGCGATTGTGGCGAACAGCTTGCCAAGAGCTACGAAGTTATCTCAAAGCTTGGGCGTGGCGTAATCCTCTATATGCGGCAGGAAGGGCGCGGCATCGGGCTTTTGAATAAGATCAAGGCATACCATTTGCAGGATAACGGAGCCGATACCGTGCAGGCAAATCTCGCCCTCGGCTTTCCGGAAGACCTGCGGGATTACGGCATTGGCGCACAGATATTAAAAGACCTGGGCTTGCGCAAGATCCGGCTGCTTACCAATAACCCCCAAAAGATTGTGGGCTTAAGCGGTTACGGGCTGGAAATAGTGGAGCGGGTGCCTATTGAGATACATCCCAAAGAGGATAACGAGCACTATCTGAAAACCAAGAAAGAGAAGATGGGACACATCCTTCATGAAGTATAAATCGCTATATCTCTGCATTTTGCTGCTGATATTGGGCAGCCTGCTGATGGCAAAGGAGCTCCAGATACCAGAGCCGGAAGGCTTTGTGAACGACTTTGCCAAGCTCCTCAGCGAAGATGCCAGAAACAGGATTAACGACTGGGCGATTGAACTGCGTGAAAAGACGGATGTTGACTTTATGATCGCCACCTTCAAAGAGAATGGGGGAGAAGACGACCTGCTCTTTGGGGATAGGATATACCAAAGCTGGAAGATAGGCTCCAAGCAAGACGAAGGCGTACTGATCTGGCTCGCTTTGAAAGAGCGGCGCCTGGGGATTGAGGTGGGCTATGGCTGTGAAGGCTATATTACCGATGCCTTTGCCAGCCAGCTGCGCGAGGATATGAAGCGCTATCTGGCTAAAGGCAGTGAAGATTGGGATATGGCTTTTACCCAAGGAGCCCTTTATCTGCTGGAAAAGGTTGCCCTCGAAAAAGGCGTAACGCTTACCGGCACATCAGATTGGTCGCAAAGGCAAGGCTCCAGTAGGATACCATCCAAGGTGATAGTTATCATCATTTTGCTGGTAGTATTCATTTTGTGGACGCGCGGAAATCTCTTGGGTTGGTTCTTCTGGACTGGTGGTAGAGGTGGCGGTCCAAGAGGTCCCTTCAGTGGTGGCGGTCCCTGGACAGGCGGCGGCCCCTGGACGGGCGGAGGCTCTTCAGGCGGCTCTTCCGGTGGCAAAAGTAGTGGTGGTGGTTTTGGTGGATTTGGTGGCACCGGTGGCGGACGCTCCGGCGGCGGTGGAGCCAGAGGAGGTTTTTAGAATGTTATTTTTAAAATCATTACTGTTTATCGTGTGGAACATAGTGCTGGGCATGGGCTTGGTCTATTTCCTCAGATGGTTCTTGTTCAATGGCAAAGCGCGCTATTTCTTTGGCAAGCGCTGCATTTTAACCCCCGGCTTTTTGGTGCGCAAGCGTGAATGGCTTTTTGTAAAAGTGCGCGACCTCTTGCACGACTACCTGCGCCAAGCCGAAAACCCCAAGCTGAGCGATGGCTACCTAAAGAAATGGGAAGGCATGATCCGCAATTTCATCTGGGAAAAGAGTGAGTTTGTAGATGGCTGGCTTTTCCTTACCGCCAAGATGAAGCTCAAAATACGGGATATGATAGCCGATTCCTTTACCGGAGTGGCATCGAAATTCCTAAGAAGAACCGTGCCCCGGCTTTTGGAGCAATACAGGGTGGAACACCGTATTGACGATTATGACTTCCAGTTTAGCATTGATTTCTTCCTAAGATACTATAACCTATACGTTCATAAATATTTAATGTACTTCATCATTGCGCTGAATTTCATCGTGGGCGTAATGAACATGATCTTGTATTTGATAATAGGGTAAAGCATTACCCCTTGCCATCTGACCTCCCCGAAGGAGGCAGATACACATAAGTATTATTCTGGAGAGTTTAGAAAGATGAAACGAAAAAAAGCGGAAAGTCCGCGCTTTAAGGTGAGTAGCGAAGAAGCCCTCAAGATGATCTTGCGCTACATCAAGATTAAGGTATTGGAGCAGATAAAATCCGTATCCGGCATCATTATCTATCTGATCTTGTTCCAAACCATTATCTTAGGGATTCCGATACTGCATGCTTCGGTGATTGGAATGGGGCTGGTAATGGTGATCTTGGGTTTGAGTTTCTTTATGGAAGGGCTGCTTTTGGGGATTATGCCCATGGGCGAGGAGATTGGCATCCGCCTGCCGCAGCGGGCAAAGTTTGGCAGCATCCTCTTTATTGGCTTTATCTTGGGCGTGGTAGCCACCTTTGCCGAACCCGCCATTGGGGTACTAAAAGTAGCGGGCAGCAGTGTGCTTGCCTGGAAAGCGCCGCTACTCTTTTTGCTATTAAACAAATACTCGGTGTATCTGGTAGCCGCTATTGCCATAGGGGTAGGCGGTGCGCTTATCCTCAGTATGTTCCGCTTTTTCAAGGGTTGGTCGCTCAAGCCCTTTATCTATGTATTAGTTAGCATTCTTTTAGCTCTCTCTTTGTACTCCTCTTTCCATCCCAATTTGCAACATATCCTAGGCTTGGCATGGGATAGCGGGGGCGTTACAACGGGACCCGTCACCGTACCTTTGGTATTGGCTTTGGGTATTGGCATTAGCCACGTGGCAAATAAGGGAGCAAGTTCTGTTGAGGGCGGCTTTGGCGTGGTAACCATGGCATCTTTGGTGCCGGTAATCGCCGTTTTGGTTTTAGGTTTGCTGGTTAACCACGTAGTGCCAAATCCTACCAGTGATGTAAAGTTTTTCGATTCTCAAAATAGCAAAGCGCAGCATCTCTTTCATAGCAATGAAGAAATGCAGGAATACGCCTTGGGAAAAGCCAGCTTCCAGGCGCAGCTGAAGGCATTTGATAACGATAAAGCAGCCCTGATGGCGCATGTATCCGAATTGGGCAAAGAGCCTGCCAATATCCGCAGGGTATTTGGGAGCAAAGACCATTTCCGCACCTGGCTTATCCAAAACGGCAATCAAGAGCTAAAAGAGCAATTTGCCGAGATGCTTTTGATCGATAGCTCCACCGGCAAGAATGGCGAAGGCGGCTTGGAAGATATGAATATCCGGGATTACAGCCTGAAGAACCTCTTGGCAGCCTTGCGCGCCATCGTTCCGCTCTCGCTCTTCCTATTGGGCATCTTGTATATAGTGCTCCGCGAGAGCCTGGGGCGCCCAGACGAAGTATATCTGGGGCTGGTATTTGCCGTTATCGGAATGGCGCTCTTTGGCGGCGGCATCGAGCTGGGGCTTTCCCGCATTGGGGATCAGGTAGGCTCGAACCTGCCGGTATCCTTTGCGCAAATGCAAAACACCAGCCAGCAGAAGATTATCAAGGATTTCAGCCTGGATAATGTGTATAACTATGTGCGTCCGGACGGCAGCAGCAATGAGTTTTTCTATTTTGAAGAGGAAGCCGGCAAGATTAGCCCGGTGCAGTTTGAAGCGCACAATTACGATGATAGCCAAAAGCTTTACCGCCATATTCCGATGCGCGGTCCACTCTTTGGGCGCGGAGCATATAGTGCGCTGGGCATCCTGGTGGTATTGGTATTTGCCTTTATCCTAGGCTATACCGCCACCCTGGCAGAGCCGGCGCTAAACGCCCTGGGGCTTACCGTGGAAGATGTAACGGTGGGTGCCTTCCGCAAAAGCTCGCTTATTCAGGCGGTAGCCATCGGAGTGGGCACCGGCATCTCGCTGGGCATCACGCAGATTATCTGGAATATCCCGCTATTCTGGCTCTTATGCCCCCTCTACCTTGTCCTCTTTTTCATTACGAAGTTTAGCACCGAGGAATTTGTAAGCATTGGCTGGGATAGTGCGGGGGTAACCACGGGGCCTATCACGGTACCGCTGGTACTCTCCATGGGTTTGGGAATTGGCAGCCAGGTGGGTGTGGAACAAGGGTTTGGCATCCTCGCCACCGCTTCGGTATGTCCCATTATCTCGGTTCTTTCCATGGGGCTGGTGGTAAATTACCGCCGTAGAGCTTTGATACAGGAAGCGCCTAAGGAAAATCTGGAAATTGCCGCCGCTACTGAGGAGGCAAGCTTATGAAAGCCGTAAGAATCAGCATCATCGTCCACAAAGACCTTACCAAGTCCATCATGGATGATCTCATCGCCATGGGAGTAAAGCAATTCTTTATCGAGATGGGACGCTCCTCCGTTTTGGGAGAAAACTCCAATCTCCCCAGTATCTTTGGGCTAAGAGGCCTGGTTTCTTACCAGGTGGAAATCCTTAGCGTAATCGTGGACGAAGTATTTGAACACAGCATACTAAGCTATATCGCCAAAAAATACGACCTCAAAACCCCCGGTAAGGGTAGCATCTATAGCTATGATATGACGATAGAGCAGCAGCATAGTAGCTACCACGTAAACCGCAATATCCACTTTCAAAAACAGGTATCCGAAAACTTCTTTCACCAGCTTATGGGCATTGTGTGCATCGTGCAGCGCGGAGAAGGTGATAAGATCTCCCGCATTGCCCTGAATTACGGCGCCAGCGTTCCCGCCACCACCCATGGCGAAGGTTCCGGTGTGCGAGACAAACTGGGCTTGCTCCGCATCACCATCCCGCCGGAAAAGGAATTGGTGAATCTGGTGCTTAGCAAACACGACGCTCAATCCGTAATGGAGCTTTATATCGAAGTGGGCAAGCTGGATGAACCCGGTCGCGGCATCGCCTATATGTTTCCCATCAAGCAAGGCATTGTAAATACCAAGATATCCCGCTCGCGCATTGCCCAAGCCGCCAGCATCGAGCAGATGGTTTCTGCTATCGATAATATCAATGGCGGTATGGAATGGCGCAAATCCAGTCTGGAACTGGAAGGCACCAAGATTCGGGACTATCTGCATGATCTTACAGAGCTAAATCTCATATGCGCAGAAGCTGAAGGCATTACTCTAATGGAAGCCGCCATGAGCAGCGGTGCCCCCGGCGCCACGATCTGCAAATTGCGCATGCTGGAGCTGGATGAAAATCTGGAACTAAAGCGCTATACCCGCGAGATTTGCAAGATGATCGTGCCCACAGCGCGCGTGGAAGCCATTACCCAGGCTTTGGAAGCCACTTCCTGCTTTGAAGATGAATCCCGCGCTATGCTCTTTAGCCTGCCTGCCGAAAAAGCTTTTACCTACCGCGCCAAGGCGATCAATAAAAAACACAAAAAGCACTAATAGCGGATAATAGTAAAAGCCTGCTCATTGCTACCCAAAACCAGGGGCAGATACCCCTGCGCCCACCCTTTCGATGAATATTTATCGGGATTTGCCAGAGAAACACGGGTTTTCGCATATCGCAAAACCTGGTATTAGCTTGCCGCTACTTTATTCTTTCCCTATAGCCGCCCTCATGATGCCGTCATCTCTACCCACAAATTCGGGGGAGAGGCGAGGGCATTGCGAGGGCGAGAATAGAGTAGCGAGGCGGATTTTGTGTCCCGTACTGAAATTGGTTGACCAAAAAACGCTAAAAAATAGGAGTTGACCAATGCAAAAAAAGAGACCAAATCTAGTCTATAGTGAAGCTTTCAAGCGTTCAGTTGTGAACGAAATTGAATGCGGTATTATGACAGCAAATCAAGCAGCCAAATATTATGGCATTAGCGGTAATGAGACCGTATATAGGTGGTTATCTATATATGGAATGAATGCAGAAAAAGGAAAAAAGGTGGTAATCATGACCAAGTACGAAGAAACCGAGCTAATCACCCTCCGAAGAGAATTAGCTTTGCTCAAAAAGCAATTGGAGGAAGCCGAATGTCGCGCTATTGCGTGGGAAAGTATGGTAGAATCAGCCGAGCAAGAGCTGGGAATACCAATAAAAAAAAGCCCTGGAGCCAAGCCTTGTTAGAAGCAAAGAGAAAGCTTTACGGCGAGGAGTCAAATTCAGCATCGACAGGTTCTGCAAAATCTATGGAATCAGCAAACAAGCCAAGTACAAACGCGAAATAGCGCTTGAAAAAAGGCTAGAATTGGAGAATATCGTGGTCATGCGGATATTAGAGATTCGTAAAATCCTACCAACATTGGGAGGTCTTAAGCTTCAAGCTATGCTTGCCGATCCAGCTTATGGATTACCCATAATTGTTGGTCGTGACCGGCTATTTGCCATTCTGAGGAAGTACAATTTGCAATCCAGATTGTATAAACGTCGAAAAAACACGTCAATTTCGGCACCTGATCTGCCAGTTTATCCTTTTTTAATCAAAGGTCTGGTACCAGAGCGCGCTAATCAGGTGTGGGTAAGTGATATAACTTATATTAGACTCGCAGAAAGCAAGTTTTGCTACCTGTTTCTTGTCTCAGATTTGTATAGCCGAAAAGTGCTTGGATATGCGGTAAGATCGAGCCTTAACGCCGAAGGGGCAGAAGATGCCTTGCAAAAAGCCCTAAAATATGCTAAGCCTGAACCTGGTTTCATTCATCATTCCGATCATGGTGTACAGTATTGCTGTAAAAACTATGTCGCTATCTTGAAAGACCACGGCGCAGAAATCAGTATGACCGGTCCAGACAAATGCTTTGATAATGCTGTTGCAGAAAGGATCAATGGCATTTTGAAGACGGAATTTGGACTGGATGTCAGTTTCCCTAATACTAATGCTGTCCGGCTAATCACCAAAGATAGTATTCGCTTGTACAATGACGTAAGACCACACTTAAGCCTGAAGCTCAAAACACCATCTTATGTCTATGAAAAATCAATAAATAAAACGCCTAAAAGTGCACAGGAAAATAATGTTTCTTGACATAATTAGCTACATTCCCAGTATGAGCCTGTCCGGTGAAACGGAAACAGGCTCTGCTGGGGAGCAACCTGCCAGGGATAACCGGAACCAAAATGAGCTGGAACAATGGAACACAGCCGATGAGCTGTGTTCCTGCTCATCATTTTGGCAATGCCTGAGAAAACCCTCAATATTTTACCTAAAAATCATGCCGAATTCATGGCAAAAAAGAGTCAACCTATATCAGTACAAGACATTGCCCCGCACTGAAAATAGTATGTTTTCAAAACGCTATGCGCTGATAATCGCCGAAATCAGGTTCTTTTCATTGATCTGCTTCAGCATGATATTGATAGCGGAGGTAATGGGCACCGCCAAAAGCATACCCACTATTCCCCATACCCAGCCCCAAAAGATGAGGGATACCAACACCATGATGGGGCTGAGGTCGAGCCTTTCCCCCTGAATCTGCGGCTCGATGATATTGCCAAAGAGCATTTGCGTACCGATAATGCACATCGAAAAGGTAATTGTGCGCCAATCCAAGCCGCCTTGCAAGAAGCAGATGAGGATAGGAATGCCGCTGGCGATAATGCTGCCGATATTGGGGATAAAGTTTAGCACAAATAGCAAGATGCCGCATACCAGGATAAAATCTACCCCATAAAGCGCCATAAATACCATTCCCACTATCGCCGTAAGCAGGCTAATCACGGTTTTGGTAAGCAGATAGCGCTGAATCTGCACCTGTATATTATGTAGTGTTTTGGTGGTTTTAATACGGTCTTCTTCCTTCAATACTGCCGCCAACCGCTCGCTAAGCCGCCCATCCTGCGCCACGATAAACATCAGAAAGATGATGATCAAAATGAAGTTCCAGCCAATCCCCACCGTGGTGCTCATTACATTGGAAAGGGTTTTGGAAAGTGAAAAGGAACCGGGCGAGAGCAGGCGCGAAATATCCATTTTGGGCAAAGAGGAGGTAGCGGAAGCAAGCTTGATATTCCAGTTTTCAAAGAACTCAATCCAATTTTGCAGCTCCAATACCAGCCGGTATTGATAGCGGGGGAAGCCACTGATCAAGCTGCCGGCAGCCGCATTTAGCAACATAAAAGCTCCCACCATCAGGAGGCTGATGATGATAAGCATGATCAGCATTACCAGGCTGATATGCACCTTTTTCTTGCGCAACCAGCCATTTAGCGGCGCAAATACAAAGCTGAGGAATGTGGCAAGCATCAGCGGAATGAAGATGGCTTTGAGCGTGCGAAAGATCATCACCACCATCGGTACCGCGATAATGGTAAGCAGCATTCGGATCAAACGTAATTCTTTTTCAGAGGAGTTCATTGTAGCCCTCGGTCTTCATATTATTTATCAAAAACTAAACTCGATACTCATGCCAAAAGAGCTGATGATCTCATCTTTACCCTTTATTATTCCATCGCCATTCTGGTCATTATAAGTTTCGCTATAACGCGCAACGAGATTTGAATTTTCCGATACTTCCCATACGAGCTTTCCCGAAAGCGCAGCGGCAGAATTGCGTGGACGCCGAAAGTCGATATAGGGCACATAAGCTTGGGAATAGTAAAGGCCAGCTTCTTTTAGCTTTGGCACCACCGCCGGCGAAAGCGTGGCATTTGCCCAAACCGATTTGCCCATATTCGATTGTTCCCCATACATATCCTGATATGCCAGCTTTACATAGCCGATATTGGCAATATTGGCGCGCAGATAGCCAAACCAACCCAGTCCGGCTTTGCTGCTTTTTAGTAGCTCTTCTTTGCCATAAAGGCTGTATATGGATTTTTCGCCATCTTGCACAATGCGCACCCGCGAACGCTGTTCGTCGTAAATACGGTCAAAATAGCCGGGGATAAATTCATCGGAAAAATTGCGAAACTCCAGCTTGGCATCGATAAAAGCAAAAGAGGCAGAAAAGCCGGGGAAGATGATACCGTTTCCATAACCATCGATGATGGCAAGCTCGGCATAATGATCCAGATGCAGCATATCGTTTTCCAGGATGGGCAAGGTGTAATCCACACTATAAATGTTTACGGCTTTCTTGGCGGGCAGAGGCTCGGCTACATCCTGGAAGAAATCATCATCAAACACAAGATGGGGGTAAAGCTCAGTTACATCCTCACCAGGCTCAAGCCCCAGCCAATTCCATACATGCTCGTTGTCATTTGGATGGTCTATGATGCCGTTTCCATTTATGTCAAAATCCTGGTTATCCGGCGTGCCATCGCCATCCGTATCCAGCCAGCTATTCTTGTCTTTGGGAAACATGTCATACACGTCCGGAATGCCATCACCATCGCTATCCGGATATTTGCCATATTGATTGCGGTCTCTCCCCACATTTATGCCAATCTTCATATTCTCCACCAAAGGCACATTAAGGTATTCAAAGGGTCTGGCATGCACTCGTGCCGCCAAAATCTCATTTTTGTGGATATTATGCGTATAGGCTTCAAACCCCAAGCCTGAAAGGGGGAGATTTATGCCCACATAACTGCCCACATTCTTTACGGCGGGGTAGCGCAGCATATTGGAAAAGTGGTCGAAGATAAGTCCATGTCCCAGAGTGTAATCCGGAATGCAGCCCGCCTTGAAATAGAAGGGATCGCGGCGATTGCCCCAGCGGATAAAAAAGACCTTGTTTAGGTAATCCTGCCAGTCGTCCCAATACTCTTTATCCACCTTTCCCTGCGCATCTATCAAAAGGTCGATATCCAAACCGAAACCAAATTTACCTATATTAAGCTGAGGAAAAAGACGTATTTGCGTGTAGCTTACGCCATTGTGCGTTACCGTGCCCAGGCGTCCCCCAATGCCATACTCCAATTCCTCGTTTTCATCATATTCATCTTCCGGCATCGGATCGCCGGGAATGTTTTGTCCCACGCCTTGTGCGAATAAAAGCAGGGGCAAAAGAAGGCAAAGCAAAAACCAACTCTTTTTCATCCTATCCTCCCATATGTCAGGATGGTTTGATTCTTTTGAGGTATTATGTTTCTGTCAAGTAAATTATCAATTATAGCGAGCAAGCTGGTAATGAAGAAGGCAAAATGCAGGATGTAAAATTACGTAGTGCAATGTATTAGATGTAGATAGTGTCATTTCATATTCTATGCAAATATCATTGATGCGCGTAATGCTTCCCCTTTCGGATTGACAGGAATTGAAAGCCCAAAATAGTGGGTTAAATAAATGAGAAAGGAATAATGCCATGCGAAACAGATGCCTAAAATACCAGATCAGGTACTGCTATTCTACCTGTAGCTGTCTGCGCCATGCTGCAAAACCCCTAAATCGCGCCTGGCAATATCCTAATCCCGGGGTTGCGGGATAACGATGGCGCTATCCGAACTCATCATCATCGGTGCCGGTCCTGCCGGATTGGCTGCGGGTATTGCTGCCAAAGTGCCCGCCATCATCCTGGAGCGTAATCCTTTTGCCGGCAAAAAACTGCTGCTTTCTGGTAAAGGACAGTGCAATTTTACGAATGCCATCGCACCGGAGGAGTTCCTACAGCGCTTGGGTGAATACAAGAACTTCCTGAAACCCGCCTTTTACCATTTTGACAATCAAGCCTTTATCGATCTCTTGGAAGCCAACGCCTGTGCTACCTTCATCCGCGAAGACAGCAAGGTATTTCCCCAAAGCCTGCAGAGCAGCGAAGTGCGGGACACTTTGCTAAAGATTCTCCACAAAGCCGGGCAATCAGTTGAATACGATACCCGCGTAAGCGAAATCACCAAAGAAGGCGATTACTTCATTCTATCTACGGCAGATAAACGCCAATACCGCTGTAAAAAGCTCATCTTAGCCGGCGGGGGTGCTGCTTATGCTTCTACCGGCAGCGATGGCAATTGCTATCAATTAGCGGCAAAGCTGGGGCATACGATCATCCCCTCGCGCCCTGCTTTGACCAATATTACGGTAAAGAACTTTGGCGCTTTTCAATACTGTGCGGGCATCAGCTTGAAGGGCGCCGAGCTTCGTCTGGGCAAACGGCGCTACAGCGGGGATTTACTCTTTACGCATCAGGGCTTGAGCGGTCCCCTTATTTTGGATAATAGCCACCTTTTCCAGCCGGACGTCACTATCCAGATTTCTTTTATCCAGAGCAATCTCCTCACGCTCTCCACCGAACACAAAGCCAGGAAGCTAAGCAGTTATTTGCAAACAAAAGGAATCCCCAAAGCAGTGGCACTGGCGTTGCTTAGCCACATCTCTGCCCCGGATAAAGCCTTACATGAGTATAAACACAAGGACATGCGCCGCATTTGCGAGAGCTTGCAGCAAGTTCCTTTCACGGTAAGAAGCCTGGGCGGCGAAGGCATCGCCATGGGGGATTATGGCGGTATCTGCCTCAAAGAGGTAAAAGCGGGAACGATGGAATCCAAACTAATCAAAGGTTTATATTTCGCCGGCGAGCTATTGGCATATACGTTGCCCACCGGCGGCTTTAGCATCCAAATGGCAGTTTCCACGGGCATGCTGGCTGCCTTATTAAAATGAAAAGCGTTGCCCATTTACTAAAACGGATTAAATTATTAGCTACACCTTACTTAAGGAGAAATGAATGATTCAGCTTGAAAGCTTCAATTTGAAAACGATGATAATGCGCACTATCCAAAAGTATCCAGAGCGCAATGCACTATCCATGGTGGATGATAAACCCATCACTTATGCAGAACTGGGGCAGATGATAGAGGATACCATCGCCCTCTTGCGCCAATACGGCATCCACAAAGGCGACCGCGTGGCAATCCTTTCCCAAAATATGCCAAATTGGGGCGTGGCGTATTTGGCTATTACCACCATGGGCGCAGTAGTGGTGCCCATTTTGGTGGATTTTCATATAAATGAGATTCTGCATATTATCCGGCATAGCGGTTCCAAAGCGGTATTTGTCTCCACTGCCCAATACGACAAGATTGGCTATAGCGATCTGGACCCTTTTCCCCTGATGATCAATCTGGATACCCTTATCCCCGTGGAAGCGCGGGTTCCCAAAGACAAGCTCAGCGAGATTATTCAAAGCGGCAGCTACGCCTTTAAACGCTTTAAAAACATGGCTTTGGAGGCGGTAGGTATTTCGGAAGAACCGGCTGAAAACGATATGGCAGCGTTGATCTATACCTCTGGCACCACGGGTAGCAGCAAAGGCGTGATGCTATCGCACAAAAACCTGGTGAAAGACGCCTGGCTTACCTTGCACATCCAAAAGGTAGACGAGCACGACCGCCTGATCTCCGTCTTGCCCTTGCCCCATACTTATGAATGTACTATTGGTTTCATTATTCCCCTGATGGCGGGGGCAGCGATTTACTATCTGGATAAACCGCCCACAGCGCGCATCCTGATTCCCGCCATGCAAAAGATTCGCCCCACGATGATTCTTACAGTGCCCCTGATTATCGAAAAAATCTTTAAGATGCAGGTATATCCGCAGCTTACGCGGAATCTCGTGATGCGCGAAATGTATAAGCTGCCGCCCATCCGCAAAGCGCTGCACAAGGTAGCGGGCAAGAAGTTGATGAAAACCTTTGGCGGACACCTGCATTTCTTTGGCATTGGCGGTGCGCTGCTTTCCCACGATGTGGAGCGCTTTTTGTTTGAAGCGGGCTTCCCTTATGCTATTGGCTATGGGCTTACCGAGACCTCGCCTTTGATCGCCGGCTGCACGCCTAAGGTGGTGAAATTCCGCTCCACCGGAACGGTTTTGCCAGAATTGGAAGTGCGCATCGATAATCCCGATCCCAAAACCAAGATCGGCGAAATCCTGGTAAAAGGTCCTACCGTGATGCTGGGCTACTATCGGGATAAAGAGCGCACCGAAGCGGCATATTCGCCGGATGGCTTTTTCAAAACCGGAGATTTGGGGCTACATACCAAGGATAACTATCTCTATATCAAGGGGCGCATCAAAAACGTAATCATTGGTCCCAATGGAGATAATATCTATGCCGAAGAGCTGGAAGCGAAGCTGAACGAAGCGGAAACAGTATTGGAATCCCTGGTTTACGAAAGCGGCGGACACATCATGGCGCGTGTATTCTTGAACTATGAGATTTTGGATAAATTGCACAATATATCCAATATGGGCAGCGCCCAGAGCGAACGTTTTATCGAAAAGCACCTTATAGAATTGCGCACGCATCTAAACGCCAATGTAGCCTCTTTTTCCAAGATTCACAAGATAATCGAGCAAAAAGAACCCTTCGAGAAAACCCCCACCCAAAAGATCAAGCGCTTCCTGTATCAATAGGAGTATCTTATGCAGATCAAAGATGTTTTGGAACATTTAGAGAATTACGCCCCCAAAGAACTGGCACAAAGCTGGGATAATGTGGGGCTTTTGATAGGCGATGGGGCAAGGCGGGTGCGCAAAGCGCTCATCTGCCTGGACGCCACTCCCAATGCGCTGGCGCTTGCCATCGAAGGCGGCTACGACCTCATTATCAGCCACCATCCGCTCATCTTCAAACCCCTGTATAATATCACCAATCCCGTTATTTTGCAAATGATTGAGGCAAAGATTTCGCTGATCAGCCTGCATACCAATTTCGATGCTGCTTTGGGCGGAGTAAACCACGCTTTGGCAGAGGAATTGGGCTTGGATATCCTGGAAGATTTGGGGGATGTGGAAAAGGGCGAACTGGGGCTTTTATGCCGCTACCATAGTGCGATAAGCCTGGCAGATCTGGCAGAAAGGGTGAAAACTCGCCTAAATACCCAGCAGCTGCGGCTATGGACGGCGGGTAAAAGCGAAACTCAGGAATTAAGCCGTATTGCCATCTGCGGCGGGGCGGGCGCATCGGCACTGAGCCTGGCAGAGCGCCGCGCCGAAGTGCTGATTACCGGCGATATCTCTTACCATGTATTTTTGGATAGCAAAATCCCCATCCTCGATGCTGGTCATTTTGCCACTGAATACCCGGCATTAAAGGTTTTGGAGCGCATCCTGCTTTCGGTGGGGCTGGATTGCAATATAATGGACAAGGCTCTGCACGAATGGAGCCTCTATATGAAGAGCTAATTATATCAAGAATAAAAGGATAGATAAATGACACAAAAGATTTGGTCTTGGAATGTAAATGGGCTAAGGGCGGTAATGAAAAAGGACTTTTTAGCTACCATAGAAAGGGAAAATCCAGACATTTTGGGTTTGCAGGAAACCAAATTGCAGGAGCATCAGATTCCGGAAGAAATGGCGGAACTTTCCCAGTATCAACAGTTTTGGTCGCATGCCCTGCGCAAGGGATATTCCGGAACTGCGCTTTTGAGCAAGGAAAAGCCGCTGAGCTTCAACAGCACCTTTGGCGTGGAAGAGTTTGATACCGAAGGGCGCATCAATATCGCCGAATACGAGACTTTTATCCTTTTCAATATCTATTTCCCAAACGGGGGGCAGGGGGATGAACGCCTTGCCTACAAACTGCGTTTTTACGATAAGGCATTGGAAATAATGGAGCTTACCCGCAGAAAAGGGAAGCTGGTATTAGTAGCGGGAGATTACAATACGGCGCATAAGGAGATCGACCTTGCGCGTCCCAAAGAAAATGAGGATGTAACGGGATTCTTGCCCATCGAACGCGCCTGGCTGGACAAAATAGTGGAATATGGCTGGGTAGATACCTTCCGCCACTTCGATAAATCTGCCGAACAATATAGCTGGTGGAGCTATCGCGCCGGTGCGCGCCCCCGCAATATTGGCTGGAGAATCGACTATTTCTTTGTAAATTCCGAAGGTCTCGGCAGAGTAAAAAACGCCGGTATCCGTCAGGACATCATGGGTTCAGACCACTGTCTGGTCTTTGTGGAAATCGAGGTTTAGGCGTTCTTATTTTACTTTGAGCGGAATGCCCTCTTGAAAATAACCACCGGCATAGCCAAAACAAAGCTTGTAATTTCCTCTACCGGCATGGAAGGGAACTCTTAGCTCCAGTATCTGATCCGTAATCCATTTGATAGAAAGCGGCTGCCCACCCAGCATTTCCTCGGTTTCAGAAAGCCGGTATTTGGTTTTTGGGTTCGGATATACAAGCGTAGCGCCCAGAAAGTCCTTATCCAAATCGCATAGGTATTCAAAGCGCAGGGTATAGGTATCCTTGGTACTCAATCTTTCAGGCAGCGGGCTATAGAGCTTTACCAAAGCTGCGGCAAAGTTTTGCGTGGCATACATTACGCCATTTTTTACGGAAATCCCCACCCCCAAATGCGTATATTCCGAATCCATTATCTGCTCTCTGTGTCCGGGAGAGTTCATCCAACCTCTTACCAATTCTTCCGGTTTGAAAGCATTGCAGGAGTTGGTGAATTTGCCCAAATTTTCCCCCACAGAGCTCACCAGCATTTCGGGATAATACTTCCGCTTGCGATCTCCCACCTCGTCGCCCCAAATATCCTTGTGAGCAAAGAAATTATGCTTGTGCATGTTTTGCGAATGCCGCCTTGCCAAATCTGCCAACCCCTCATCGTGTTTCAATTCCTTTAGTCCGTATTTGGCGCGTTCCATATTTGTAAGCTGCAATACCTGAAGCTCAAAACTCTTAATCGACACTCCGTTTTGCGCCATCAGGGCAAACGCAAAGAGCATGATAACAATGGATAGGATAAGCTTTCTGTTCATACAAATCTTCCTTTTTCAATAGCGATATATTAGTGTTATTTTTTCATCTTCAAAGCGAAGGTGCAGACCCTCTCTTTGCTCCTCAAAATCGGTTAAATGAGCATCCACGTAGGCGTCTAAGACACTCAAAGTGCTTACGATAGCCATCCACCAGATGCCGCTGGTGCGCGCCTGACGGGCTTCATACTGTTTATCCCGGTAGCTTTGAATCAAAAAGGCGTCGTTTTCCTTGTTGATTTTGCTCTTGTAATCCTGCACCAAGGCATCCTGATGCAGGGTATTTGCCAAAAGATATGATTGTAAACCCACCACCACTCCAGCTTTGAGGTAAGCTTTATTGTAGATTTGCCCGCCACCCGGCACAAACGCGGAATAGAGCATGGCGCGGCTGGGGCTTGCCGCATATAGCAGCGAAAGCGTAAAGAGCAACAATATAAGGTATTTCTTCAAGTCTCACCTCAGATATATTCTAAAGATTACAGCTTTTAGTTTTGGCTATCTCTGTCAAGAAAAATCGGGGGGATTTCGCTGCTTCCCCCTTTTTCAAGGAGATGTATTATTGATTTTATTACCCCGCACCACCCTTGCTAACTCTATATATTTGTATTGATTTGCTGCATTTACGCTGCTTCCTCATCCCTTCCCCGTCCATTCGCCGTGCAAGCAACGGGTAACTAACGAGTTACGAACATTCTTCATGTAAGATGCAGACACTAGCCAAAAATGGGCTGTTTGGCACTCAACTTCTAAAGATCACTTACAACATCCACGTTTATCAAGAAAAAATGCTTGTTTTTAACCTCAGATGTGTATATAATATAAAAGAAGCACGCTTTCTGGTGGCGAATATCCTTTTGATAAAAGCCCTGGGAAAATACTTGGAAGCCAAAGGCTGCGCTGCCGGATAAGCAAAATGAACAGGAGAAGAACAAATGAAATTCTGGAAAAGTCTCAACCTCTTGCTGCTGCTTGTAATGATAAGCAGCTGCGCAAATGCGAAGTCCTACATGTTCAGTGAGCCAAACCCCGTGGTGCAAGTGGTGCGGGATGTGCGTGAAGCCGTGGTGCAGATCAAAGTGGAAGCCAAGGTAGCTGTGCAAAGCAATCCTTTTTTCAATGACGATTTCTTCCGCTTTTTCTTTCCTCAACCGCCGCAACAGCGCTCCGTAACCTCCATGGGCAGCGGTTTTATCTACGAATACAATAGCGGCACCCGCGAAGCTTATATTATGACAAATAACCACGTGGTAGAGCGTGGCAGAGAGGGCACCATTACGGTAACCCTTGCAGATAGAATGACATACACTGCCAGCGTGGTGGGGCTGGACCCGAATACGGACGTGGCGGTAATCAAGATAACCCTGCGCGAAGGTGAAAAAGTGACCGTGGCGCCTTTGGGGGATTCCAGTAGGCTGGAGATTGGCGAATGGGCGATTGCGATAGGCAATCCTTTTGCCGATGGCTTGGACAGAACCGTTACTCTGGGCGTGATTTCCGCGCTGAGCCGTTCGGGCATGAGCCTGGGCGAAAACTCTCCCGTATATCAGGATTTTATTCAAACCGATGCTGCCATCAATCCCGGCAATAGCGGTGGTCCACTCCTCAATATCCACGGTGAGGTAATCGGCATCAATTCTGCCATTGCCAGCACCAGCGGCGGAAATATTGGCATCGGATTTGCCATCCCCATCAATCTTGCCAAACGCGTGGTGGATGATCTGGTGGAGAGCGGAAAGGTGCAACGCGCCTATATCGGCATTCAGCCTCAGGAAATAGATGTGGATATCATGGAAGCATTTAACCTCAAAGAAGTGAGCGGCGTATTGATAGCAAACGTGGAAAAAGATAGTCCCGCAGCCAAAGCCGGGCTAAAAGAAGGCGACGTGATATTGGAAGTGGGCAAAGAAAAGGTGAATAATGTGGCGCGTTTTCGCATCGCTGTGGCTACTTCCAAAGTGGGTGAGGAATTGCCACTCAAGATTTTGCGGGATAATAAAGAGATGAAGATAAAGGTGACCCTGGAAGCATTTCCCGAAGATAGCGTGGCTCAAGCCGGAGTGAAAAACGGCAAAGCCGCTGTGGCTACTGGCATCACTGTGGAAAACGTAGATTCCCAATTTGCCAAACGGCTGAACGTTAGCTCTGAAAAAGGCGTGGTGGTAAGTAATGTGGATGCAAATTCACCCGCTTCACGCAGTGGACTGCAACCCGGATTTGTAATTCTCAATATCGAAAATCAGGAAGTAAATAGCGTAAGCGAGTTTTTGGAAAAACTGGGCAGCGCCAAAGAAGAAATGGATAAGCAGGGGCGGAAAACCATGCGACTCTATGTGATGGACCGCAATAAAAACCTGAGGTATCTCATTTTGAGGTTTGATTGAAGCTCGCAGACCCGCAAGGTGATAGGGGATAGGTGTTAGGTGATAGGCGCTGCGCTCGTGACGGACATAGTTTGTTGCGAGTTGGCTGGTGCCTGTACGTGAAAAGTGCTACCGCGAATAGCCGCGAATTGAAGCGCGAATGAACCAGTGAATTGTGGGGCAGGTAAATGCATCTGCCCCTTGCTCTAAGCTCTTGGCCCTTAGCTTTATTTGTCCACGAATTAACACAAATTAACACGAATTGAACCGGTAATTGTAGGATGCTTTCCCGAAATGCCAAAACCAAGCACGATATCTGTCGCATTGGGAGTATAGGGGCTTGAGGGCTTTGCGCCCGCTTTTAATAAAGCGTGTGCGCAGCACACACCGTAATAAATTGATACTGAGTCCGTAATGATTAGCTGTTGCGTGTAATATTCGGCGGGTTTGGGTGCCTTGAACCCCTACATTTCAGGTGTGGACATTTCTTGATATTGTGTTGTTTGCGTATTACTGGACAGCCCCTTTGCTTTTAGCCTTCCGCCCTTAGCTCTATGCTTTTTTGTCCAAGAATTAGATATACTGACAACTCACAACTGCAAACTCGATACTTTGCACCGTGCGCAGCGCCTAACACCTATCACCTACCACCTAACCCCTAAAATAATCCTTGCCAAAAACCCCGCCATTGGCAAACTTGCTTTTTAGCCAAAACACTTTATAAATATAAGGAAAAGATAGATATTAAAGGAGTGCAACATGGACGATAACAACAGCAGAATTCCCCGCACCCTGCCCGTATTGCATTCGGGCAATATGGTGATGTTTCCCAATCTGTTAATGCCCCTTGTGCTTACGGATGAGGAATCCAAAAAGGTGGTTGACCATGCGCTTTCCAATGATAAATTAATGGCGTTCTTTTTGGATAAAACCGAGGATTCGCTATATGATACAGGCACTGCGGTATCCATACTGCGGATGTTGCGCAATCAGGACGGCAGTATTAGCCTGCTTTTGCAGGGTACTTCACGTATCCGCCTGCAACGTTATGCCCGCAAAAATGACTAT
>JAQVIX010000005.1 GCA_028695495.1 Candidatus Cloacimonadota bacterium | reverse complement strand
GGATGATTTTTTGAACGACAACGCAGCCGCCCAGGATGAATTTGACCGCCGCGTAAAGAAACTGATTCCCGATCCTTTCCTGGCAGATATGCTGATGGAAATAAGCTACAACGAGACAAAAGAAACTTCTTCCCTGCCCAGTAAGCGCTATGCTTACGAGCTGGTGCTGGAAGGCAAAGGCGGCAAAGACGAACTAAACCTCGCTTTAGTATATAGCTACGAACATTTGGGCGAAAGCGAATTGATTCAGATACTGGAGCGCGCACTCATGCTCTTTCCCCAGGATTCCGGCTATCAAAACGACCTCGGCTATACCCTTTTGGAAAGCCTGCCCTGGGAAAGCAAACGCAGCTTTAGCCCGCAAGAAATGCAAGACTTACAAAAAGCGGAACGCCTTATCATAAGCGCCTATAGCCAGGATTCACAGAGCGCCAGCCTGATGGACTCCCGGCTCTGGCTGCACTATCGCAAAGCCGAATACCCCGAAGCGCTCGCACTCTGGGAAAAGCTCCTCGAAAAGCACCCGGATCTCGAATTAAATGGTGAAATCCTCTACCACGGTGCTATGATCATGCTCAAAACCGGCAATATCGATAAAGCGAAATACTACCTGCAGATGATGCCGGAGGATGACCCCTTTTTCCGGAAATTAGCCGGGGCTTTGACTGAATAGGACTGTATGATTGTATGACGGAATGTCCTCCGCTCTACGCTCTCTGCCCTTTGTTCTTTGCCTTTTTTGTCCACAGATTAACACAGATTAACACAAATTACCAAGAACCAAGCACTAAGCACTAAGCAACCAATCAACCAAACAACAAAGCAACTTCAAACCGAGCGCAGCGCCTGACACCCGACACCTGAGACCTGGCACCTAAAAAAAACATTGACGAAATATCCCCATCAAAAGATAATGCAAAATAGTGAAATATGAATGCCGGCTTTTTCCCTGCCTTCCGCTTGGGGAAATGCTAAGTACCGGCTATAACAGGGTTTAGTCGCCCTAAATGATAATAAATAAATAAAATAGCAAGGAGTAAGCCATGCTTAAAAAATGGTTTTTGATCTTCGCACTCGTGCTGAACCTCGGTCTCATCTGGGCGCAAGGTTACGAAGATTTTAGTGAAGCAAATCTACCTACAAACTATTCTGATGGAAGTTTCATCGGAAATGACGGTTTTACCTGGACTTATGGGCATAGCCGCGATCCAGAAAACTATCCTATCGAAGATGAAGGCTTGATGCTGAGACGCGCTTCGGATAGCTATCTGATGGCTACCATCCCCGGCGGTATTGGTAATTTTTCTTTTCAATACCGCAAAGCTTATACCGGCGCCAGTGCCCGCAATTTGGAGCTGATTATCAATGATGTTCAGGTAGGCACATCTGGCGTGTTTGGAAATGTAAGCGGTGCAGATGAAACAATTCACACCTTTAGCCTCGAAAACATCAATGCTGCCGGTATGGTACAGGTAAAGATCAAGCTTGTAGGCAGCGCTACCGGAAACGCCCAATGCGTAATCGATAACATCGAATGGACCGGCTTTGAAGGTGAAATAAGCCCCACCATTTTCGTTACCGGCGTCCTCAGCCCCTTTACTACCCTCGAAGGCATTGCTTCCACCAGCCAATTCTATACTGTAAGCGGCATTGCGCTTAGCGCTCCCATCCAGATTACGGCTCCCACAGGCTTTGCCATCTCTTTGAATGAAGATGAAGATTATCAAAACACATTCAGCCTTTCTCCGATTGACGGCACCGTAAGCGATATTCCCATCTATGTTCGTCTTACCGGCGCTGCCGAAGGCACTTACGAAGGGGATATTACTCATACCAGCACAAATGCGGATACCAAATACATGCCCGCAGAAGGCACCGTATTTGCCGCCGTGGGAGATGGTTATTATGTAGATTTTGAAGGCGAAGGCGAAACCAAAACCAGCTACGCCTCCGCCACCGTAAATCTTAGCGGCTTGGATTGGAATATGACGGATGTACTTATTGGCACAGACGCAGCAGACTTTAAGAATGGCTTGCGCGCTGCCCGCTTTAGAGGCTATGCCACTTCTTCCATGACCATGCTGCAAGACAAAGAAAACGGCTTGGGCTCCCTCAGCTTCCTTTATCGCAAATATGGCAACGATGCTGTAGTAGCCTGGATTGTAGAATATAGCGCCGATGGCGGCAACGAATGGATTCAGATTGGTGAACCCTTTACCCCTGCCGCAGAGGTGCAAAGCTTTAGCGAAGAAGTAAACGCAGGCGGCGGAGTACGTATCAGATTCCGTACAGAAGCAACGGGATCCAGTAACAGGCGTATGGGTATGGACGACATCCTGCTTACGGATTACGCCACCAGCGGCACTCCCATCATCCACATTTCTGGCGAAATCGACCCCCTTGCCAATATCAGCGGCAACCCTTCCGAAGAGCTGGGTCAGTATCAGCTTTGGGGAGAAAACCTCAGCGCCAGCATCCATATCACCGCTCCCGAACACTTTGAGATAGCCACCAGCGAAGCAGGTCCCTGGATCTCCGCCACTACGGTTGCCTCCAGTTTCGAGGGCACCATCTATGTGCGCCTAAATAGCAGCGTAATCGGCGAACACAGCGGCAATATCCTGCATACCAGCGGCAGCGCTGAACCCAAATCCATCCGTGTGGAAGGCGAAACTTTTGCGCCCGATGGTGAACTGACCATCGAAAACAATATGCTTCCTTTCGAGCAGGAACCCGGCACCCCTTCCCCAGCCCAAAGCTATCACCTCAGCGGCATCGGTCTGAATGTGGATACCGAAATCGCTACCCAAGCACCTTTTGAGCTTTCTCTGGATGGCGTAAGCGGCTGGACTCAAGAATTAAGCGTTCCCAATACCTTCAATGGTCTTATCTACGTGCGCTTAAATGGCGATACCCCCGGCGCTTTTTACGAAGAGCACCCCATTATCCATACCAATCCCAGCATTGAGCCGCTAAGCATCTTCGTAAGCGGCAGTATTTTACCTACTGCCATGCAAAACCTCTTCTTTAGCGAATATATCGAAGGCACCAGCAATAACAAAGCTATCGAGATCTTCAATGCCAGCGGTATGACAGTAGATTTAAGCGAATACAAAGTGGAATTGTATGCCAATGGCGCCTCCACCCCCACCAATACTCTGGTTCTTTCCGGAAATCTTACAGCCGGCGGAGTGTACGTAATCTCTCATGCCTCAGCCGCAGCGGATATCCAAAACGTAAGCGATATCAACGGCTCTGTAGCCAATTTCAATGGCGACGATGCCCTCGCCTTGGTACACGTTTCCTCTGGCGAGATTTTGGACGTATTTGGCACCATCGGCTTTGATCCCGGTATCGGCTGGGATGTAGCGGGCATTACCAATGCTACCTTGGATCACACCCTCATCCGCAAACCCGATATAATGCAGGGAACTACGAATTGGGCGCTGCAAGCTGGCACCAATGAAAACGATAGCCAGTGGATTGTAATGCCGGTGAATTATTTTGATAACCTGGGTATCCATAACTATGCCGGTGCCGGAGAGCTTACTGCAAGCCCCAGCTTTGATCCCCCTGCCGGCTTCTATGTAGATCCCGTCAGCGTAAGCATTAGTAGCATCACCGCCGGCGCCAGCATCCGTTATACCACCGATGGCAGTGACCCCAGCGCCACCGAAGGCACTCTTTATACTGCGCCCATCAGCATCAGCGCTACCACTACCCTCAAAGCCATCGCCTTTGCCGCGGGCCTGGAACCCAGTTTCATTGCCTCTGCTCAATACAGATTCCCCACCCCCGTGGCAAATATCGCCGAATTGCGTAGCATGCCCACAGGTGCAAATAATGTATTTAAGCTCACCGGCGAAGCGATTCTTACCTATCAAAATACCAACCGCAATACCAAATATATCCAGGATAATAGCGCCGCCATCGTGATTGATGATATGAATGGCATTATTACTACCCAATACAACCTGTATGATGGCATTACGGGCATCGCCGGCTATCTGAATCTCTATAGCGGGCTTCTGCAATTTGTGCCCGTGGTCAATGCCCCTGCTGCCATCTCCAGCGGCAATGTAATCGTGCCCGAAATCCGCACTCTGGCGAGCCTTACACCGGCAGACCAAGCGAAGCTTATCAAGGTAAAGAATCTGGAATTTGCGATTCAGGCAAACCCTAACTTCCTGCCCACCGCCCAGAATATCAATATCAGCGATCCTTCCGGCGCCGCGATCTTAAGAACCTTTGTGAATACGGATTATGCGGGCACCTCCATCCCCACCGAAGCTGTGGATCTCATCTGCTTGGTGGGTCAATTCAATAACGATATGCAAGTAGGGCACCGCTTCTTAAGCGACATTCTGCCTGTGAGTGCGGATTTGGAAGTTCCCACTCTTGAGATTCAGCAAAGCGGGGATAATATCATCCTCAGTTGGCAGCCTGTCGATGGCGCTACCAGCTACATCGTGGAAGCTTCCGATAACCCCTATAGCGGTTTTAGCTTCCTTGGCAGCACCAATAACACTACCTTTAGCACCTCGAGCAGCCCTATGCGCAAATTCTTCCGCGTAAAGGCACTCGCACAATAGTATCACCCTAATCAACTACAGAGGCGATCCTTCGGGATTGCCTCTTTTTTTGGTGGATTGGAAACAGCCTGGTGGATTCGATACGTCCTCGTGTCGAGCGAGGGCAAAGCCTCAGCTTCATTGGGCTGCAAAACTCCGATTTGGCAGATGGTGGCTGTGGCATCCTGCCACAGAAGAGTAGCCGCGGCATCCTGCCGCCTTCCCTGGGCTGCCTTTCTTCCGATTTGGCAGAAAGCTTTTACTTGGGCTGTCAAACTCCGATTTGGCAGAAAATAAAAGTGGCATCTTGCCGCTTATCCTCCTAAAATTACGGTCAGCATCTAATAAACCTTCGCTTGCTCATCAAAGCTAACCCCTTGATAATTTTACAAGTTACATTCTACACTTTACATTTCCACGCAAAGCGTGGAGCCAGCTTCGCCCCGTGGCTTAGGCACGCCACGCCTCACGCAGATGGCAATAGTAGGACTAAAAGCAAAAACCCTTAGCCCCAAAATTGCCCTCCAATATCCCTATAGTGGACAAGGTATAGACAAAATGGAATTTATTTTTCAAAATCGGGAATTTCATTTTAATACACCCAAAAAAAGGGCAGGCTATATGTGCCTGCCCATAAGTGGGAAATTTATATCATTATTTTGATTTTGGTGCGGATTTGAAAAGCCGGAATCCGCTATGTTCTGTAGCATATATAGGATGGCAACTTCCTCTAAAAGAGATCCGGCTGTATTCTTTATCGCCTTCCCAGCCTCCGCCGCGTCCAACGCGTGCCGGAGTTATACTTGCACCGGTAGGATTATGGGAGGGGCTTTCGCTGTAATACGATTTGCTATATAAATCCCAACACCATTCAAAGAGGTTTCCGCTCATATCATAGATTCCGAGGGCATTGGGAGCTTTTTTCCCTACCGCTTGCGTTTGGGAGCCTGCATTTTCGGAATACCATGCCACTTCATTTATATTGTCCGATCCACTATAAAGGTAATCTGGCGAATTGCTGGCACCGCGTGCTGCATATTCCCATTCTGCTTCTGTGGGCAAGCGATAGCCATCTGCTTCCCAATTGCACTCTACCGAGTCCCAGGCATCATTACCTTGTTCAAAGCTCTTTTCCCAATCATCCGGATTCTGAAGTCCCTGAATGCTATAGGCGGGTGTAAGCCCTTCAGCCACACTGCGGCGATTGCAATACATAATAGCCTCATACCAATTCACATTATACACAGGGTAATTATCTCCCACTCCATAGTCTTCGGATGGATTTACACCCATTACCTTCTTATATTCTTTTTGGGTCACCATGTATTTGGCTACATAAAATGGATTTAAGTTAATGCTATGAATGGGAAGTTCATTTTCATTACCTTCGCCTCTGGTATCTCCCATTATGAAGTTGCCGCCAGCTACATAGATGAATTCTTTGGGCTTAAAAAACTCCCATACAACGAATAGTGCTAAAATAATCAATGGAATAACAATTATTAAGCTTACCATGCTTGTCATGCTTTTCATTTTTCGCTCCTGAAATATATTCTTGTACAAGGATTAAAAATAGCATAAAAATGTCAATATAAATTGCTTTGCTTTTTGCATAGTGGAGCTTTGAAGCTAAATCCTGAATTGCTCACAAATCTTTGTATTGCATTTAAGCTATAATCTCACTGCAATACAAACGCTTATACACAATATAGGCGCCACATCAATTGTGCAATAGATACCCGAATAAAAACCACATCATCTCTACCTTCAGCTAATATTTTTAGAAAAATCTATTTTGGCGTTTTATATCTTGACAAATTCTGTTCAAGCAGGAAAAGTGCAACATAGAATTTACGAGAAGGTTGTAAGCCATGAAACGAATCTCTGAAGACGCTTATGTATATGGGCGCAAACGTTTGTTCAATGAGTGTATAGAAGGCCATAAACAGCCTGTGCATCATCGTTTTTGTACGATATGTGGAAAGCAGATCATAGCTAAGTACTCTGCTGCTTCTTGGAACGAGATAAAGCTGAAGCAAATGGTTCAATTTCGCTTAATACATCAAGACAATACCGAACCTTATGATCGTGCATTTATTTCGATATTTAATAATAACCTGCTTTTTATCCAAGACAATCGCAATGCAATTCTGATCAAAAACATCATTAGCGCAAAGGGTGTATCAAAACAAACGCAAAGCTTTGAACTGGGTGTGCAGAAGGATCTGGTCCGTTCAATTATTACTCAAAACAACAGCATATTTATTCTATGTGGCACAAAGCTTTATATCTTAGATTGGGTATCGGTTTTGAATTTTGAGTTTACAAATCTTACCGAGATTGTGTGTAAAGGCGATATTCTGGATATTGCATATCACAAACACCTATATTTTTATACTCCTACAGGATTATTTAGGATAGATGATAGTAAAAGCGCAATAGAAATATTTAAGGCGCCTGCCAATGAGCGGATTTGCCATGTAAGCACCTCTCTGGATGCCGTCCTGATAGTAAGCCGCAATGAGTTTGGCTCAATCTGCCTTAGAACCTATAATGTTGGTAGTATGGATTCCTTTACTCAAGATGCGATAATACGGGATAGTGAGAATAGCGAGGTTATTTTCTCTGCTGTGGGCAAGGACTATTATGCAGTATGTATGGATAGTAAGAAGATGGTGATGGGCAAATTGGCTGGATTGCAAACATCCAAGCAACCGCATTGGAGGGTGGAACCCCCCAATATGGCAAGCGGGATTTTCTTTGTAAAGAACCTAATGTATGTAATATGTGATGATAGTTTGCTACAGTGGGATCTGGATAATTTTACTTACCAACCAGCCTCTAAAAAAGACAATCTGGCTCTATCTCTATTTCCCTATTATCTCAATATCGATAATTCGAGAATATGCATAATTGCCAGCCAGGGGAAAAACTCATATATCGCTATTTTGGATGTATATCTGAATGAACAATCCCGCTCTTCCAGTTTTTCACAGACCTTGGTTAGTTTTACAATTTCGGATAATCTTATATATGCAATTACAAAGGAAGAAAACACAAGTTTTGTTTATGGAGAATAATCATGAAAACTAAAAGATTTATTGTTTTGATACTGTTTAGTTGCTTGTTTTTCAGCTCTTTATTAGCTGAAGATATTACGATATTGCTCGATGTTAGTATGAGTATGAAGGGTTTTGCCCAAACCGGTGCTATCCAACAAGTAATTAGTGAATTTCAGACAGCAATCGAAGAATCGGGAATGACGCAGAGAACTTTGGGTTTTGAAATATATGCAGATCCCAATAGAACAGATTATGGAGAGATATTGCCAGGTACTACGGTAGATGTAGGGGCTTTTAGAGGAATAGCCACACATTTGAGTGATCCGATTCAGAAAAGCAAACAAAATAACTATAATGCCTTTTTGTTGATTACAGACAATGTGGATAATAGCAGTGGCTCTACTGACACCAAATATTTTTATGAAGCAATCCAAAATACTGAAGATATAAAGATGCTAAGCGTGATTCCTCTGATCCGTCCTTTTAAGGGAACGCCGTATGTAAAAGGGATTCCATACTATAATGGAATGCGTGGTATGATGGCTTATTGGGTATCTTACAAAGAAGCAGATGAGAATTTCAAAGAACTGAAAAAGAATCTGCGGCAGCGGGATTTTGAGATTCTGCATTTTTATCCCATTACCGGAGAACATCTGCGTATAGATAGCGCAGATAGCAGCCGCTCAGGCTATGTATTAAAGACACTTGAAGGCAAATATATTTTAAGCAAAAACCAAAAGATACAATTAGCTCCAGCGATCATCAGCGGCAAAGAAAGCGAAATTAGGTTTAACTTTGATTTATCCTCCAAATATGACCACTTCTATTTGAAACAGGATACCAATGTAAAAATCAGCAATCTTAATATTACTACCGATAGTAAAGACCAATATCTCATGAAGGTAAAATATAGCATTAGCCCAGATAAGCTGGTGAAAGATATGAATCCGGATGGGGCAAAGCAATCCTTTGTTGGTATCTTGAGAATAAAGGCGGAACCCAGCCTTATGCAGCAGCTAAAGATGCTGATCAACAGACCAAAGCTGAGGATAAGCTTTGATATAATTCTGGAAGCGGAAGAAGGTGGCTTGAGCCTTACTCCAGATTTTGAAGCAAAATACTTTTCTGATAACGAGATGAAGCTGGATAAGATCTATAGTAAACAAGATTTATTGAGCTTTATCAATCCTTATTCCAATACCATCAAGCTCTCAATACAAAACCTGAATAACAAAAAGAGTCCGGAAAGTACCATTTCTATCAAACCAGAGCATGAAAGCACCATAATTCTTGGTTTTATCGCCTTTGTGGTGCTTATTATTATCTTGGTCTATTACTTGATGATCCATTTTGGCGTAAAATCTATAGCAATAATTGAAGACGAAAAAACCGCAGTAATAAGCCCTCATGGTACTTATTTGGGACGGTATTTTACGATTAAGAATGGAAATAAACGGCAATTAACTATTACCAATAGCAATTGGCATTTGCAAAATCATAGCCGTAGCACCGCTACACACGTGGTATTGCCGGGAGTTTTCTACTTATTGCACAACGAGGATTTTAGCGAAACAATAACTCTATCTTATAAAATACAATAAAAGGAGAACCGAAAATGAATGCCAAGTATTTCGCAGTAGTAATCGCATTATTATTACTGTTTAGCGGGCTTCTGGCTCAGGATAATGAATATTTAGAAATAGAGCCCGATTTTGGTGGCGGTGGAAATCAGGTTTCCGAATCTCGTATTCCACCTATGTTTATTTACCTGGTAGTTGCAATAGTGGCTGTAGTTTTATATCACTATATTTTAAACAGCAGTTTTCACAAGTGTTTAGTAAACGGTATGGCTCCCGAAGTGGCAGCTGCCAGTTGTTTATTTAAATGGATTGTGTGGGTAGGAATTATTGCTTTGATATTTATTGGAATTGATATCATAAATATTGATCCTAATAATATACAGCAACACCTGATAAATTCAATAGTGAGAATCGTGGTGATTTTGGTTTTGTTTGTAATTGCCATGCTCATCGTAAAATCTCACAAAGGCAAAGAGCTGGGAGGTTGAAATGGCGAGATATGAAATAATCAGAGTGCCAAGTGAAGTAGGATACGAATACAATCAAAAAAAGCGAACTCTGATCATAGGCATTGGTGGTAGCGGCAAAGAAGTGGTAATGCGCTTTCGCCGCAAACTTGCAGAAATATACGACGGGCTGGACAAACACAAATATATAGAGTGTTTGTGGATAGATACGGATAGCCGCAATAAGAGCATTCGCAATGCTGAGTGGGATAAGAGCTTTGCAGCAGCAAAGCTGGGGGACGACTATATAGTGGATGCTTCCATGACTGTATCCAGATTGCAATCCTTCTACGATAATTTCAATCGATATCAGCATTATCACCACTGGTTCAATTACAAGGCTTTAAGAGGCATGGGCGCCCAGGTATTGCAGCAAGGCGCCAGTGCCATGCGTCCTTTTGGTAAATTAGCCTTTTGGCACAATATCAAAGATATCGAGCTTACTCTTAGCAGATCTATTAAAAGGCTAAAAGATGCAAATTTCGACGTGCCAAATCTTTCCGATGCAAACGACATAGATGTGTATGTGATTGGTTCATTGGCGGGCGGAACAGGCTCTGGCATGATAATAGATATTGCCGCACTTTTGCAGAAGATAGATAGCAATCTGATCCCTACCGGCATCTTCTTCCTTTCGGATATTTTTGCGAACGATCGTACCGATCCGGTTGCCGGCTCGCAAAGTGAACGAGATGCAAATTGCTTTGCCGCCTTACAGGAATTGGATTTTTACATGACGCCGGCAAATCAAATTGTAAAAGACCAAAACCCCAGTCTCTTTGATTTTAGCTGGCATTTAGACCTAAAACATGAAGTAACCCTGCCTATCTACAAAAAGCTGAATTTGGTAAGCAATATTTACGAAAATGCGCAAATAGAGCCCTCCCTAGAAGAAGCCTTCAATATCGTGGCAGAATATCTGATCATGGGCTACAATGATACCGGATTTGATGCCGATGTGCGTTCTGCCCGCACGAATGTGATAAAAGGCTACCAAAATAAAATCGACTATCGAAACGTAATCCACAGAAATGGAAAGACCCTGGAAATATCCAATTATTATTCTACTACTTATACCAGTATGGGTTTGGGTTTGATTGAGTTTAATAAACGGCGCATTAAGCACTGGGCAAAATATAAGTTCTTATCCAGTCTTTGTGCAAATTTGGCTGCAGAAGGTCAGGCAAGTGGTGATTTATATACGGATCCAGAGGGCAAGCTGGATATAGATATTCTGGAGCCGGAAGGATTGTGGCGCGCTTTGGAAACGGGAGATACTGGTCAAACTCCGGTGGATGAGCTAATGAAAAAGCTCCGTCACGCACGGGAAACCAAGGTACAAGAGCTTTTGAACAGACCGGACATTCGGGCAGGAGACTATCAAAATATCGAAGGCATCCAGGCAAGCCTTAGCAAAGAGATAGACGATTTCTTTGCTAACAAGAAGAAAGAATTGGAAAAAGAACTTAAGAACGATTCGCATTATGTGGGTTCATGCCATAGCACTTTGGAAAAATACAAAATGATGGTATTAAGCAAAATACCAAAACAGATTATTTCTAAGTATTACAATGTGCTTAGCTCTTTGGAAAAGAATGGCATTAGTACAGCAAAAGCCATGATAGCTCAAATCAAAACAAATCAGATAAATAAGATCAAAGAGATACCGCGAAAGAAAAATCCGGGCGATTTTACCTATCATACTCCCGATGGATTGGCAGTACCGGAAGCCTCCGCTGTGCAAAATATGCAGAGATATACACAAAGCGCCCAAAACATTCCGCTATTCTTTATTGGCTATCGCCATAAAGCTGTAGCCTACTATCAGGACCGGCTGGAAAATGAACAAGACAGATATAAGAATCAGCTTAAGAAAGCCATTGAAAACTATGCCGCCCAACACGAAAACCAGATTAGCAAGCTTTTGAACCATAGTATTTTCAAAACAATAGAGAGTGCTTATTTGGAAGCAGAAAGGCATATTCGTGTGAATGTGGAAAGCTTGGAAAATAACAATCAGAATCAAATGTATGATACGCTTAGCAAATGGTCGGAAAGCTTTGCTCAGGATGCCAAAGCTTTTGAGTTTAAACATCAGCAGCTTTCCTTGCGCAAATTGGTTTTGGATAACTACCTGGAAGCAGAAATAACTGAAGATCTGGAAGCCATATTAAAGAACCAGAAAGAAAATGGCTATAGCGATTTTCTGCAACTTATCGCAAGCAAACTTTCAGACGATATCGGTTCCTTCCTGCGTGAATACGACCTAAGCGAAACCCCTGCAATGTACTTTGTGTATGCATTGGCAAACCAGCAGGAATTATTGCTAAAGAACAACATAAATCTAAAAAAACTCTTAGAAAGCTATGCTGCTGAATTTATGCAAGACTTTATGGCAAACAGAACCGTGGATAAGGAATTGTATAACCTCTTACAGGAAGATAAACACCGCGAGGAAATAAAACGCGGCATAAACAAAGTATATGAGCAATCCTGCATGAGGTTAAACTTTATCTCTCATGAAGAAATAAACCAAAACATCAAAAACGAATCGGTACTAAAAAACGGTATCAACAATAACGCCAGTATGGCGTTGCGGGAATTGATCGATGAGATCGTGGGCAGGTCAATAGGCTTTAGCACCAGCGATTTGGAAGAAAGCATAGTATTCTTCAAAGAAGGCAGCGGCTTCCCGCTGGTAGCTATAGATCAGCTTGATCGCCTGCGCAATGCCTTTTACTCGGATATCCGAGATCCGGATAGAGTGTATCAGCGCTATACCACCAAGGATTTTGAATACCTGCGCCTGCTGAAATGCATGGACGATAGTAGCTTCAATAGCTTTAGCAATGCTTACCGGAATGCCATGAAAGCGGTTCTATTGGGTGTAATCTCTTATAACAAGATAAGCTTGGATAACAACCAATATGAATGGAGATTCAGGTATTTATACCGCGAGCGTGGGGTAGAACGAAAAGAGGACTTGCAAAAGCAATTGGAATCCATTTCCGAAACTCTGCTACAAAAAGGTTATAATGATATCAAAGATAGAATAGTAAGAGATAGCAATCTGAATGACTATCAGGTAAAAGAGCTGATCCAAATCTTGGGAGCCATCATTTTGAACCTGCGGAATCTGGAAAAGTACCCCATTTCCCATGGCTCCATTACCATTGGTAAATGGGCAATGGAAGAAATCCAAACCATGGTAATAGACGAGATCAAGCAGAAGATGGCAAGCGAATATCCGAACAAAGATGAGATGGATGCCTACATTGATTCTTTGTATGAAGAGGAATACAAGCCTGAAAATTATATAAAAATGCCTTACTATACCAGCGAGTTTAGTGAAGGCATCTATGTATATGATAAAAGCAAATTACAATAAGAAGGTGTATTGTAGCAATGATCTGTAAAAAATGCGGTTATCCAGATAACAGAGCCTTTAATTTTTGCCCGCTATGCGGAACGGCTCAACTGGAGCTTAGCTTCACCCAGCCCGGCTTTGCCGTGTTGGGTGAAGCTTTTTTTGTAAAATTCCATATCAAGGGCTCAAGTGCACTAAAGCTAAGAAGTGTATCATATTCCGGTATCGAACTGCTTGGCGCAGAATCTACCATAAAGGATGGAAATAATCTAAGGCTAAGTATTGAGAAAATCCCTACCCACAATAACAAAACCATGCTTTTGGATTTTGTAGATTTTCCGATTCAAAGTTTTAACCTGGAATTATTAAATCCCGAAACATTGAGCTTGAGGGTGCAAGACCTCTATGAATTGCCGGTATTTAATTCCAAGACAGAAGACCCCCTTGTCACTTTTAGCTATTACGAAGAATTCTTTGTTGAGTTTACCGATAATAGAAGTTTTTTCAAGATGTGTAGCCTAGAATTGCATATTCATGATTTCACCATTGTTGCCTTGAATAAAGGGGATAAACTCGTAATTCCCAAAGAAGCTTTTGAAGGCTTTGTAGCAGATAATCCCGTACCTCAAAGCTGCAACCTAATCCTTAAATATCAAAACAATTATGTAGCGTCCAAACAAATAATGCTGATGGTAAATAAAATTCCCAAATTCGACATCTTACCGCCTAAAGAACTGGAAAATGCTATCTTTAACCTGGCAAATCCTAAGGCACCCATGGCAGAGCTTTGTTTTAATGTAGTAATAGGCAAAACCTCCGCTCATATAAATAAGGTAGCGGGTTCGGATTTGGAATATTTTAGCGTGAAAAGCACGCGACAATGTCTGCGGGTGGAAAACCGCAAACGATTTGAACATGATGCGGATTTGAAAATCCAGCTTCAATATGTGCCGGGTGTTCTTTCGGAAACAGACTTTGCACATTTGCGCGCTGAAAAGACATTTCACTTCGGCATCGAGCTGGAAATAAAAGGCAATAGCTTTCCTTATTCCATTATAAAGCATTATAAATATGCTATGGTGGTAGAGGAAGAAATGGAATATTCCAGTTTTGCCGTGATCGATTTTGGAACTACAAATTCATGTTTGATAGATGATACAGGTTCCTTTGTATTAAGCGCAAAAGGTTTAAAAGAGCATAAGAGTTTGATCAGCTTCAAGCGTTTTGGTGCTGATATCTACAGCCATGAATATCTCTTTCCGGAAAATGATACCAGCGGGGGCTCGGATATGGCATTTAATTTTAAATCCCTACTAATGAGAGATGCGGAAAAGAGGCAGATATATACGGACGGCAAACAAAACTATTTTTCCTTTACTCCCATAGAGCTTACCCAGATTTACCTTTCCGAATTGATTAACCGCATCCAGAACTATACGCAAAAGCAACCGCGGGAAATAGTGGCTACCTATCCGGCAATCTTTAATAAGAGCACCAGAAATACCTATTTAGATATTTTTCGCAGTTTAGATTACCGTATAATCGAAGATGCCTGCATGACGGAACCTGAAGCAATTGCTTATTATTACCTGATGGAAAATGAGTTAGTAAAGAGCTATGCTATCAAAAATAAAGAGGTAACGGTAGGTATCTTTGATTGTGGTGGCGGCACAACGGACTATGCGATAGTATCCTATAATGCAGTTGACGATGATATGCCTTTAATAAATGTGGCGGCTTCCTGGGGCACCCAAAAGTTTAACGGTATCTATCTTTCTTATGCGCTGGCAAAATGTAAGGGAAGCGAAACCCAAAAGATACCTGATAAGTTTGATGATATCTTTGGCGCAGGTGCCGAGGCAAATCATTTTAGAAATCAATTCACTTATTACGAACAAGAGAAAATAAAACAAAGCCAGGAAATGGCAAATGATAAGAACTTAAGGGATGCAATACAAAAACTGGCAAAATCTCTGGACTCATCCTCAGAATACTTTAAAGTATTTGCAGGTGGAGAATCTAATGCCAGGAATGCAGATATATTCTCCATTCAAAATCAGATGTCGCGTATTAACGAAGTGATAATGGGCTTGTATGAAAATGGACAAATACGCGTTCCTTATGTAGATTTTATTATCTTAGCTGGAAATAGCTGTCGTTTGCCGCTATTCAGGTTATATGCCGAACAGGAATTTGGAAAAGATAAAGTATTGCTGGAAACAGAGAGTATTAAAACTTCCGTAGCCCGTGGTGCCTATATTTACAGGTCCCGGGGCGGGGAAATAGTATTTCAAGGTTTGAACCGCAGTACCCTGAAATTCTTTATCTATTCGTCGTTGAATGAAGAAAGAGTACTCTTCAAGCGCTGGCTGGATATGGATGAAGAACATAGCTGCAAGCTAAGATTTCCCGCTCATAGAAAGCTGCCAATAGCGGTTCACTATAGCAAGGTGGAAGAAAAGCCGGCGCTGGCTTTTGAGATATCGCCTCCGGTAGTAAAAGCAACCGGAAAAATAACTCTCTGTCTCAAATACTATGCTCATAAAATTTATAGCAAATGGCAATATGTAGAAGAAAACGGCAGGGAAATAGATAGCCCCTGGAAATTGGAACTTGATCATGAATAAAAAATATCTGCTGCTAATGCTGCTTGCCGCGTTATTTGCACTATGTGTATTAAGCTCTTGTAACGCCAAAGACGATGCAACAATAAGCTATACGCCAAAAACAAATAAGCCAAATAAGCAGGAAGCCCATTCTGAAGAATACGAGAAGAAGAATGGTTTGAATGAAAACATAGCTAAGGATAGCGAAAAAACAAGAAGCCTAAAAATAGACTTCTCGGCGCTGGAACCCAAGATGGATGCAATAACTGCCAGCCTGGATAGCCTTTTTGTATTACAACAAAAGGACATGAAAAAAGTCCAGAGTTTACTTTTCTGGAATCTTATAATTTTTGCTATATCTGCAGTATCGTTTTTGGCGCTGCTGGGGCTTTCCGTGTATAAAATCTTTTTTTCTAAAAGTAAAGCGGTAAAACCAGTGGTATATAGCCCCCAAAATAAAACAAAAACTCCAAAAACACCGTGGAAATGGGATTAGAAAAATGGAAAAGAAATACTTAATGTTAATTGTATTGCTCTCATTTGTGATAATGAGTTTTGTGGTGTCGTGTAAAAAAAACGGTTACAAAACGCCGGCTAATCCCAATGGTCAAAACAGAAATGGGAATGTTGAGATTACGAATTTACCGGATAGCCTTAATACTTCAAAAGCTGGAAATGGAGAGGAAATAAAAGAAAAAAAGATTGATAATTCAGAGATAAAAAAACTAATTGAAAAAAACGACCAAAAAATGATGGATGAATTATCTTATCTTAGAAATCAGATAGATGATATGAAATCACATCCCGATAGCACCTTGATAAAAGAAATACAAAAGACTAAGAAATCTTTTTACGGGGCTTTAGCTATTGCCCTAATAATATCTGTAATAGTATTAAGCATATTTAACTTGTATTTTTGGGGTAAGATACCTTCAAAACTAAAAGATATGGATACTCTGCTATTTAATGTATCAAGCTCATTAAAAAACCTTAGTTTTGAAATTGAACTGCTCAAAAATCAACCGAAAGTAAAAGAAGTAATCACCCAAGAAATAGCAAAAGCGGATCCTATTTCCTCGAAAATTGATACCAGTAAAATAGAAGAAGATATTCAAAATATTACGAAGCTTACTACGCACTTACTCAATATTTTAGAAGAGCAGAAAAAGGATAATAATGTAATATATGAAACCATCGCAGAAACTTGCCAGAATAATAAAGCAGAATTAGCCAAAGAATCTCAGGAAAGCAAAGAGTTATTTGAAACTAAGATTTCCATGCTGGAATTAGAGCTTACGGAGCTAAAAGATAATGTGATGCAAATCTTGAATTATGTAAAACCAGAGCAGGATATACGCTTTCATAAATTGCAGATTTACTTCCCGGATCGCTATGAAATAATCCGCAAATCTTTTGACTTTTTGGAAACTTCAGATAGTGATCTGGTGAGAAAATTAATAACCTTTATTCATGAATTTTCTACTTCCATAGGCATTTACACATTATCAAAAGATCGAGATAAACTGAGTATGGCTTATGAGATACTTACAGATATTTTAGCTCAATATAACCTAACCTTGATTTTGCCCCTGCCAGACGCCGCTTTCGATGACTCCACCATGAATAAAGACAAAGTATTTGGCGAGCTCAATACAGTTCATTCAGTAGTTTATCCAGGGTTTACCACCACAAATCATTTGGAAAAGGCGCTTATTAATGTCAAATAGTAAAAAATATAATTATGCTGACAAGCGATTTAAAAACCTTCCAGAAGACGAATTAGACGAGATGCTGCCGCAATATAAAGGGCTACATGAAAAGCTCAAAGAGCTAATGCCGGAAGGAAGTGGAACACTTGAGCTAATTGATTTGGAAAGCAATCCCCAATACCGCTTTAATGGTAATGATTTTCAACCTGTAGAAAATCTGTATCAAAAAGAACAGCAAAGCAAGGTGGATAATGAATATATACCGACAGGTGTTAAATACCCGCTTCAGTTTTTGGCAGATCCTCAAAGCAAAGCAAATGGTATAATGACCTTTAAATATATTTTGAAAGTAAATAAAAGCGATGACGATAGATTTCATTATAACAAAAGTCTAAGCTTATATGAATTGGCAGAGCTTTTAATGAAACGCTTTAAGGTAAGCGAAAAAGAATTGCTAAATTATCTGGGCAGATTGGATTTGGGCTCTTTTCAGCTTGATCTGGAAAAAGAAGGAGAGGGTTATAGAATAAGTAGGTTAAATCAATCTCAGGCTCCTTCAAACAGAGAGGATCAAAAGAAAAAAAGAGAACAAGACTTTAAAAGAATGGAAAATGAAATTGAACTGCTAAAAAACCAAGCTATACGATACAAAATGGAAATTAATAGTCTCAATATAAAGTATCAGGATTATGAAAAGCTAAAAGAAAAACAGAAAAAATACCATGAGCTATTGGAAAAATTGGGTTTGAAACGCGAACACGAAAAAGGCATTGAGGATATTAAAAAAACGGCGCAGAAAAACCAACTAAATGCAAGAATTACCGAGATAATGCTAAATGGTATTGCCAAAGATTTAGGCTCAATCGGTGCTTCCAGATCTGTCATTGAGGACGCAGTAAAAATGATGAAATCCATTGTAAATGAATATTTTTACGATTTAAGTGAGGAAGAAAACCTGCAAGCTTTGGAATCCGTAAAAAGAGTAAAAGATTTGGCTTCACTTAATAATGCTTTGTACGAGAAATATATTGAGCTTGGAGCAGATAGAATCCTATACCACTATAGTTCTCCTGAAAGTCGTAATGCTGATCTTAAAACAAATGTTAAAGATTTGGTAAGAGAGTACAATTTGGAATTTTTTGGTATTGAGTCCGGAGCTCCTGTTTCGGTAAATGAATGCAGGTTTGTAGGTGCAAAAGAATCTCAGTATTTGCGAGGTAACTGCGTGGAAACAGTTGCTTTTGGGATTAGAAATAGTATCTGCAAACAAGTAATCTACAAAGCTGATGTGATAGTAAGTATTTAAGGAAGAGTAATGGAAACCCTTTTTTATATTTTTATTTCAATTGTTTGGTCTTTAATCGCAGTTGCAATACTTTATGCCTTATGGCTTCTAATAATAATACAAGGTCGTAGGATATCCAAATTTGATATAGAAGAAAAGCTATATGAAAGAATTGCTTTTTATCAAAAAAGGCAAATTACAAATCTACTTTTTATCGAACAAGATTTGGAGACTTTTGTTTATAATAAGCTGGATAGCGATGCCAGTATGATAAATTTGCTAATAGGCAGCTTAAGTATCTTGGGTTTACTGGGCACTTTTGTAGGTTTATCGGGCGCTTTGAAGATATTGCCAAATGTTTTAGAAATGAAAGTAGAAGCATCAGGACTCACTTCAAGTATTTCCCATGCTTTTTTTACCAGTATAGCAGGATTATTGGGAGCTTTGATTATCAATGTATTGCAGAATCGTTTTCAAAAACAAATTGATAACATAGTCTTGAAGATGAGAACGCGGGCATTTAATATCCTATTTGCAAATAATTCTATGAAACAAATGGATCTTGACTCATTGGCAAAAAGCATTGAATCTTCATTTCAAACTGGAATCGATTTACTTTTAGAGCACAATGAAAATGAATATGCTAAACTGGAAGATTTTGCAACTAAAATAATAGAAACCAGCGCGACCAACATCTTTCAAATGGTGGATAGTAATGAGGCCAAGCTGGAGGCGGTTATCCAAAAACTGGAAGAAGAACGTAAATCCATCGATAGCGTAAAGAAGAATTGGAATAGAGCTATCGACCAATTGCATCAGTCCAGCGTCAATATCAAATCCATGACCCAAAACCTAAATAATTTTGCTTCGCTTTCGGAGAAACTCATTGATATTATGATGGAATATGCAGAAAACTTCCATAGCCAGATTGCAGTATTAAGGCAAATGGAAAACCAGTTAAACCGTCCTTCGGATCTAATGAATAATCTTACAATACTCATGGCGGAAAGCATAAGCCAAAGCAACAGAGCTTACGAGAAATATGTGGAAAACCAAGAATATACCAAAGAAATAGTCAACGGTGCTCTGAATGATGCCAGCCAGCTACTCGAAGATATCAAGACCAGTATAGAAAGCTCAAACGATGCCTTCAAACTGCAATTGATAGCAATTGAGGAAAGCAGCCGCAAGGCTCAGGGAAATATGCAGCAACAGCTAAAAGACTCGTTGCAAAATACCAATGAACAAATGCTGGAAAATCTATCCCGGGAAATAAGCGCCATTAGCAAACACAACGCAAATACTATCGAAAAATTAGCCAAAGAAATGAGTTCTATAACCCAGGATATCCGCCAAGCCAATGCACAAACTACTGAAGCAATAAAAAACGCATCTGAATTACTGCAAAAAACCATACCCGGTCAGGAAAGCCAATTGCAAAAAGTAAATGAATCCTTTACCAGCCTGGATAGAAAGCTAAAGCGCGCCTTTGAAGCTATAATAAATAGGGACAATTAAAGATTTGGAAGAGTGTGAATAATGCGCTATAATGAAAAACGCAAGAGCAGATTCAATGTGTGGACCGTTTTTACCGATATGGCTATCTGTTTTTTAATAATTATTCTATTGGTCTTTATTGCCAATACGATAAAACTAAAAAAAACCTTGGAAGAAAAAATCAAACTTGCTGCCTTTGCAGAAGCAGCTTTAAATGATACATCAGAACTGATTAATGAATTGCAAAAAGATAAAGACCTGAAGCAAATGATAAAAACATTACCTAATCCACACAATCAGGCTATCAAGGATACTATAATAATTTTCTCAAACGACCTGTTATGGAAAATAAATAGACAACACAAAGTCCAGGATCTTGGAGAAAATGGTGTAAAAATTATAGATAGCTTTGGTAAAAAACTAAAAACATTTCTGGATAACCCAGATAGTAAAAATAGCAATTTAAAACGTTACGATACTTATACAGTGCTAATTATCGGTCATGCGAATACAGATGGTAAATCTGAAAGTAATTATGAACTATCTATTAAGAGAGCAGAAGCAGTGCGCACTGAACTATTTAAAAATAATTTTAAAGGAGGCGAAGATAAATATAAAATATTGGCGACCGGCGTTGGAGATAAGCATTTGGTCAAATTAAAGAGTAGCAAAGAAGATGAAGAAAAAGGAGCCAGATGTGTGGAAATTGTCTTCAAATACGATGAAATGGATATGATTAAAGGATTAAAAAACTAAGTGTAAACGACGAATACTCAAATGAATATCAGTTTATCTCACTCAAAAACAAAATAATGCTTGACAGGATACCAATTATATTCCTTAATCACTTTATAGTATTAATGCAGGTTGCTTCCTAAAAAAAGAAGAGAACCAAGGAGAAATTATGTTCAGAAATATATTGAAACCGGCAAGTGCAGCATGCCACAAAGTCCTTAAATAAAGCTGCTGCTATCGAGAGTGAAAGATGATGGCTGTCTTGATGGATCTGTTGGTGCGTAAAACAACTCTTATTAACAAAATATGTTATGCTTCTTTCTTTAATACCCGTAGCTATCAGTTTCAAAGTAATTTCAAATTCCATATAGAGTAGAATACAAATGCTTTATATAATGATTCTTTTATACATATACAACCCAAGCTTTGTTTAGCAAAGTATTGGATGCCTTACAAATGATCAGGTTTATTGATTAGTTTTAGGAGTTAATACAATGGAAAAAAGAAAGCTGCCCTTACAAAAACTCTTTATGTATATCAGGGATTTATACAATGTAATCGATATATCCCCTGAATTTACCAAAGAGAATAATAATCACAAGGTGGAAAAAGAGAATTACTGGAGCCTAGATTATCTAATGGATATTGCGGCAAAGTGCCAAAAAAGAAAAATCAAAGAATTCCAATTTTCCATTAGCGATTCTTTGGACAAATCTGGTTCTGAAGATATACTATTACGAATAAAACCCTGTACCAATATTCCCTCCGAACCTGTTCCGCCAGATGTTTTACTCCCGTGGCTGATCTATGAACGCAAAGCGAAAGAACGCCCTCGGATAGCTCTTAAAACAGTGGAAGAATATTACAAAAATAATGAAGACTTGCTCCCAATAACACAGGATTCTAAGGAATCTGATACAAGCAAAGATGCAACGCCATTAAAGGACAATTCAGAATTATCCTCAGAAAAATATTCAGTGAGGCTGAGAGAAAAAGTAATAGACTTTCCCAAACGAGGTATTAGGGAAGAATACACTCATCCAACCGAAATAATGAGCCAGTTTGAGCGCTTCAGTGAAGAATATGAAAACTATTACAATGAATACTGGCATTACTTTGTTATCAATGATATTTACCAAGCCTTACACACACTTTATCACGAATTAAACCGCAAGAAGGATAAGCAGCTATTTCTTTCCTTTGCGCTATTGAGTGGTAAGATAGGTGGGCAAAACTACCGGAATTTTGTATTTCATATTCCCTTGATCTTCAGGTTAAAAAACAGAGCAATAGAAATACTGATGGATCCTCTTACCAGCAATGTGGAATGTGAAGCCAATTTTATTCATCTCTTAGACAAACATTTTGAACATAAATCCGAAAATTTTAGATCTAACATAAAACAAGATTTTGCCAAATTTGTAAATGATTTCAATTCCCAAAAACACGCTTTTGTATTTGATGCTGAGTTTATTCACGCTCATTTTATGGAAAATATGCAGAGTATGCTTAGTTTTTTCCCGAATTCCAGATTCATTTCAACCAAAGAATACTCCCCCAAAGAGCAAGACCAGTATTTTGAAAGAGAGGATGAGCCTCCCTTAAATATCACTTTCTTTGCGGATATTCCCCACGACGGAATCCAGTTTAGCTTCTCACCCATTATCCAATCTCGTATTGTAGATAACTTTTCGCTTATTTCACAAGATGCTGCACGCATAGTGCGCAAGATAGACGAAGTAGAAAAAGCCGGAAAAGGACACGAAATTCCCACTATATTTAAAAAAGAGTTCTTTGTAAGCCAAGAGGTTACTAATGACCATGAAGCTGATAAATGGCAAAATGATGGGGATTATCTCTTCCCTTTGCCTTACAATAACGAACAATTAGACATAGTAAAAAAATTGCAGAATCAAGATGTGGTAAGAGTGCAAGGACCTCCCGGAACCGGTAAAAGCCATACCATTGCAAATATTATCTCCCACTTTGTAGCCGAAGGTAAATCCATTATGGTGGTATCCAAAAACTCTAAGGCTCTCAGCGTAATCAAAGAAAAGCTGCCAAAAGAGATTCAGGATTTGGCAGCCACCCTTCTGGGAGATGGCAGAAGCAATGAAGCTCTTATCCAATCCGTAAAATCCATTATCCACCACCTTTCTTCCAGCTATTCACAGGAAGAATTGTATGAGATTCTCAAGAGAAGGCTTGCTTTGAAGCAAAAGTATGAGAGCTTAAAAGAAGATTTCATAACGCGCATCGAACAAAATCAAAAACGCTATCAAATAGAAAAGATCCCAGCAGTATTAGAGCGTAGATTTGAAAAAGAACTGGATAAAGAGAAAAAAGTAAGTGCAGCTACTTTAGCTGAAATCTATGCGGAACATATTAGTTTAGAAAATCCTATAAAGGATAAGATTGATTGGCAGTCTGCCGGCGAAGATGCCGTTAAAAAGCTAAAAAAACTGCTTTCTTATAAAAATCATCTTCAAAAAGAGGAATATCCCCTTATCAAATACGAATACCCGCCCTTAGATGTATGGCTATTTCCCAAAGATCGTAATACATTGCAAAACAATATGCTAATGATAAGTGATAAAATTGATTTTAAAAGCTATGCCAGTATTCCCTATCAAGATTTTGATAAAAACTTCTTCGAGATATTAGGAAGACTTAAGAATAACATCGAAGAGATAAAAAAAGACGATCTGGCACTCAAGATAATGAATGCTTCGGGTTTTGATGCCAAGCTATGTTTAACCGTATTTAAACCGTTTAAAGAGCATATAAAGAACATTAAAAACAATGAGAGTATTCGTTTTGGTTATAAAATTGAAGCGCCTCCGGATGAAATTGCAAATCCGGACTTTATTCTAACGGCTTTGAGTAAGCTCATATACCGGCATGGTGAAAAGCAAAAGCTGAATGCAATTAGAAGGTTTCTATTGCCCAAAGAACAAAAAATGCTTTACAGATATCGTATAAACGATGCTTATGCAAGTACACGCACAGATTTTGAGCTACTGCAAAAGTATTACGAGGATAAATCTCGTCTCAAGGCTATGCATATTATTGCTGATAATTACTTAAAAAAAATGAACATAGAAAATCAGCTTTCCCAGCTTGAAGATTTTGCGCCCTTCAGAAAGATTTATGAGTATCTGAAAGATCTGACAGATATCAATATGATCTTGGAAGGGAGACCTATTGCAGAGGTTTCTCATAGCATCGATAAAAATGAGAAGAGCATCCAGTTTTTAATTGATTACAAAAAATATCAGGAATACTGTGAAAACGCCAAAAAGCTAAAAGAATGTGCCGATAAAAACATGAGGTTTAAAAAGACCCATCCCATTTTTGTTAAGCTGGTGCAAAGCATTACGGATATTGATTCTCAGGATTACGAGCAGTACTACAGGGAATACAAAGATTTAGTAGAAAATACCTATCCCAAGCTTGTTGATTACAAAGAGTCTCTGGAAGCTCTGAAAAAGGTATTACCCCAAACTGCCCAACACATTCATAAGCTTTTCTGCAAGGGTGCAGAACTTATCAGTAGCTCCCGAGCTGAATTAGCCTATTTCCTTGCCCGAATCTACAATCTGCTCATCCAATGTGAAGATAAGATTGGCAATATCGAAGATGTAATAAGAGAGTTACATAAAATAAGAAACGAAATAATGAATATGAATACAAAGGCTGTGGCATATAAAACCTGGTTAACAAAAAGCCAGATAATTACAGACGAACAAAAAACTCATCTGAATGCCTGGCGGAACGATTTGGTGAATATCGGCAAGGGCTACGGAAAAAATACAGCAAAAAACAGAGCTTCAGCCATCCGGAATATGGAAAAAGCCAAAGGTGCAGTACCCATCTGGATTACTACTATCTTCAATGCCATTACCTTTTTTAAGGATGTAACTCCTTCGCATATTGATCTTTTGATTATTGACGAAGCCAGTCAATGTGATATTAGCTCTTTAAATCTTGCTTTCCGCTGCAAAAAACAGATTATCGTGGGAGATGAAAATCAAACTGCGGTGGCGGTGGATAGCAGGAAGTTTTCCAAAGACAGAATTGACATACTTCTGGATCAGCACCTAAATGAACACAAACACAAAAGACAATTTTCTATAGGAGAAAAAAACAATAGCATTTATTCATTGAGCACCATCCTTCATTCTGATAATCAAATTGCTTTATCTGAACATTTCCGCAGCTTGCCGGAGATCATTAGTTTTTCAAATAAATTGGTCTATGATAACCATATCGTTCCTCTTAAAACCTGCGCCGAATACCCTTATGGCATGCCGGTAGAATCTTACTATATATTAGATAATCCCAAAAATCAAGCTCGCCCCATTATTGTGGAATCTGCGGTAAAATATATTGAAGATATTCTCGCAAAACTTGATGAACATGAAGATATTCCTACCTTTGGTATTCTTTGTTTGGATAGCTCGAATCTCAAACACCAAAAAGCCCTGATCAAGCGGGTGGCGCAAAGCGAATTGATCCGTAAATATGAAGAAAAGCTTGATCTTATAGTGGGTACTTCACGCGAATTTCAGGGTGATGAACGAGATATTATGATCATGACCATTACCGCTACCAGCGCCGTTTTGGATGAAGCCGGCAATATTACTCACAGCGTGCCCGATAAAATAAGCGGCGAAGAAATAAAAAGAATCTATAATGTGGCAGCCAGTAGAGCCAAATACAAATCCGTTTTGTTCCATAGCGTTCACGAAGAAGTGGTGCCGCATATGAAACCGGATTGCTGGAGAAAAATGCTACTCGAATATTATGGAAACATCAAGCCCAGCTACGAAATAAACCGAAACAACATCGAAGATATTAAAGATAAAGTAAATACCGAGTTAGGCAGATTTGGCGAAGAGGTTTGCGTATTTCTCTGCGAAAGCGGCTATCAGTATTGCATATCTCCCGGCTTTACTTTGGGAAAATATAAGATCGATTTTGCCCTTCTGATCTCCGGAAAAACCCTTGCCATCCAATGCGATGGACAAGACCCCTTATTAGAGCATGAAAATCTAAAAGAAGCTTATGAACGCCAAAACATCGTCAAAAGTTTGCAAGAACAAATGGTGTTGGGGCGCGTGGGTTGGAGGATATATCGCATCCAAAAGCTGCAATGGTACTTCCAAAATGAGAAAAGTAAAAAAGAACTATTGGACTGGATCGCGCGTTTTATTCCCCCAAAAACGCTTGATTAAAGCTTTTGAGGTTGGAGTTCCCGTTATTACAGGTTCAACGCCTTACAAAAGAGGTATTGACTCCAGAAAGTCGTGAAAAATAAGTATGAAAGCGTCTTACCGAAGCTTTTTATAAGCCATTGCCTGCGAAGCAAATCCTTTGCTTCCCCGTGCCTTCCCCGTCCATTGTCCGTGTAAGCAACGGGTTAATAACGAGTTACGCATGAGTTTACATATTATCCTTAAAAAACACCCCTGTTTTATCAAGGAATATCGGATATTTAGAAGGAGATGAGCGCAGCACAATTATATGTTCTACATTTTCTTAGCCTTTAGCCTTCTGCTCCAAGCCCCACACTCTTTAGAAATACGGATAATCCAGCATCCAATGCTCCGGGTTTTCCAGGATTTCCCGGATATTGCCTTTGAAGAGGATTAGTTCGTAGCTTTCTTTTTCGGGATTCCAGCTCCATCTACGCTGAAAATGAAGTTTTTTACCGTTATCGATGTCTTCCCCTTTACTTTTGAGTGTTATATCGTGGTATTTTTTGTTTGTAGAGATGAAATCTAAAGCCGATTTGTAGGATTCCGGGTCGCCGTGTCCGGAACTGCGATAGTGGGGCAGCCGCACTATTTCTACTGGTTTTTTATCTTTGATGCCAAAGAGGGCAATATCGTAATCTTCCGTAAAGACCCCATATTCATCTTTGCCTATTTCAAAGATTTCGTCCATGAACTTTGTAGTGCAATATGAGCCATAAAACCCGATATTCAGGTTGAAGCCGGTGCTTTGCCATTTTCCTTCCGTGTATTCCAAAGCCGCTACTCCTAAGGGATGGCTGTATAAAAAGCCTTCTCCGCCCCAGTCGCTATAATCCATATTCCAACCACCAGCCTCAAAAAAGATAAGTGCTTTATCATTGGGAAAACGGTAATGTTTCATGAAACGCACCGGAATTTTGTCATTAAGTTGCAAATATTCCTTTTGCTTTTCTTCTGTGAACTTTTCCCAATCTTCAAACAAAGTTTGAAGAGGAAAACGTAATTTCCATTTGAGTAATTCCTCATCGCTGGTGGATTCCGGCTCCAGGGTAGATATGCGGATAGTGGGATGGTAATTGCCAAAGATACTGAGCATGGATTCGGCGATCCACTCCTTATCTGCTTCGTAATCTGATGATTGGAACGCTTCATCCTTCTTGCAGCCCAGGAAAAAGCAATTCAAAGACAATAGCAGGGCGATGCTTGCGCTAAATAATAACTTTCTTTTCATGGTATTATCCTCCAGCTAATATCTGCGGTGGTTGCGGGGTTGCAATACAGCATGCACTTGTTTTTGGAAGGGAGCCAATAACTTCTGCTGGCTCTGGAAACCGGATTTCTCAAAAACAACGGTTTTATCCTCGTTTACTCCCAATATCCAGTTCAAAGTTATCTTCAAAGGGGTTTGCCCGTAGTAAGTGCCATCGATATATACCGCGGCACCCGCAGGCGAGCTGCTAATCTCTACACTGCTTTTGTGATAAGGGTTATTGGGTTGGGCGGGGTAGTAGTAATATGGAGGTGGCGGGCACACCGGCGGAATATATACCGGCGGATAATAAACCGGCAGGTGAGGCAGCGTAAACATATACACCTGAGGGCGTTTGAGCGCATACTCCTCATGCTTTTCGGTAAATGGCACAAAGATGAGGCTGTATTGAGTTTGATAGCCCGGTTTGGAGATTTCTAAATTGAACCATCTCCCGGCTACAAAGCCATTGAAACCCATATAGCGATCCATGGTAAAGGCGAATGGCTCTGTGGGCGATTCACCAAAGTATTCAAAAGTTCCCAATGCTCGTACAATAGCCCCGCTGGGTTTGGTTTCCACGCGAAAAGCACCCCAACTGTATGAAGTAGCCCCAAGCGGAAGCGCACAAAGAAGAAAGATAAGGGCGATAAGCCCCAAAGAGGGTAAAGACGAAGCGCGGCGAAAGCGTTCTAATGCAGCTGCGAAGATGATAGCGGCAGGTTTCATGATATACTCCTTCATGCTTTTATATGTATTACATGCGGGAGAGGGATTTACTGCACGAAACTTCATTGGCTTCGCTACGCTCAGCAGGTATCAGGAAGTCAGGTCTCAGGTGTCAGGTGATGGCGGTATTGCTCGCTTCGTTCGCAATGTTTTATTTAAAAGCGGCAAGATGCCACTTCTACTTTCTGCCAAATCGGAGTTTAGCAGCCCAAGTCCAGCCCTGGCGTCAGTGTCCTTACACCTGAGACCTGACTTCCTGACACCTGCGCAACAAAAAAATGCTTGCCAAAAAATCAGGAATTCAAAATACTGTATTTACTAAATAAATGGGAGGAAATCATGACCTCTTTATACCTTGTACTCGTGTTAGTGGTGTTTGTGATTGCAATTATCTCCAAGGGGCTCATCGTGGTGCGCCAGGCGGAGGTGGTTATCATCGAGCGTTTGGGTAAATATTACAAAACCCTTACCAGCGGGATACACATCATCGTGCCTATTTTCGATAAAATGCGTCCTATCCACTGGCGTTACAATAAATTGGATTATCGGGGGCAGGTGATGGTAGTGCAAAAGGTGGAAAATCGCATCGATATGCGTGAAAGCGTGTATGACTTCCCGCGTCAGAACGTGATTACGGCGGATAACGTTTCCATGAATATCAACGCCCTGCTTTATTTCCAGATTACCGATCCTTACAAAGCGGTGTATGAGATTGGCAATCTGCCCGAAGCGATTGAGAAGCTTACGCAAACCTCGCTGCGTAATGTGATTGGTGAACTTACTCTGGATAATACCTTTACCTCCAGAGATTCGATAAATCACAAGCTGCGCAATATCCTGGATGATGCCACAGATAAATGGGGCGTAAAGGTAAATCGCGTGGAATTGCAGGAGATTCAGCCGCCGGAAGAGATTCGCAATGCGATGGAAAAGCAGATGCGCGCTGAACGGGATAAACGCGCCAAGATTCTTACCGCCGATGGTGAAAAAGAATATCAGATTCGCGTGGCGGAAGGTGAAAAACAAGCTCAGATTGCGCGTGCCGAAGGTGAAGCGCAGGCAAAGCTTTTGGTGGCAGATGCCGAAAAGAAATCCGTACTCCTGGTAGCAGAAGCCCTGAAGGAGACCAAGATCGACCCCGCCCAGTATCAGATTGCGCTGAAATATATTAGCGCCTTCCACGAGCTTATCCAGAAAGGGGATAAAACGGTGGTCTTGCCGTATGAATCCTCGGCACTTTTGGGTTCGGTAAAAAGCATTTCCGAGCTATTTCCCAAGTAATAAATGCCGGAGATTTGGAATATGATGCCGGGGGTAAATGCGCTCCCGGCACTTTGATATTATTTTGGCAAAGGACGATAAATGAAATACTATCTGGGCTTTGATATCGGGGGCAGCTTCATCAAATATGCGGTGGGGAATCCGGGTGAACTGCCGATAATGCAAGATAAAATCCCCACGCCTACCGACAGTATCGAAGGTTTTATCCACACTTTTCATCAGCTTATTGGGCGTTTGCTGAAAGAATATGGCAGTAAAGATTTACAAGGTATCGGGATTGCCACGCCGGGCACCATCGACCGTAAAAGTGGTTTGCTAAAGGGGGTGAATCCCAATCTACCCTGGTGGGTGGATATCGATCCGCGCATAGTGGTGCCTCCAGAATACCGGAAAATAGCCCTTTGCGATAACGATGCGAATCTGATGGCGCTGGCGGAAGCTTCCGGCAAAAAGGGCATGGTTTTAGGAATTACCGTGGGTACGGGCATCGGTAGCGGATACGTAATAGATGGCGCTATCTACCATGGCAGCAAAGGCTTTGCGCTGGAACTCGGGCATACAAAGGTGGTGGCAGAGGGTGCTATTTGCAATTGCGGGCTGAAGGGCTGCGTTGAGGCATATTCCTCGGTAACGGCGATTCAAAAGCTGGCGGCGGGGCTGGATGCGAAATATCAGGAACTGGAATTAAGCGGGATTATAAAGGCGCAGGCAAAGGATGCAGCGCTGAAAAAGGGCATCCGGCAGGCGGAGAAATATCTGGCGCTGGCTTTGGCAAATGCGGCGATGATACTGGATCCGGATAGCATCGTTTTGGGCGGTGGGGCAATGGATGGCGGGCTTTACGATCTTGCTCGTATTCGCCGGCATTTCAGGGCAAATACGCAAAAGAGCTATCACCATATCCAAATCCTGCCGGCGCGTTATGGCAATCTGGCGGGGGTAATGGGGGCGATAGGGCTCGCTTCGCTCGCAATGAATAATGAATAATGGCGGCTGCGCAAGCGCAGGTTGATAGAAGCTTACGCAGTGATGCACATATTGCATAACAAATCCGAAACGAGCGCAGCGCCTAACAGATTCTCTTCAGCTGCTTGGTGGTGAGATCGTAATGGATCATCTCCACTCCGGCTTCCTGAAAGAGCTGCTCGCCTAATTGGTCTGGATAGCTATTTGCAATATAAACGGTTTTAATCTCGGCATTGATGATCATACGGGCGCAGATGCTACAAGGCTGGTGGGTGCAATATAATACGGAGCCGCGGATGCTGGTGCCATTTACCGCTGCCTGGATGATGGCATTTTGCTCGGCATGAACGCCGCGGCAAAGCTCGTGTTTCTCTCCTGAAGGCACCTTTAGCTGCTCGCGCAGGCAGCCGGTTTGTTCGCAGTGCAGGGTGTGTTTGGGGCTGCCGTTGTAGCCGGTGGAAATCAATTGATTGTCCTTTACCAAAGTGGCGCCTACTTTGCGGCGCAGGCAGGTGCTACGCTGCGAGGCGAGCTGTGCCATCTGCATGAAATATTCTTGCCAACTGGGGCGTTCCATCGTTTCACTTCCTTTTCTGTGTGGTCTTGTGGTTTCACTTTTTGGGCTTGACAAATCTTGTCAACTTCAGATTTGCTTTTCCCATGATCGAAATACCTGCTTCCAAATCCATTTTGCAACGGCTGATGGTGATTCTCGCCCATGCCAGGGGGGAGATCTGGCTGGAAAGTTTCAACCCCTGTGCGGATGTATTGGAATTGCAAAGCGCGTTGGAAATCTTTGGCTTTCGGGTGCGGGCGGAGGGGAGTGCAAGGCATTTTGCTTTTGATCGGAAATTGTTTCTTGAGTCTCGGCATTGCTACTTTTTTGAAGCGTCGGCAACGGCATATCGGCTCTGGCTTAGCGTTTTGGCGAATCTGCCGGGTGTTAAAAGCGAGGTAAGAGCATCGGAAACCTTATTTAAGCGAGGGATAGAGCCGCTGCTTTGTGCGCTAAAGGAATTGGGAGCAGAGTGTGAAACAAGAAGTAATACCCTGTATATCCGTGGAGCGGCGCTCAAAGGCGGGAAGCTCTTTGTCGAAACCAGCCGCAGCAGTCAATATGCCTCGTCCTTGCTTTTGGCGGCACCTTTTATGACGGCGGATTTGCAGCTTGGCTTTAGTGGGGAATTGGTCTCGGCGCCATATCTGAAGCTGAGTATCGCGCTTCTAAAGAGTATGGGGGCGAGGGTGGCAGAAAGCGCAGAGGGGATGGTGGTTGCTGCCGGGGGTTTGGAATTACCTCTGCGTTTTCGGGCGGATAGTGATCTCTCTACCGCTGCGTATTATGCGCTAAAGGCGGCTTTGGGCAAGAAAGTGCAGGAATTAAGGGTACTGTATAATCCGCATTTTCCGCAGGCAGATGCAGCGATCTGGGAGATTTTGCAGCAGATGGGGGCGAAGATAGAGTTTGAAAGTGAACTGCTGCGGGTGTATCCCTCTAAACTGCATGGGATATGTCTGGACTTGAAAGATACGCCGGATTTGATGCCGGTGCTGTGTATGGCGGGGATTTTGGGAACTTCACCGATGACGCTAAAGGGGATCAGCCGCTTGAGATATAAGGAAAGCGACCGCGTGCAGGGGATTTGCCGCGCTTTGCAGATATTGGGGGCGCGCTATGAATATGGGGAGGATGCACTAAAGGTGTATCCCTTGGAAAAGCTGCCGCCTGCCAGTACTCTGGATACACAAAATGACCACCGCCTGGTGATGGCGTTTTCGCTGGTGCAGATGCTGTATCCACAGGTGGGGCTCAATGAAACGCAGTCGCTTCAGAAATCTATCGCTATGGGAATGGTTACACGGATTTGACGGATGCAACGGATAACACGGATTCTTTAACCGCCGAGCAAGACAGGCGTGGAGTTAATGGCGCTTATCCTTGCAAGGTGGCAGGTGGCAGGTGGCAGCGCTGCGCTCATTTCGAACATAGAGGGTTGACTGTAGGACGGGAAGACCAAGAGACTAAGAGACCAAGAGACTGGGAGCGCTGATCACTGAGAGATGAGTATTTGCTCTTAGCCCTCTGCCCTTAGCTTTTATTTGTCCACGAATTAACACAAATTAACACGAATTATCAAGAACCACGAACCAAGCAACTAAGAAACTAATCAGCCAAGTAACCAAACAACAAAGTAACTCCTCCACGAGCGCAGCCCTAATACCTAATACCTAACACCTATCCCCTAACACCTAATATTTTCCTTGACGATAAACACAGGCTGAATAATGTTCACACCCAATGTGTAAGATACACAAATATCGTCGTTTAGAAGGAGTTGAATGATGATCAGTATGCGTAATCTAACTATTACGATGTGTCTGGTGATGCTCACCGGATATCTTTTCGCCGGCGGTTTTGCGCTTAGCGGAGTTGGCTCTCGTGCCACTTCGATGGGTGGTGCATTCCGGGGCGTATCCAACGATGCCAGCGCCATGTACTGGAATCCCGCAGGCTTAGGCTTCATGAATGAAAATTCCGTCCATTTGGGGGGAACTTTTATTATGCCGTCTGCCAGTTGGGATCCTACCGGTACTGTGGTTGCCGGCGTTCCCGGATTTGGCCCAAAGGAATATGAAGCAAAAAAAGAGCTGAAGATGCTTCCCACCGTTACTGCGCTGATGGGCAAAGAAAGCCGGCTGAAGTATGGCTTGGGAGTGTTTGTGCCTTACGGTTTGGGCACAAAGTGGGATGCTTACAAATTGCCCACTACCCATCCCAGCGGTGCGCCTTTGGTATATGTGGATGGATTTCCGGAATACCCGCTTCTCAGCAGCGTTTCGGTAATCGATGTGCATCCCAGCGTGGCTTACAGACTATTGCACAATCTCTCTGTGGGAGCGGGGCTGAGCCTAATGCAGGGCAATATTGATATCAATAAAGTAGATGTCAAGCCCGAGATAAGCGTATTTTCCCCTATTACCACGGAACTGAGCGGTTCCGGCATGGGTTTTGGTTCAAATCTGGGTCTGCTTTTCAAGCCGCTGCCCTGTTTGAGCCTGGGACTTTCCGGCAAGCTGCCTTCTACCATCAAGATGAAAGGCGATGCGGATATCAACCTTTGGAAACCGGCATCCGTAGATAGCTTGGGTAATCCGGTGGCGCCCGCCAAAATAGGCGGCAAAGGCGATATCGAAGCCGACCTGAAGCTTCCGGCAGAGATTGGTATTGGCTTTGCGTATCAAGTGATGCCAAATTGGACTGTAAGCCTGGACTATGCCTATACGATGTGGGAAAGCCTGGATGAAGTAGAAGTGCAATTTAAAGAAATCCATCCAGTATTACAGAGCAAAAAGACCACTTTGCCCTTTAACTGGGAAAATACTTCCCGCGTAAGCTTGGGCACGGAATACCTTTGCGGTTTGAATAAAATCCGCGGCGGTTTCTTCTTTGACCAAAGTCCTATCCCCGAAGCTACGCAAACGCCCACCTTATCCGATATCGGAAATAAGACCAGCTTCAACCTGGGTTATGGCAGAGTGTTTGGTCCCATCGAAGTGGAAGCAAATGCCCAATACGTGATGTTCCCAGAACGCAAGGTGCAAGCCGTTCAAGAGGGTACAAACACCCCCGGTGTGTATAATTCCCAATCCGTTTCCGGAAACCTGGGACTCACTTACAGATTCTAATACTCATACTCCATAGCTAAAAGGCTGTTCTCGTTTGGGGACAGCCTTTTTTTTAGGTGTCAGGCGCTGCGCTCGTGGCGGAACTGCTTTTTTAAACCACCGAAAAAGACGAGAACTACCACGAATGTCCACGAATTAACACAAATTAACACGAATTATCAAGAACTACGAACTACGAACCACGAACTAAGCAACTAAGCAACCATCAAACTATGTTTGAAACCTGCGCAGCGCCTAACACCTATCACCTAACACCTAACACCTGGCGCAGCAAAAAAAACCCGTCCGAAGACGGGCTGTAAGTGATGATTTGCTTATTAAAACAGTACTTGTAATCCGGCGCGTACGCCCAGATCGCTTTCTTCGTTTGAGCTGCTGAAATCTCCGCCATAATCTCCTATGCCCATTTTGTATTTGGCGCGGATATCGATAAAGGCGCGCTCGGAAATAGGCGCCAGATAGCCAAGCTGGGCAAAGAGATACATTGCGTTATAGCTGCTGCTAAAGCCTGCATATTTGTCGCTATAGAATTCCATCTCCAAACCGGCACCGGCGTAAGCTTGCTGTAAGAAGATATACCGGGCGCCTGCACCCAAGGCAAAGGCGTTGGAATAGTTGTTTTTGGTGCCTGAATGACCATAATTTAGGATGGCATCTACTGCCAGATTGTCCATTACAAAATACGCGACTTCCGGGGCAAAACTAAAGATACTGTGGGCATCGCTATCTGAGGACATTTTTACCGAACGAAAGCCGATAGTTCCACCGCCCAGGATGTTTCCCGCCTCGAAGGCGAATACTGTGGTTACAAGCAGCAAGCTTGCTAAGATCAAGAGTCCTTTTTTCATTGTTTCCTCCCAAAGGTTATTTTAGATTTGTATTTCAAACGCGAAAAACCGATATTGAACCGTTTTTCTTTATCTCAATTACCTTTTCAGGCGTCGGGCGCAGGCTTTGAACCGCATAGCAGAAACCAGCGTCAAAGCGTATATTTAGCTGGCTATAGCTATTATCTATAGCAAAAATCAATTTTCTATTATTGCTATTTAATGTCAAGGTTTTTTGTCCAAATCCATTCCCATAAATCTACATTTTACAATCTATTATCAAGCCTTCCCCGTCCCTTCCCCGTCCATTGTCCATGCAACGAACGGGTTAACAACGGGTTACGAATGATTTGAATGCCCCACACGGAATTTAGTTAGCCACAAATTGAATCTATTTCTGGCGATTCATATTTGGATAAGTGCCAATTATAAGACCCAAACTTGTGCAATTTTAAAGCATTAAACAATGATCGCTTAAACAGGGAATATCTGATTGGCTGCCGAGCGGAGAGGCTGTCTTGAAATGCCAAAACCAAACACGATATCTGTATCACTGGGAATGTAGGGGCTTGAGGGTTTTGCGCCCGCTTTTAACAAAGCGTGCTTGAGAGAACGCACCGTAATAAATTGATACTGAGTCCGTAATGATTTCCTGTTACGTGCTAATTTTGGCGGGTTCAATGCCTTGAACCCCTACATTTCAGGGGTGGACATTCCTTTTTGTGTTGTTCATTTCGTATTTTGGGACAGCTTCGCATTTTTGAGTATTTCAGGATAATAGAAGCTAAGTGTTGTTTTAATGCGGCAGGATGCCACATCCACTATCATGCGGCAAGATGCCACATCCACTATCATGCGGCAAGATGCCACATCCACTATCATGCGGCAGGATGCCACATCCACATTGCGAGCGCAGCGACGCTCAAAAGATTTCTCTTGACCTTTAAAGCATATAGATTATTCAGGTTTGTAAAGTGAAATGGAGATTGTATGAACATACATTTTCGTGATGTGCAAACCGGTATTGTTGAAGCAAGAGCCGTTTTGGAGATAGCCGATGGGGTATTTCTGAACGAGGTGACCATCCTCAATATCGAGGGTGAGATCGTGGTGGAATTCCCCCAGAAGAGCTTTGTAGGCAAAAATAAACGCACTACATACCTCGATGTAATTAGTTTTGAAGATAATGATAAACGCATTGTGTGGGAATTGGAAATCAAAGAAGCCTACCGTAATTGGCGTAAAACAAATAAGAAAGTATTAGTTTACGAAGAAAAATAAAAATAGAGGGAGGATCTACATGATCACCGATTTACATGAAGCCTTATCCACCAATCTCAAGGGGATGAAGCGCTCTGCCATCCGTGAACTCCTGAAGTATCTCGGCACGCCGGGATTGATTTCGTTTAGCGGCGGATTTCCCAGCCCGCTTACCTTCCCCGTGGAAGACCTCAAGACCATCATGATGGAAGTGATGGAAAATGAAGCAGCTTTTGCGCTGCAATATGGTGCTACCGAAGGCGATATGCTGCTGCGTCAGCTTTTGGTAGAGCGCTACAAAAAGCAAGGCGTTCAGATGGAGGTGGAAAACCTGATTATCACCACCGCATCGCAGCAGGCGTTGGACCTCATTGCCAAGATGTTCATTGATCGTGGCGATTATATCCTGGTGGGCTTGCCCTCGTATCTGGGCGGTCTTTCTGCCTTCAATTCCTACGGTGCAAATATGATCGGCATCCCGATGGACGATGAAGGTGAAGACCCTGCCATTATCGAAGCCGAGCTAAAGAAGCTGCAGGCGATGGGCAAAAAGCCGAAATTCATCTATCTGATTCCGGATTTCCAAAATCCTGCCGGAGTAACCATGACGGAAAAGCGCCGCAAGGAAATCCTCGCTTTGGCGCATAAGTATGACGTATTGATATTGGAAGACAGCCCCTATCGTGAATTGCGCTACGAAGGCGAAACTCAAAAGACCATGTACGAGCTGGACGGCACTGGTCATGTAATCATGCTGGGCACTTTCTCCAAGATCTTCTGCCCCGGCTTCCGCATCGGCTGGGTGGCGGGGCATCCGGATGTATTGGATAAGATTGTGGTGGGCAAGCAGGCTACAGACCTCTGCACTCCGCCCTTTACCCAAAGAATAGCCGCCCGCTATATGGAAAAAGGCTTGCTGGACCCGAAGATTGAAGAGATTCGCCAGATGTATTCTGTGAAGCAAAAAGGCTTCCTGAAGGCGCTGGATGAGTATATGCCGGAAGAGATTAGCTATACCCGCCCGCAAGGCGGACTCTTTATGATGGCTTCCGCACCCGAACATATTGATACAAACGCGATCCTCCTGGATTGCATCCAAGAAGCAAAGGTAGCGTATGTGGCAGGTACTTCCTTCTATTGCGATGGTGGCGGAAACAATACCATGCGTTTGAACTTCTCTTACGAGACCCTGGAAAAGAACGAAGAAGGTGCAAAGCGTTTGGGAACTTTCTTCAAAAACCTGCTGGCAAAAAAGTAAATAAGAAATAAACAGAGAATTACTGGAGGAATAATGTCCAACAAAGTCATTAAAGACCGTTCGGGCATGATCATCAAAGAGGAAGACGCGCTGGAAAAGATGGAGGTGGAACTCACCGAAGTAAAAGCTCCAGGCGAAAAGGATTCCCCGGTGTTGATCTATTATAACTGGTGCAAAAAATGCGGCATCTGCGCAGCCTTCTGTCCCACCGGATGTTTGGGGGTAAGAAGCGATGGCTCGCCTTATGTGCAGGCACCCGAAAAATGTATCCATTGCGAGACCTGTGATAGGCTATGCCCAGATTTTGCCATCACTGGAGCGAAGGAGAAATAATGGCAAAAGTAGTAAAAGAACCTAAAGCAAAGAAGAAAAGCGAAAAGCAAAAAGCCGATAGCAAAAAGAAAGTGATAGCTCCGGAAATTACGCCAGAAGTGCCGAAAGAAGAAGAAAAAGTAGCTGCCAAGCCGGAAAGCAAGATTAAGGAATTGCAAGCCAAGCGCGATCGCAAGACCGTAATCATGCAAGGCAATGAAGCAGTATCTTATGGCGCTCTGGATGCCGGAGTCAATTTCTTTGCCGGCTATCCCATCACCCCCTCTACCGAGATTGCCGAAATCCTGGCGGCAGAATTGCCCAAGCGCGGCGGTGTATTTGTGCAAATGGAAGATGAGATTGCTTCCATCTGCGCCATTACCGGTGCCTCGCTGGCAGGAGCGAAATCTTTAACCGCCACCAGCGGACCTGGATTTTCCCTGATGCAGGAAGGCATCGGCTTTGCCAAGATTACGGAAACCCCCTGCGTGGTGGTAAACGTGCAGCGTTTGGGACCCTCCACGGGTATGCCCACCAGCCCGGCACAAGGCGATATCATGCAAACCCGCTGGGGATCGCATGGAGATTCCCCCGCCATTGTGCTTTACCCCGCCAGCGTAAAAGAAAGCTACGAGCTTACCATCCGTGCGGTAAATCTTTCCGAAAAATACCGCACCTGCGTGGTGCTACTAATGGACGAGGTAATCGGGCATATGCGTGAATCCGTTACCCTGCCGGATTTGGCAAATGTAAAAGTAATAAACCGCATCAAACCCACGGTGCCGCCGCATTGGTACAAGCATTATGATGAAAATCAGAAATACCTCTCTCCGCTTGCGAGCTTTGGCGAAGGCTACCGCTTCCACGTAAGCGGGCTTACCCACGATTCCCATGGCTTCCCTACAAATAAATCCACCGAAGCCGCCGAGATGATGGACCGCCTGCGCAAGAAGATAGTGTATAATATCCGAGATTTGGTGCAAATCGAAAGCCACGAAATGGACGACGCCAAGATCGCCATCTTTGCTGCGGGCATCACCGCCCGTGCCGCCAAAGCTGCCATCGCCATGGCGCGCTATGAAGGCATCAAAGTGGGGCTTTTGCGTCCGCTTACCATCTGGCCTTTCCCCGATGATGCAGTTCGCAAGATGCTACGGGATAAAGATATCGTAATCGTTCCCGAGCTAAATCAAGGTCAATTGATTCGCGAGATTCGCCGTCTTACCAAAGATAAGAGCGAAAGCGAAGTGGTAGCTATCCAGCGCGCCAATGGTCAATTGATCAGCCCCCAAGATATTCTTCGCAAAATAAAGGAGGTATGCTGATATGGCAAACATCCCTCAAAAAGTAGTACATCAATACCTGCGGCATGATAAAAAGTTTCCCCACGTATGGTGCGCCGGTTGTAGCAACGGCATCGTATTAGGCTCCTTTATCCGCGCTATCGCCTCGATGGATGTAAATAGAGACGATATGATTATGGTTTCGGGCATTGGCTGCTCTTCGCGCATGCCGGTGTATATAGACCTCAATACCATGCACACCCTGCATGGGCGCGCTATCGCTTATGCCACAGGCGTTAAGCTGCATAAACCCCACATGAAAGTGGTGGTAATCACCGGTGATGGAGATTGCACGGCTATTGGTGGCAACCACCTCATCCACGCTGCCCGCCGCAATATCGATATTACCGTGATCCTTGTAAATAATAATATCTATGGTATGACGGGCGGACAGTGCTCTCCTACCACGCCGCATGACGCTATCGCCACCACCTCGCCTTATGGCAATATCGAGCCGGATTTTGATATCTGCAAGCTCGCTATCGGTGCCGGCGCCAGCTTTGTAGCGCGTACCACCGCCTTCCACGTATTTGAAATGCAAAATTACTTTCAAAAAGCGATGGAGCATCCCGGCTTTGCGCTCATCGAGGTAATCTCCGCCTGCCCCGTAATCTATGGCAGATTAAATAAGAAGGGCGGTGCCCCGCAGATGATGAAGGAATTCCGGGATAATTCCATTCCGCTTACCGCCGTGCCCAAGCTTCCCCCCGAACAGGTGGAAGGCAAGATTCAGCGCGGTATTTTGCAGGAAATAGTGCGTCCCGAATATTGCGCCGCTTATGCCGATCTGGTAAAGCGCGTGCAGGAAAGCGGAGGTGAACAATGAAAAACTATGAGATTCGCCTATCCGGCAGCGGGGGTCAGGGACTCATCCTGGCTGGCATCATCCTTGCCCGTGCCGCTATGTACGATGGATTCAAGGTGACCCAAACCCAAAGCTACGGTCCGGAATCCCGCGGCGGCTCTTCACGTGCAGACGTTATCATAAACAATAGAGAAATCTACTTCCCAGAAGCCACAAACTTCAATTGCCTGCTGGCGCTTACCCAGGAAGCCTGCGATAAATACCTCTTTGATCTGCGCGACGAAGGCACCCTCATCATCGATACCACTTTCGTAAAGAATCTGGCATTAGCCGCGGATAATACTTACGAATTGCCCTTTACCGAAATTACCCAGGAACGCCTGGGCAGCCCCATTTCCACAAACGTGGTGTCGCTGGCGTTTTTGATCAAAACAACGGGCATTGTAAGTCCCGAAGCCTTGGAAGAATCCCTGCGCTATACGGTAAAACCCGCCTTCGTAAGCCTGAACCTGCGGGCGATGGAGTTGGGCTTTGAGCTTGCCGATAACTATGGTAAATAAGGCGCTAAGATGATAAAGCATATTAGCCATATCGGCATCGCCGTAAGAGATTTGGATGAAGGCATCGCCTTTTACGAAAAGCTGGGGCTGGTATTGGAAGGTACCGAAGAAGTGCCCTCGCAGATGGTAAAAGTAGCCTTCTTCCCAGTGGGAGATACCAGAATCGAGCTGCTGGCACCCACCAGCGAAGAAAGCCCTATCGCCAAGTTCATCGAAAAGAGAGGGGAAGGCATCCAACACATCGCCTTTGCGGTGGACGACCTGCCCCAAAGCCTTATAGATACCGAAGAGCTTGGCATCCGCCTCATCGATAAAGAACCGCGCCCCGGTGCACACGGAGCAGATATCGCATTTCTGCATCCCAAATCCACCGGCGGAGTATTGATAGAACTCTGTAAAGAGAAACACTGAATTAATGTAAAATGTAAAATGTAAAATGTAAAATGTAAAATGTAGAATGAAGGTGTGCGCAAAATCGCATGCTTTTACATCATATCGTAGGGGCAGACCCGTGTGTTTGCCCCTTTATTTTAGGTGGCAGGTGGCGGGTAGCAGGCGCCATTCTTCTTGACACATTTCATAGCTTCCCACAATCTGCAATTCGTTCTTATCTTACTATAATATAGACTGATAGATAAAGGAGCAAAGATGAAGAAAGAACTCTTTATGAGCTTGTTGATCCTGTTGATCGGCATTTCTCTGGCAGCTCAGCCGGCAAATGCCAGATATTCTCCAAATCATATTTTGGTAAAGCTTAGTAGCGATGCTCTTAGCCGCAGCAGCCTGCCCCAAGCTTTGGGTGAGCTAAAAAGCAGCTTTGGCGTCAATGAACTTGACCAAATCCTGCAAAATAGGGGCGGCACCAGCATTAGCCCTGCTCACCGCCAGGTAAAAGATACCGCCTGGGCCCAGAGCGTGGGCTGGAACCGCTGGTATATCGTGCATCTGGATGGCAGAAGCAGCGTGGAAGCGGCTCTTGCCTCCTTCCAGGAAAACCGCTATGTGGAAGCGGCTCAGCCGGATTATCTGCTTAGCCTTAGCGCAGTGACAAACGACCCCCTTAATGGGCCGAACTGGGGACACAATAATACCGGCTCTAATGGTCCCGGCACCGGAACTGCCGGCTTCGATGCCAAAGCTCACGACGCCTGGGACATGCCGCAGGGCTATGGCAGCACCAATATCATCATTGCCATCATCGATACCGGAGTGGATATCGCTCATCAAGACCTACGCCTAATGGCGGGCTATGACTATGGCGATAACGATAGCAACCCCATGGACGATTCCGCCAAAAAGGGGCATGGCACTGCCTGCGCCGGAATCGCTGCCGCCAAGGCAAATAACGGAATCGGCGTGGCGGGCATTGCTGGCGGCTGCACCGTAATGCCCCTGAAAGTAGCAAATAGTGCCGGCGATATGTATACCACCGCTTTGAATAATGCGCTTACTTATGCGGCGGATAATGGTGCCCATATAATAAGCCTGAGCCTGGGCATTGAAGATGCAGATGTGGGGCAGATTCCCACTACAGATAACGCACTCAACTATGCCTATAACCACGGTTGCCTGCTCTTTGCCGCTACCGGTAATGAAAACGCCAGTAGCCTGAACTACCCGGCAAATCATCAAAACGTAATCGCCGTGGGTGCCGCCAGTCCTTCCGGACAGCGTAAAAGCCCCAGTTCTTCAGACAACCAAAACTGGTGGGGGTCAAACTACGGCGTTAATACCATAAACAACCGCAGAGCAGTAGATATCATGGGTCCCACCATTTTACCCACCACCGATATTAGCGGCAGCGCCGGATATTCCCTTGGAAACTATAGCACAGGTTTCAATGGCACTTCCTGCGCCACGCCTTATGTAGCGGGTGCCGCTGCCCTTCTGCTTTCTGCAAACCCCAATCTTAGCCAAACTCAGCTGCGCAATATACTTACTTCCACCGCCACGGATATGACTGCCGATGGTGGCACCGGCTGGGATAGATATACCGGGTATGGCATGATAAATGCTTATGCCGCCGTGCTTACTCAATACAATATTATCCCGCAAGTACAAATATCCAGCCCGGTAAATAACAGCAAATACGGAATTGGCGATAGCGTTCCTATCAATACCACCGCCAGCGTGCAGATTGGCACGATTAGCAAGATGGAGTTCTTTGTGGATAACTCCCTGAAAGCCACCCTTACAAGCGAACCATACTCTTGGCAGTGGGATAGCAGCGGCTATAGCTTAGGCTCTCATCAGATCAAAGCGGTGGCTACCAGTAGCATAGAGCAAAGTGCCGAAGCGAGCATTACATTGCAGCTTATAGCTCCTGCCGATGAAGGCTTTGAAAGCGGAGACTTTAACAAATATGCTTGGGTAAATGACAGCGCCAGCCCCTGGACGGTGCAAAGCGAAGACAAATATGCCGGCAACTATGCCGCCAAATCTGGCGCTATCGGCAATTCACAAAGCAGCGAACTCAAGCTGAGCCGCACCGTTACTGCTGCTGGCGAGATCAGCTTTTATTTTAAAACCTCTTCCGAGCTAAATTATGATATGCTCAGGTTTTACATAGATGGCGAGGAAAAAGGGAATTGGTCTGGCTTGCGCTACGACTGGAATTATGTGAGCTTCCCCGTAAGCGTAGGCGACCACAGCTTTAGCTTCAAATATACCAAAGACGTATCCAGCAGTTCAGGTTTGGATTGCGCTTGGATAGACCACATCAGCCTGCCGCCTTCCACCCTCTATCTGGCTCCCCCGCAAAATCTTAGCGGAGTTTCGGCGGATAATGAAATCACCCTGTATTGGGATGCGCCCAATAGTCAGCTAATCTCTTACCAAATCTATAAGGATGATGCCCTGCTTGCCACCACCACGAATACCGTCTATACGGATTACGATGTGGTAAATTACCAGAGCTACAGCTACTATGTAAAAGCGGTATATCCCGAAGGTGTATCTTCAGCCTCCAATGCCATCGATATCACCGCCGGCACGTTTTACGATGTATATCTGGGCACAGGAGACAGAGCTACACTCAGTACAATTGCCTGTCCCATCAATATATACAAAAGATCGTTGCACGGTCAGGCTATTTATACCAAAGATGAACTTAATGCCCAGGGTATTACCGGCCCAATCCTCCTGCAAAGTATTGGTTTGGATGTGGCATCCGCCCCAATTTACAGCTTGCCTAATTTTGTAATCCGCATCAAACACACTGCCGCAGTAAATGTAGCCAATTGGCAAAGTGCTGATGGGCTGCAAACCGTATATGGACCTATCACTTACAACCCTCAGCCTGGCATCGATATGCTTCGCTTATCCACTCCTTTCCTCTGGAATGGAGTAGATAACATACTGATCGATACCGCTTTTTCGCTGCTTAGTAATGGCAGTACCAGCGGCACGGTATTCTATACCACTATTCCCGATAGCTACCGTTGTTTCCGCGATGATCTTGTCAATACCATCAATGCTTTTAGTGATGGTGAACTTTCTGGCAATCGTCCTAACCTGCAAATGCGCTTCCGAGCTATCCCGCCGGAATTGAGCCTGAACCAGGTAGAGATTGATTTCGAAAGTGTAATAATTGGTACTTTAGCCACCAGGCAGTTGGTTCTTAGCAATATCGGTGGCGGGACTCTGAATATCCCTAACACGAATATCACGATTAGCGGGGACGCGGCATTTAGCCTAGAAGAGCCGGAAGCAAACCTGGCTATAGATGGTGGACAAGAAGAGACTCTTGTCATCAAGTTCCAGCCCCAAAGTGTTGGAGATTATTCTGCTACACTTAGCATTTCCTTGGACGAAAACCGCAGCTCCTACCAGGTGCCGCTCAGTGGAAAAGGAGTGGGTGTGCCTTACGACTATCCAAATGGCAGCCCCGTCACCGTGGGCAGCGGCGAAGATGCCATCATCATCACCGTGGATAATGGCAATGCAAATAACGCTCTTGGCGGCGAAATCCCGCCCTTCGATAACCCTTCCTTTATGCCGGCACATCAGTTTGTGCTGAGCTTCTACGGCGGTGGTCCTTACAACGTAAATATCGCCACCTCTGCCCCTTGGGGCGCCTATTATCAGGGCGGCTGGCAGACAATGGAAAATAGTGGAGGCGAGATCAGTTTCCAGATAGACGCAGCCAAAGGCGGCATGGAAATCCCCTTTATCCTGGGCGATAGCGACCCCACCCTGCCCGTTACCCTCTCCTCTTTTACGGCGGCAATCTATAGCCAAAACATGGTGAAAATTGCCTGGATTGCGGAATCTGAAACCGATCATGCCGGCTATAACCTCTATCGCAGCGAGGTAAGTGAATTGAATACCGCCCTCATACTGAATAATGGACTCATTACCGAAGGCAGCCAAAACGGTTCGCAAAGGCAGTACCAATATATGGATAGGGAAGTTTATGCCGGAAATAGCTATTACTATTGGTTGGAAAGCCTTAGCTTAAATGGCACTTCCTGCTATTATGGTCCCGTTTCGGTGAAAGTATTATCTGGCGATATAGAGCAGGAAATACCGGAAATCCCCATGGAAACCCAGCTCTTTTCCGCCTTCCCAAACCCCTTTAACCCCAATACCACCCTGCGCTATAGCCTTAGCGAACCCGGCGAAGTAAAGCTCATGATATACAACCTCAAGGGTCAATTGATTCAGAGCTACCAGCGCCAGCATGATAGCGCCGGCTATTACCAGGTGCACTGGGATGGACGCGACCAAAGCGGTAAGCCTGTAGCTGCCGGTATCTACTTTTACCGGATGCAAAGCGGGGATTACCATTCCACGAAAAAGATGATACTATCCAAATAAAAAGGCTGCTTCGGCAGCCTTTTTATTTAATGAATGATGAATGATGAATGATGAATGATGAATGATGAATGATGGCGGCATTGTTTGCTCGCTTCGCAAACCTAATCATGTCATTTCCTGCGACCAGCTTTTTGGACTTCATCCCGCTTATCCGTCTATCAGTGCTGCCAACGCCTTTATTTAGCGCGATGGAGTTCAAAAGGCTTTCCCCAATTCCACACATCATGCGTTAGCTTCTGATAAACGAGGCTGTCCAGAAATGCCAAAAGCAAGCACGATATCTGCCACATTGGGAGTGTAGGGGCGCAATGCTTTGCGCCCGCTTTTAACAAAGCGTGCTTGAGAGCGCACACCGTAATAAATTGATATTGAGTCCGTAATGATTACCGGTTGCGTGCTAATTTCGGCGGGTTCAATGCCTTGAACCCCTACATTTCTGAGGGGTACATTTCTTGTTGTTGTGTTGTTTGCGTATTTCGGGACAGCCTCACCGCCATTATTCATCATTCATCATTCATTGTTCATTTGCGTAGCATAGCGCAGCGCCTGCGACCTGCCACCTCCTAACACCTATCACCTAAAACCTAATTTGCTATTGCCCGCTTTTCCCTTAAATTATCATATAAAAATACATTCTGGAGCAACGATGGAAGCCTTTAGTTTTCACAATCCTACCAAAATCCTCTTCGGCAAAGGGCAGATACCGCGTTTGGGCAAGGAACTGCAAAAAGACGGCATCAAGCGTCTCTTACTGATTGCCGGCGAGGGTTCTATTCGCCGCAATGGCTTGTACACCGCGGTTTTATCCTCTTTATCCGCTGCGGGCATATCGCCCATCGAAGGCTGGGGAGTAAGCCCCAATCCACGTTTGGACAAAGTATATGAGCTTATCTTTTTGGCGCGTGAAAATGAGATTGACGCCGTATTGGGCGTGGGCGGCGGCTCGGTAATCGATACCGCCAAGGCAGTGGCAGCGGGCTATTATCTGGAAGATATCTGGAGCGCCTTTCAGGGCAAAGCCACCATCCAAAAGGCATTACCCATCTACAGCGTGCTTAGCCTTTCCGGCACCGGCAGCGAAATGAATGGCAATGCGGTAATTACGAATACTGATACGCAGCAAAAGTGGGGCATTGGCTGCCGGCATCTTTACCCCCGGCTCAGCATTTTAGACCCCAGCTATCAATCCACGCTCAGTTTTCGCCAAACCGCCAGCGGCGCCATGGACGCCATTGCTCACATTCTGGAATATTTCTTTGCCGATTCCCGCGCAAAGGTAACTCTGGCGATGAATGCTGCAATCCTGAAAAGCATTGTGGAAATGACCGACCGCCTGCAAGCTGATGGCAATGACTACGAAGCGCGGGCAAATCTTGCCTGGGCAAGCACCATGGCGCTTAATGGCATGAGCGAGATTGGCTTAATCGGCGGAGACTGGGCTTGCCACGCCATCGAACACGCCTTTTCTGCCCTGCATCCTGCTATCGCCCATGGCGAAGGTTTAGCAGTTCTCTTTCCCGCCTGGATCGGCTTTGTAAGCGTTCGCAAACCGGAGCTTTTCAGCGCCTGGGCGCGCGAGGTTTGGGATGATCTCAGCATAAACCGTTCTTTGCACCTCTTTCGTCAAAAGCTAAGCCAATGGGGTTTACCCAGTTCCCTGCGTGATCTCAGCATCAAAGAAGAGGAATTGCCGCGCCTGGTGGAAATCGTTTTCTCCTGCGGCGCCACCGAGATTGGCGGTATTTACAAGCTCAATCAGGCAGACCTCAAATCCTTACTCATGCTCGCGTTCTGAGCTTTCTGAAGCTTCCGGCATTGTCTTTGGCGGGATGCTGCTTTGCTTGCCATCCCTTACCGCGTTGTACATCGGCAATAGCATCTCGATTCCGGCGGCATTAAATACGTCCAATACATTGGCATTTAGTTCACTATAAATGCCGCCCAGCGCCGCCGCTTTATCCGTATAAGCGTTTAATTCATATACGATATAATAATCTTTCAGCTCTTTTACATGCACAAAAGGCGGCTTGTGTTTCAGGATGCCTTCGCTATTGAGCGCCGCCTGAATCAGCAATTCTTTCACCTGCTTCCAGGGCACTTCATAGCCCATCGCCACGGGGGTATGTACTATCAGGTTTCCCTCGCGGGCATAAGTGCTATAATCCATAATATTTCCGCTCAAAGCCACGGAATTTGGAATGCTTATCTCTACATTTTTCACGGTTTTAATGCGCACGTTTAGGAGCGAGGCATCTATTACAAAGCCCTCTTTATCCCCTACTTTGATGTAATCGCCCACCTTGAAAGCGCGCATATAGGTAAGGATGATGCCCGCAATGATATTGGAAATAGCGGAAGATGAACCCAGCGAAACCAATACGCCCACAAAGATGGAGATGCCCTGAAAGGCGGGCGAACCCGAACCGGGCAGATAGGGGAAGATGATAACCACCACAAAAAAGAGGATCAGAAAGCGCACAATATGATAGGTGGAATATGCCCAATCCGCATAAAAACCGGCGAAGCGAATGTGTCCCTTACGGATTTCATCGAAAAGATATTTCAAAAAGCGCAAAAGATAGCGCGCGATAATCACCACTACCAGGATGAAAAAGAGATTTGGCAGATATTTCAGCACCGCTTTGCCCACATCCACGATGGGATGCATAATGTAGGCATGCAGATGCAGCGCTGTGCTCTTGGTTTGCGGAATGGCAAAAAGCAGGAAATATACGGTGAAATAAAAGAGTAAAAGCCCCAAACCAAAGCGCACCAGCGCCAGGATAAATTTCAGCGTTCGGTCAAATTGTTCTGCATTCAAAAAGCGGATACCGCGAATCACCAAACCCGCGCTGTAGTTTTCCTTAATTTTATCAATCTGCCGGCTCAGCCAGTCCAAAAGGCGCTTGATCACTCTCCAAAAAAGCACGCTCAGCCCCAAGATCAGGGCGATCCAAAAGGCGATTTTCAGGATTTCAAAGATGCTTTGCCTTATACTCAGGCGCGTAAATAGCGGCAGAAATTCATTTACAATGGCGGCATGATAGGCAATGGCAATCTCCTTCAATGGCTGCTGTAGCGCCAGCGAATCCGCTTCACTTACGATGAGGATGGGGCTTTCACCATAGCGAATACTATATTCACGCTGCCCCTGCAAAATGTTCAGGCTATCCTGCACCAAAAAAGGCTGCCTGCCCAATTCCTCCAAACGTTTGCCGATGATTACCGAGCGTTCAAACGATGTAAAATGTCCTAAATTACTATATACATAGAAGATAACCTTATCTTTATATACCACCGGCGCCCGCTTCAAGGTGCTATCCGCCTCGGCAGCGCCAAAGATATCATTTACCTGTGCGAGTAATGCCACGCAAAATAGCATCAGGGCTATGAGTGCCATATATTTCCGCTTAAACATCCGCTAACTCCTTATTATGTGCCTGCTTAAGTATCTGGTTCAGATATTTCGGATGCAGGGGATTTTGTCAAGGAGCTTTGCGCAGCGACCAGCCTTTTGGACTTCTTACCTTTTATCCGTCCATCAGTGCTACCAACGCCTTAAAAAGCGGGTTTGGACTTCAAGAGCCTTTCCCCAAATTCCACACACCATGCGCCAGCATCTGATAAACCATTGCGAGCGGAGCTAAGCAATACCGCCAGAACCTGACACCTGAGACCTGATTTCCTGATACCTGCTGAGCTAAGCGAAGCAAATTATTCATTGCATCGCAACGCGTTGCTCTCACACCCTTTTCCTAAAACTCAGGATGCCAAAGCCAAATACCAGCATCCCTCCGCCCAGCAGCACCAGCAATTCCTCTTTTAATTGCATCAGCCCGCTGCCTTTTACTACTATCTCCCTGAGCACCGTCATATAATGCGTTAGCGGATTTGCAAAACTCACCCAACGCACCCCTTGAGGCATGTTTTGCACCGGCACAAAGAAACCCGAAAGCAGGATCATGATCACCATCATAAACCAGGAGAAAAACATCGCCTGTTGCTGCGATTCCACCCGTGTAGAGATAAATATACCAAAACCCAGCGAGGTAAAGAGATACACTATCGAAAAGAGCGTAAGCACCCAATAGGAGCCCGCCACCCGGATGCCAAAGATAAGCCCCGCCAGCAGCACTGCTACCTGCAATTGCAGAAGCGTGATAAGCAAATACGGCAATATCTTACCTATCAGCAATTGATATTTCTTTACTGGCGTAACCAAAAGCTGCTCCAAAGTGCCCAATTCCTTTTCTTTCACCAAACTAATCGCCGAAAGCAGCATGGATGTAACCGTAACCAATACCGCTATAATCCCCGGAATGATATTCAGATTGCTCTGTAAATCCGGATTAAAACTCATCTGAATGATGATTTCCGACGCCTTTTGCCCCTGCAGCATATAGCCCACCCGGCGAGGGTCTTTGCCCCTCAGATATCCTTCCGTAAAGCCTTTTACGCAGCTCTGCACGTAGGCATTCGCGATCGAAGCCGTATTTCCATCTATACCATCCAAAAGCAATTGCAAAGCCGGAATCCGCCCCTGCGCCAGCTTGCGCTCAAAACCCGCCGGAATCACGATTACCACCTTACTTTTCCAGCGAAAAAGCTGCAATTCCGGACGGTCTTGCTCCCCTACTTCCACCAGATGAAAGCGGTCTGTAGAGCTAAATGCTTCCATCAGCCTGCGGCTTTGAATACTGCGGTCCAGATCAAAGAAGCTGATATCGATGTGTTTCACCTCGTTCGTTACCGCAAAACCCATCACTAAAAGCTGAATTGCCGGCAACAGAAAGAGCACTAAGAGCATCTCCCGGCTGCGCATAATCTGCCGAAACTCCTTTTTGATAAAAGTGCTTAAAACTCCCAGCCCTTTCATATCAACCTCAGTTTAAAGCGTTTCACCGCCACTATCAGCATCACAATTGTCATTACTATCAAGCTCAGCCCCGCCTGATACAGCTCAGCCACGCTATTGCCTTTGAGCATGATCCCGCGGATGATTACCAGATAGTAGCGCGCCGGAATGATGAGCGTAATCTTTTGCAAAACCGCTGGCATGCTGGGTATGGGAAAAAGGTAGCCCGAAAGCAAGAGCGTAGGCAGCAGCGTAATCCCCAAAGCCATCATCATTGCCGCCTGCTGAGTTTTGGCGATGGTAGATACCAAAAGCCCCAAACACAAAGCGCAGAGCACATAGAGGAAACTGAAGCCCAAAAAAACCACAAAACTGCCCGCAAAAGGCACCTTGAAAAGCAGCATCCCTACCCCCAGGATCAAAAAGGCATCTAATAACCCCAAAAGGATATAAGGTATCACTTTGCCCAAAAGAATCTCTAGCGCCGAGACCGGCGATACCAAAATCTGCTCCATCGTACCCATCTCCTTTTCCCGGCTTATCGAGATGCTGGTAAGCAGCGCGCAGATCATTACCAGGATCATGGCGATCAAACCCGGCACAAAGAAGAAACTGCTCTTCAAATCCGGATTGTAAAGGATAAAGGGGCGCAAATCCAGCAGCCCGCTTTTTGCCCCGCCGCCGAGGATGCCCAGGGCGTAATTTTGGATAAGCTGCGCCGTATTCGGGTCAGAAGCATCCACCTTCAGCAGCATCTGCGTCCGCTCTTCACCACAATCCCTGGGGATACTAAGCGTTGCCTGCGCTTTCCGCTGTCGAAATAGCTCTTCCGGCACAAAGTCCTCTACCGCCACCGGAATTATCCGGAAATACCCGCTTTGCTCAAAAGCCTGAATTATCCGCCGCGAAGCGTGATTATGCGCCAGATCGCTTATCGCCAGCGGCACATTTTGCAATTCCATATTCATGGCATAGCCAAAGATGATGAGCTGCAGGATGGGCATTAATATCACGATGGCGAGCGTGCGCGAATCCCGCAAAATATGATACACTTCCTTGCCCGCTATGGCGCGGATTCTATTTAAGTTTGGCATTTATCCCTCCCGCTACTTTCATAAAAAGCTCCTGCATATTTTGCACTTCAAAACGCTGTTTTAGCTCCCGCGGCGGCCCCAGCGCCACCTCTTTGCCAGCTTGCATGATGATTACCCGGTGGCAATATTCCGCTTCATCCATAAAGTGCGTGCTTACCAACACCGTTTTCCCCGCAAAGGCAAGCTGATTGATTACCTGCCAAAATTCGCGCCGTGCCTGCGGATCCACTCCGGAAGTAGGCTCATCCAGTATCACCAAAGGCGGATTGTGTACCAGCGCACATACCAGGCTCAGCCGCTGTTTATAGCCCATTGGCAATTCCGCCGTGCGCATATTCAGGCTCTCTTTCAGCCCAAATTGCTCCAGCAAAGGTAAGGTGTTTTCCCAAGCTTCCGCCCGCGGCGTGGCATATACTCCGGCATAAAACTCCAGATTTTCCTTTGCCTTCAAATCCTGATACAGGCTAAATCTCTGGCTCATATAGCCAATCGATTTCTTTACTTTTTCACCCTCTTTTGCCACATCCAGATTATTTACCCATATACGCCCGCTGCTGGGCATCAAAAGCCCGCAGAGCATCCGGATAGTGGTAGTTTTTCCTGCGCCATTAGCTCCCAAAAAGCCAAAGATTTCCCCTCTGACAATCTGTAGATTTAGATGATCCACCGCGATAAAATCGCCGAATTTTCTCGTGAGTTCTTCCGTCTTAATCATTGCATCATCTTCAAAAATACATCTTCCATATTGGGCTGAATCTGCTGCCAGCTCTTCAGCGCCGGACAGCCTTTTTGCCATTTCTCAAAAACCGCATCTTCCAGCGCATCCTCGCTACCTAAGTGAATATCGCTGCCAAAAAGTTGCAAGTCCCCAAGCCTCAAATCTTCTTTTAGATATCCATACAGCCTTTGCGGGTCATCTGTTTCCAAGCGGTAGAGATGCCCCTTCCAACCCGCCAAAATGCCAGCCGGAGTATCGCTACCTATTATTTTGCCCTTAAAAAGCAGGCTAATCCTATCGCACTGTTGCGCTTCGTCCATATAGGGTGTGGATACTATGATGCTGATGCCCTCGGCTTTCAGCGCATGCAAGATATCCCAAAAATCCTGCCGCGATACCGGATCCACTCCAAAAGTAGGCTCGTCCAGTACCAAAAGCTCCGGCTTGTGAATCAGCGCGCAGGAGAGCGCCAGTTTTTGCTGCATCCCCCCGCTTAATTTTCCCGCCTGACGCCCGGCAAATGGCTGCAATTTCGAGAACTGATATAAACGCTCTAAAGTGCTGGCATATTCCTTGCCATTCACCCCAAAAAGCCGCGCCGAAAAGCGGATATTTTGCTCCACCGAGAGGTCTCGATACAGGCTAAAGCGTTGCGGCATATAGCCTATCTGCGCTCGGATGACAGCGGCATCTTTTAGCGCATCCAGCTTCAATACCTCCACCTTCCCCTCTTTATAGGGCAAAAGCGTGCAAATCGTGCGCAAAAGCGTGGTTTTCCCCGCACTATCGGGACCGATAATCCCATATATCCCGCCCGCGGGAACCTGCAGATTTATCTCCTTTAGCGCAGGCAGATTCCCAAAGGAAATCCCCAAGCCCTCTACTTTTACAATGCTCATGGCAGGTAAATATCCACCGGCATACCATCTTTCAGGATGCCATCCGGATTTTCCACTCTCAGCCGCACCGCATAAACCATCACGCTGCGATTATCCGGCGTTAATACACTCTTGGGGGTAAATTCCGCCTGATTGCTAATGCGGATAATCTCCGCTGCCAGCTCTTGCCCCCCGCCACTGGTTTTCAGCTTCATCTGCGTCCCCGGCTTTAGCTTTGCCAGCCACTCTTCGCTTACGTAGATATTGGTTTCCATATTCTGTAAATTGCTTATTTCCAATATCTGCCCAAAGGGTGCCACCGTTTCACCGGCGTTATAAAAGAGCCGCTCCACCCTGCCCGCAAAAGGGCTTGTTACGATGCAATCCGCCAGTTTTTTATTCAAAACTTTTTTCTGCGCTTCCAGAGCCGCCTTTTTGGCTTCGAGCACTCCCAGATTTTGCTGCGCAGTTTGCAATTGCAGTGCCGATTTATTTTGCACTAATTGACTATCCTCCAGATTTTGCAGAGGGATAGCCGCCGCTTCATAGAGCTTTTCATTGCGAGAATCCCGCCGGCTTTGATATTCCAACTCTTTTTCGGCGATGGAGATTTGCGTATTTGCCAAAGCTTCCTGCGCTTGTATCTCTGCCAGGCTGGCATTTATTTGCTCCAGATTGTAGCTTAATTCGCGGGAATCCAATAGCGCCAAAATCTCTCCCACCGCTACTTCATCTCCTTCATTTACCATTAGTTCCACTATCTTGCCGCCACCCACCACAGAAACCCGGTTGATTTCCGCTTCCATTACACTCGTCCAGCCCGGCTCTTTTTCCGCCCGCTGGCAGCCAGCCAATATGCCCAGCATTATCAATAGTATATAGCTTATTTTCTTCATCTTACGCTTCCTTATAGCCAGATATTCCATATTTTACAAAGTTAAAAATCTCCTCTTCGCGCCGCAACGCAAAATCCGGATTCTGAAAGACATCCGCTCCCAAAACCTGCACCAAAATGGGCTGCGCCAGCACCGGATAGATGCAAAGCGAGAGCACGTTCAAAAGAAATTGCACAGGATCGCAAGCCTTATACCCCGCCGCCAGACGCCTTTCCACTATCTGCAATACAAAATTGCCCTCTTTGCCCTTCTGCTGCAATACCTGTTTAAATAAAGCAGGCATAAACTTTTGTCCGCTATTTAGCTCCCACAATATGAAACGGCTAAATCCCGGAGATTTCAGAATCTCACGCAGATACTTGCGAATCAACGCCATAAGCCACTCATCAAAATCCCCCTCACTATCGATGAGATCAAATAGCGAAGCAATCAAACGTGCAATTTGATCCTGCAAAACCTCTTCATATAGCTTCTGTTTATTATTGTAGTGATAATGCAGCAAAGCTTTATTGATCTCCGCCTTATCTGCAATAGACTGCATCCGCGCACCACCAAAACCGCGCGCCAAAAATTCCTTTACCGCCGCGTCCAGGATGCGTTCTTTAATTCCTTTAATTGCCATGTTTATCTATCCTTTACAAATAATGTTTTAACCATTTGGTCAAATCTATGCGCCCCCGCTTTTTTGTCAATGTTTATGCTTCGTTACGCTACGCAGGTGTCAGTAAGTCAGGTTTCAGGTATTAGGCGCTGACGCCCGGACTGGGCATGCTTCCCCGTTTCTCGCCCTCACAATGCCCTCGCCTCTACCCGCTTTTTGTGGGGTGAGGCGAGGGCATTGTGAGGGAGGCAAAGGAGGATGGCAGCGGGGCTTCCGGTTTGGTCTTCAAAATTTCAGGCATTATGTGTAGCGAAGCCGAACTGCTTATTAATTAACCATTGCGAGCGTAGCTAAGCAATACACCTGCTACCTCAGCGCCACGCATAAAAAATGCTGGACTTTTTGGGAAAACCAAGTATTATATCTGCAATGCCGATGAAATATGACTTCCGGGAGGAAATATGAATACAGAGCTGATTAAGAATCTGGCGATGAACGACAACGGCTTCATTTTTGACCCCAGTAGCGGATACAGCTATAGTGCCAATGAATTGGGCATTTACATTCTGAGGCTGCTTAATGAGGGGCAGAGCAAAGAAGAGATAATAGCGACGATAGCTGCGGAATATGAGGTGACTCCTGATAATATTTCCAGCGACATAGATCATTACTTTTTGATGCTGGAAAGCCTGGATTTACTGGAATTATGAGTAGCTATCCTTCACTTGCCGCTTACGACATCAATATCGCCGTTTCGGGTCTGAAAACCGGCGACAATCCGCAGCCTGGGGTTCCGGTAATTCGTAGTTTGAAAGCGGCGGGTTTTGCCGGCAAAAGTATCGCTTTGGTATATGACTCCATGGAATCTGGCATTTATGTGGAAGGTTTGGCAGATGCGGCGTTTTTGATGCCTTATCCTTCCGCTGGTGCCGAAGCCTTTTTAAATAGAATTGATCAGATACTGCAAATAATTAGAATCGATGTAATTATCCCCACTTTGGATGCAGAGATAATCCAATATATTCGCTTGGAAAAGGAATTGCAAAAGCGGGGTATTAAAACCTTTTTACCCAGCGAGGAGTGCTTCCTTTTGCGGGATAAAACGAAGCTTGCCAGCTATTTCCCGCCTTTGGGCATCTCGGTGCCGGATACGTTTTTGGTATCGGATATAGAAAATATTCCTTCCGGTGGGGGAGACTATAGGTATCCGCTAATGGTAAAAGGGCGCTATTATGAAGCCTTTAAAGCTTGTAACGCCATTGAAGCGCGGCAATACTTCTATTCCATTGCCGAGCGCTGGGGCTTGCCCATCATCTTTCAAAAGATGGTGCCCGGCGAGGAGTATAATATTGTGATCGTGGGCGATGGCGAGGGCGGCATGCTGGGCATGGTGGCGCAAAAGAAGCTGGTGATTACAGATAAAGGCAAGGGCTTTGGCGGAGTGGTGGTAAAGAATGTCGCTTTAGAGGATTTTGCCCGCCGCACGATAGACGCACTGAAATGGCGCGGAGCCTGCGAATTGGAAGTAATGATGGATAGCGATGGCACTTGCCATCTAATCGAGATCAACCCCCGCTTTCCGGCATGGGTTCGCCTGGCAGAAGGTGCGGGACAAAATCAACCGGCTTTAACGGTTTTGGGCGCCTTAGGTGAGCCTCTGAAAAGCTTATCGGAAGCCAAAACGGGCACGATGTTTATCCGCCATGCCGAGGATATCATTGCCGATATCTCGCAAATGGGAAATCTTACAGTTCAAAGCCAGATTATCAAGAGGTAAAAGATGAAAAAGGAATATATTGCACCCAATATCGAACGGAATTACGCCGGAAACTTAAATAAATATGGTGCCAAAAGCGTTGTGCGGCATATAGATAATATCGATGGCGTGCCGGTAAAGGAATTGCTGGGAAAATATGGCTCACCGCTGATCGTGTTTTCCGAAAGTAGCTTGCGCAAGCGCTACCGCAGGTTTCAGGATACCATGAAGATGCACTATCCGCATTTGCAACAAGCCTGGAGCTACAAGACAAACTATTTGGGCGCTATTTGCAGCATTTACCATCAAGAAGGCGCCTGGGCAGAGGTGGTTTCCGGCATGGAATATGATATGGCGCGCGCTTTACGGGTACCAGCCCGCCAGATTATCTTCAATGGACCCGGCAAGCGTGAGCAGGAGCTGCAAAAGGCGATAACTGAAGGCGCAAAGCTGCATATAGACCATTTGGACGAATTGTATCTCATCGAAAAAATCGCCAAAAAGGAAGAGGAAACGCCGGAGGTAGCGATTCGCGTGAATATGGAAACGGGGATTTATCCGGCGTGGAGTCGCTTTGGATTTAACTATGAAAATGGCGAGGCGTTTCGGGCTATACAGAGGCTTTTATCCGGTGGAGCGATGAAGCTGATAGGGCTGCATACGCATATCGGCACCTTCATTTTGGATGCCCGCGCTTACTATTACGCTGCCAAAGCGCTTTTGGATTTGGCGCAAAAGGTGTATCGGGAGCTGGGTATCGCCGTGGAATATATAGATTTGGGCGGTGGCTTTGCCTCGCAAAATACGCTCTTGGGCTCGTACACGCCGGGGGAATTTGCTTCGCCTTCCCTGGAGCAATATGCCGCTGCCATTGGCGAAGCTTTCAATGAATCTCCCTTTGCAGCGCAGCATAAACCCATGCTGATTCTGGAAACTGGCAGAGCTTTGATAGACGAAGCCGGCAGCACGCTCAGCACGGTATTGGGCAAAAAGAATCTGCCCACAGGCGAACGGGCGGTGATCCTGGATGCGGGAGTAAATACCACCATTACCGCATGGTGGTACAAGCTGAAGGTAAGCCCTACCCGAGCTTTCCCCGGTGCGTATCAAAATACCGTGTTTTATGGACCGCTATGTATGAATATCGATGTAATCCGCGCCGCCGTGCCTTTCCCGGATTTGCACACCGGCGAAGCAGTGGTGATATCCCCTACCGGCGCTTATAACAATACGCAGTGGATGCAATTTATCGAATACCGTCCGGCGATAGTGCTCATCTCCGAAAGCGGGAATCCGGAATTGATCCGGCAACGCGAAAATCTGGAGGATGTAATAGTGCGCGAGCAGATTCCGAATAGACTCAAGGACTTTTAGCGGGACTATTTGTGAAAAAGACGGCGTTGCAATTCATCAAAGCCATACCACATGCTTATGCCACGGTGATATTTTCGGAGAGCCTGGGCGTGGGGCTGGCGCTTATGCTGCTTACCCTGGCGGTGCCGCTGGTGGGTGCCGCTGGCTTATTTGCGCTGTGTGTGGCGCTTTTGGGCAGCCGGCTTTTGGGTTTTGAAGGCTGGGAATCCGCCAGCGGCGTAATGGCATTTAATAGCCTTTTGGTGGGGCTTACTTTGGGCTATTATTATCCTTTGCAGCAGATGCTGGATAGCCCCTTACCCTTTTTGGCGCTTACGGCTTTGGCGGCGCTTTTTACCATGTTCTTGTATGCGGGGCTTAATTCGCTTACCCAAAGCTGGTTTCGCATGCCCTCCATGAGTTTGGCATTTTCCATTGGCGCTACTTTGCTGTGGTATTATCTGGTGCGCTCTGGGCTTTTTGCGGGCAGCGGCTTTCAAAAACCGGCGCTGTGGCAGATGCCTTTACGCTTGCACTGGTATTGGCAGGAATACTTTCTATCCATGGCAAATATCGTATTTGCCACCGAGCTGTGGGTAGGCATTTTGGTGGCGCTGCTCCTATTTTTTGTTTCGCGCATTGGCTTTATGCTCTCGCTTTTGGGCTGGAGCGTGTGTGCTATCCTCATGCGCTTTAGCGATATGGGAGATAGCTACGGGATGTTTTTTCCGGGTTTTAATACCATCCTCATCTCGCTGTGTTTGGGCTCGGTATTTCTCATTCCGGGCAAAAGCAGTTATCTCATTGCCATCTTGGGCAGTTTTGCCGGTTTTTTGGTGGCGTATGCGCTATCTGCACGCTATACCTTTGCGGTGGATATGGCAGGACGCCAGCAGGTGCTATGGGTACCGATGTTTGCCCTGCCCATGAATATCGTGGTAATAGCCAGCGTATATGCCCTCAGACTAAGGTCAAAGCAAGGCGCACCCATCCTGAACGACTACGGCATCTTGCACCCGGAGCGGGCTTTGGACGCCTATCTGAGCCGCTATAAACGCTTTTCACAGGTGGGCGTGCCGCAGCTAATGCTGCCGGTAAAAGGCGAGTGGATTATTACGCAGGCACATTCCGGCAAACATACGCACAAAGACCAATGGGCTTTTGCCTGGGATTTTGAGATGCAAGATTTTGAGGGCAAGAAATACAGCGAAGATGAAAGCGAGCTAAAGGATTACTATTGCTATGGTAAGCCGGTATTGGCAGCGGCAGGCGGGTATCTGGCAAAGTTGGTAAATTGGATTCCGGATAACCCGATTGGCAGCATCAATACGCACGATAACTGGGGAAATTATATCGCGATAAACCACGGCTATGGCTTTTTTACGCTCTATGCACACTTAAAAGAAGGCAGCATCAAACACAAGGAAGGGGATTGGATAAAGCAAGGGGAAAAGATAGCTTTGGTGGGCTCTTCCGGGCGCTCGCCGGTGCCGCACTTGCATTTCAATGCCCAAAGTGGGGCAGAAGCAGGCTCGCCCACGCTCTTTAGCCATTTGGTAAATTACCGCGTAAAACAATCTGACGGCAGCTATAAGCTCATGAGTAGCGGCGTGGCGGGCGAAGCCGATCAGATTTCCAGCTTTGATCCCAAAGAGAATCTGACGGCTATTTTGAAGCTGGGACTCAATCAGGAGCAGAGTTTCAAAGTGGAATGTGAGGGCGAAAGCTGGATGGAAAATTGGAAAGTGGAAATAGACCTTTTGGGAGTGCACCGGCTGGTGAGCGATCGCGGCTGCAGCCTGGAGTATTCCATATTTAGTGGCATTTTCAATGCTCTCGGTTTTAAGGGAAATAAACGCAGTGCACTCTCGGCATTTGCTTTGGCGGCGTCCAGATTTGCCTGGGCAGAAGACCAAATATTATTTTGGGAAGATGAGCCTGCACTCTCGCTGCTTTTGGGAAAAGTGGGCAAAAATCTGGCACTATTCTTATTCCCGCTATTCCGTCCTCTGCGGGCGGGCTACCGGGCAAGCCTGAACGCCACGGCAGAGAAACTGAGCCTTAGTTCCATGATATCGCTTAAAGGGATAGGCATGAAGCTCAAAGAATACCGGGCTTTTGTGGAATTGCACCCGCGGGAAGGGCTTAAGCTTATAGAATTATACGAAAAAGGCGAGAAGTATCTGAGCGCCAGCCGGATAACTGATGCCGATACAAAGGGTACAGTATGAGAAAATGGCTAATAATTATATTGATAATACTTTGGGGCAATATCTATGCTCAGTCTGCGGAGATGGCAGAAAGCTATTTGCAGGAAAGCACAGGAAATTACGAGCTTGCCCTGCAAAGTATGCAAAAACTAAAAGTAAAAGAGCCTTCAGACGCCTTCTATCAGGTGCGCATCGCCTGGCTGGAATACCTCTTGGGGCGATATGATGCGAGCCTGGCATCCTATCAGGCAGCCTTGCAATTAAAAGAGCATTTGGATGCCCAGATCGGCGTGATCAATTGCCTTTTGGCTTTGGGGCGGTATCCGGAATTGCTCGGCAAAGTGGATACTCTGCTGGTGGTGCACCCTGAAAACCAAATCTTGATGGTAAAAGGGGCATACGCGGCATATTTGGCAAAGGATTACCGCAAGGCAGCGGAGTATTACCGGAAGATCACAGATATCTCGCCCTGGGATATGGAAAGCCGCGGCTATCTGGTGAATAATCTCTTCTTGGCGGGGGAGGAATCGGAAGCGCTTATGCAGCTTCGCCTGCTAATGAAGTACTATCCTCATTCCTCCATTATAGAGCTTTACAAAGATAGATTGAAATAACGATGCGGCGCAACCTCGCTCTTTTCCTTATTTCTTGCCTTAGTGTAGCGCTGTGGGCGCAAGTGGCAGGTAATGAAACTGCCTTGCGGCAGGCACTTGCCCAAAATCCGGTGAATCCGGAGCTGCGCCTGCTCTTGGGCTGGGAATTGATGCAAAAGGGGCAATATGCGGCAGCGCTACAGGAATATCGCTATGTGGCAGAGCAGGATAGCCTAAATATTGAGGCGAAAAAAGGGCTTTTGTGGGCGCTGGTGGAAATGGGAGAATACTCCCGCTGCCAGAGGGAGGCTACGCTGTATCTCTTCTTGCATCCGCAGCAAAGCGCTTTTTATTATTACCGAGCTATAGCAAAGCTGCGGCAAGGCAAACCGCTAAATGCCCGTTTGGATGCACTTTCCGCCCAAAAATATGCTACAGATAGCCTTTGGGAGCATCTGGCAACTTCGCTTTTGGCGTATATCTACCAGAGCTTGGGGGATATTCCGCGGGCAGATAAGCTGCGCAAAAAGCTGCCGGAACAGGCGCCATCTGCGGCTGCCGGTTATAGTACATCAATTTCGGCAGGGATGAAAAGCAATTCGCTGAAGCTGCTTGCGCTGGGTTTTGAGAGCCAGATTAAACGCAGTAAACTGGGGCTTGGCATAGAGGAATTGCTCTATGAAAACAAACACTATCGCTTTGCAATTCAGGCATCTGCCGCGCAGACCTGGGGCGGCTGGGAACTAAATAGCGGCGTGAAATATCTGGATGGCAAAGACGCCAGCCTTTACCCTCTGCAAGCCGCCAGCCTGGGGATGAAACACAGGTTTTATCTGGGCAAGATAATAGTGCAGCCATTGCTGGGCGCTCATCTGGCAAAAGGCGCGCGGCAAAATAGCTATCAAGCGGATTTGGGCATGAAAATCTCTACAGATCCTTTGAAGCTATCTTATACTGGTTCTTACCTTTATCTGGATCGGGACGCTATTTCTGCGGACGCCCAAGGCGGGGTAAATGCCCTGGATATCTCGGTGCCGCTCTGTAAGGGCAAAGAACTTGCGCTCTATGCGGGAAGGGGAGATATGGAATTTTATCAAAACGCTTACGGCGGCATTATGGATGCCTATCAGCCAGAACCGGGTTTTTTGGGAATCTCTTTTTATACGCCGCTGGGCAGCAAAACGGGGCTTTTGGGATATCTGCAGCGCGGCTGGAAAGATGCTGGCACTTATTATTTTTTTGTTAAAGGCTTTTACCGTGTATAAATACCTCGTAATGCTTGCAATTATCCTTAGCTTTGGCGCCTGCAATCTGCGGGAAAATGCGCTTTTGCCGCCGGAGCTAAATCCCAAAGATTATGTGGAATCTGGTGATATCCTGCTTTATGCAAATCATCTGGTAAAAAGCAGTAATGACGATAGCTACCTCTTTATCCCCCAAAGCAGTATCTCGGATAGCCTGCTTCATTATGGAGATAGGGTAGAACTAAGGCGCACAGAAAGCCTGGGGCTGCGGGATAGCTTGGCATTTGCCACCGATGCTTTGGCGCTTTCAAATACTTATGAGATAAGGATACTGCGTGGGGGAGAGAGGATATATCCGGATAGCGCCCTTAAACTGGGCACGCTATACACCACGCTTTTGGAGGATAATTATCTGGAGGATGCGCTATTAATAAGCTATTCTGGCTATCTTTCTGCCACAGCGCGGCAGCTTATACGCTACTCTCGAAACCGAGGTTATTTTGAAATCTCATCCAGCGCAGAGCAAGCGCTCATGCACCTGGGAAATAGCGATAGCTTAGAATTGAAACCCAGTTGCTTGCCTTGCGAAGCATTGCTAATGCACAATGGCGGCGCCATCCATTTTTGGTTTCCGGCAGGTTATCTTAGTTCAACTGCGCGCATTTTAGTTTCAGACAGGCTCTCCGAGGCGGATTATATCCAGATGCAAGCTCTTTTTTCGGCTTTCATGCTTTTATCGCCTGTAATAGAAGTGCAAACAAACTATCAGGGTGGTCTTACGCCTTTGATAAGTATGGAATTGCCGGCGAAAGATGGCTCTGAGACACGGTGGATAAAAACCTCTGGCAGCGATATCAGTGCTTGGCAGAGCGGGGAAAACACCTGGTATTTCCAAGAGGGCAGGCTGCTGAGCTTTTTACAAAGCGCGGGGCATTACTTTTTGCTGAGAACTTTGGATACGCAAAACAGCCTGGAAATAGCGCTGGATGGCTCTTTTAATCAGCTTTATCTACAGGATTTGTGGCTGGATACCAAAGGAATCGCGGTGCCCGGACTGAAGCTGAAACTACGGCTACAACCCATTCTGGATGATGTACTAAATAGCTATTTCAGCGGTAAACCCTTTTATCTGGATAGTGCGCCGGAAGCTTTTGAGATCAGCTTTTGGCAAGACGCACTGCCTTTGTCAAGCCTGCCGCAGGATTTGTGGCTGGAGCTGGGACTAAAGGCAAAAGAGCAGAACTTCAGCGCCAGCCGGCTAAGCCGCATTTATCGGACAAATGATACGGATATCCTCAGTTTTAAAAGCTATGGCGAATACTACGATAGCCAGCATTTCAGCCACAAAGATGGCTATATCTATAGCGGGATAAATAGCAGCGGCAGATATATCTACGGGATTACGCGGGAAAACCCAAAAGCGGAAATCCCCTGCCTTAAAACGGAAGCATATATCCAAACTGCGCAACTGGGGATAAGCTGGAGCGATCCTTCCCTCAAGGTAGAGAAGCTCTCCTGGCGTTTTGCTGAAGCTTTGCCAGCGTCGCACCCCTGGCTCAATGGGAATCCCTACACCGTGGCTAATTCCAAAGCACTCTTGAAGATAGAGGCTTTTGGCGCAGCGGGTATCTCAGATGCGCTGCCGGCAAATCTGCTTTTGCAGCTTCCTTTTGCCAAAGAGCCCAGTGAATTGATCAATTTTAATCCTGCGCCAGAATACCCCAAATGGTACCGCTATCATCTTGCTAAGGCTTTTGAAGACAATGGCTTTATCTGGGAAAATGGCATTTTGCAGATTCCTCTGGCGACGCCGGGTTATCTTTTTAATACGGCGAACTTGAATAAAGCGGCTCCCTCTCAGAATCTTCAGCTGTTTAAGCGCATGATTTGGGACGAAGGGGAGTATGAAGTGTATCTCGATAGCCCGCTTCCTCTGCCGCCTCAAAGTAAGCTGGTAGTTAAAAGCATGACGGCATTTACGGATAGCTACGGCATCCTGGCAACGCAGTATCTTTTGAACTTGCAAACTAAAGTGTATCGCTTTGCTGCCGAAGGAGCAAGCTCATTTTACGAGCAAGTGCAGCCCTATATCCGGCTAAAGCAGCTAAAGCGCAATAGTCCTCTGCTTTTTAGCCTGAGTGAAGGGGAATATTACCGCATCTATCCATATACAAAAGCTGCCGTAGCCGATGGTTGGCACTTTGCCCAAACGGAGGGACATGCCGCCTTTTATCTGGTGCACGACGCCGAATATGCCCTGGTGCAGGATTTGCAGCCGCATAGCCGCATTGAACAGCGCATAGCCGCCGGCACCAAGCCCCTGATCCTCTCCTTGTATCAGGCGCAGATGGATATTCCGCCCAATCTCTTTGGTAATATACTGCCTATAAATAGCAAGGCGGTGCTAAGCAAAGCCAGCGATGCCCCCTCTGGGGCGCTGGGAGCCTATCATATCGACTTTTTCAATGCCGACGGGCAAGGCTTTCAGCCAGATTTTGCCGCTACCGCGCCGGGCACGCCCATCCCTTATCTGTATCTGCCGGTGGAAAATTATAGCCCGGGCATGAAACTCAGGGTCTTTTACCGAAATCTGCAAGGGCAGGAAACTGAACTAAACCGGGTGGAAAGTTTTAGCGAAAATCCCATGGATGAGTATATCGTGATTGGGAATTGCGTGGTATGTTTTGTGCCGGGTGCCGGGATCTTTTATTCCACGCGGCGCGGGGAAGGGTAGAAAGTAGAATGTAAAATATTGATTTATTAGGAGCTTTGCTTCTTTTTTGTCCACCGTTTTACATACCATGCGCCTGCATCCAATTAACCTGCGCTTGCGCACACCTTCATTATTCATTGTTCATTTCTGCGAAGCAAACCTCACTCCTTTGCCTTAAAATTATACACCGGACGGATGATTTTCAATATCTCCACCGTATCCGTAATGCGCTGCATGATCTCTTCCGGCGCTTTATACACCATCGGCGCTTCGTCCAGAGTATCCAGATTTACCGAGCTGCTGTAAATGCCCTGCATAGACGCCTTAAAATCTTGCAAATTAAGCTGTTGCTTCGCTTGTCTGCGGCTCATAATGCGTCCGGCGCCATGCGGTGCAGAGTAATTCCAAAAAGCATTGCCTTTGCCGCGGCAGATCAGCGAGCCAAATTGCATATTCATGGGAATCAAAAGCATTTCCCCCGCTTGTGCCGAAACCGCCCCTTTGCGCAGGATCATCTTATCCAGATCGATATAATTATGAATGGTTTGGAACTCCTCTAAAATGCACCAGCCCAGCTCTTTTTGCAGGATTTCTGCCATGGTTTGGCGGTTCAAATAAGCATATTCCTGCCCTATTTGCATGTCCTGCAAGTAGTCCGCCATCAGCTCTCCCTCGAAATATGCCAAATGCTTGGGCGTTTTGCCTTCTGCCAGCTTTCTTTGGTCGCGCTTAAAGTCCTTTTTCTTCATTTTACCGAGGCTGCGCGTCTGCCCACTCTGGCGTTCGGAAATGCGCTTAAAGG
>JAQVIX010000004.1 GCA_028695495.1 Candidatus Cloacimonadota bacterium | reverse complement strand
AGCAGAATCTGTTGAGTTCCCATTTTTTCATCTCCTTTATTGGGTATATTCTTTCTTCTGACTACAATCTAAATTTATTAAGATTCTTGTCAAGTAAAAAAACACAGTATTTCTTTTTTTCTATACATATTGCAAGATGCGTTCCAAACTTTGGTGTTAGGTGGGAGCCACATCTTGTCGCTTTATAGTAGATACGGCATCTTGCCATATTAAAAAAGGCTCAAGTTCCTTTGTAGTGGATAAACCACAATGAGTTGGCTGCTCATGATCTGCGCAAGCGCAGGTTTATTGTGAAGCTGCGCTCGGAACGGAGTTATTTGTTTTGGATTCAGCAGCTTGAAAAGAGTGAAATCAAGCTTTTACCACTAATGAACGCGAATTGAAACGCTAATTTACACGAATAGTTGTTTTGTTTCGAAATGCCAAAACATGCACGGTAATCGTTACATTGAAATTGTAGGGGCAGACCCGTGTGTCTGCCCAATTTGGAATAGCTACACGGATTACCCGGATTTGAACGGATAAACCCCTTTGCTCTTGGTTTTTTTGTCCACAAATTAACGCAAATTAACACGAATTAGGTTAAAACCAAAATAAGTTCGCCACGAGCGCAGCGCCTAACACCTAAGCCCTAAAGCCTATCACCTGCGTAGCGCAGCCGCCACTATTCATTCCACTCTCTCCCGTCCCTTCCCCGTTAAGCGAACGGGTAAGGGACGGGAGAATAAGGAGTTACCAGCATGAACAAAAAAACGCTTGTTCAAAGATGGCTTCATATTCAAGCTGTGTAAAGGTCTTGAGGCTGTCCAGTAATACGAAAAACAACACAACAACAAGAAATGTCCACCCCTGAAATGTAGGGGTTCAATGCCTTGAACCCGCCGAAATTTATACCCAACAGCTAATCATTACGGACTCAATATCAATTTATTATGGTGTGCGCTGCGCGCACGCTTTGTTAAAAGCGGGCGCAAAGCCCTCAAGCCCCTACATTCTCGTTTCGTTAGATATCGTGCATGTTTTGGCATTTCGGGACAGCCTCAGTGGTTTAGCAAGCACACCCTGGGCTAGCTAAACCACTGTCCCTGACGGGACAAGACAGGAATAATGACCCCCCAAATCTCATCCTAAAACGAAATCAGGTTCGATATACAGCTGTCCCATAATGTTCAATACATTGCGTTATTGTGTCCTTATTGCAACACAGAGGAATTCTGCTTTAGAACAATAAAACATACAAATCCCGCTGCAATACAAGCCATTAGTCGTTCTTATTGCTATTTTGCACTCTATCATATTTTTGGCGCATATATTGCACTTAAAAGCTTAACAAAGGAAAAAAGAGAAATAGATGGGAACTCAACAAATACTACTGATCATCATGAGTGTGATCATCATAGGCGTTGCCATTACGGCAGGCTTTGCCATTGTGAGGCACCAAAGCTATAGCAACAATCGTGGTTTGCTAATGGCAGAGGTGCAGGATTATTTGGTGCAGCTTAGCCAGACCTACCGCCTGGTGACCACCTTCAATGGTGTAAGTCGGGATTTGCAAGGTGTTAGCGCCGAAATGATGATCGATTATATCGGCTGGAGTAGCAATCCCATCACAAATGCCAACGGTACATTCTTAATCGAATTGGAGCCAGGGATTCCCATAATCTATGTAAAAGCAACTGGAAAAGACCCTTCTAACGGCAAAATCGCTGCTATACATGGAAAGATCGAATTTCCTGAGGCAAAGATCAGTGTAAAAGTGGGCAACATTTCCCAGGATGCTTCTGTAGCGGATGTGGATTTGTTGGATTAGATTAATCGGTTCTCTTAATTAGCCCATTGTTTTCTTTTTCACCCACCATGTTTGAACTTGAGCCTTCGGATTTTTTCTGGCGCTTATTAAACAATGCCCCTTTTATTGGAAAGCAGAGCAAATGCAGTGTCCTGTTTGTTTTGTTAATCGCCTATGATGTGTCCCCAATAAGACACATGTTGCCGCATATCCAGATACAGCCCAGCTTGAAGCAGAATCCTTAACTATATGATACAAAGGATAATACATTTTTTATATCCGGCTTTGCCAATATTGGCACATATCTTGCACTATGCTTTGGCAAGAAACATAAAATCATAGAGTGATACCCAAAACAAAAAACTAAATAAGGAGAATACTCATGGGAACTCAACAAATTCTACTCATCGTACTAAGCGTAATTATCGTGGGTGCCGCCATTGCCGTTGGTATCCAGATGTTCAACAGCCAGGCATATAGCGCCAATAAATCTGCCATTGCCGCGGATGCGCAAAGCTTTGCAACTCAAGTAGTTCAATACTATAAAACCCCTGAAAGCCAGGGCGGAGCTGGTGGAAAAGTAGCAAGTATGACGGCTGCGAACGTATTTCCCTTTATTGGATGGAGTGCCGAAAACACTAACAACGACAGTGGTGATTACATCATTACTGATGCCAGCGCAGCAGCAGCAGACGGCTCATTTACTGTAGCTATTTATGGGCTTGGTAAAGAAATCAGAGCAACTAACAGACCAGCTATTGAAACAGTAATTTCTTTCCCTGATGGCACCATAACAGCTACACCGAAAGATGTGGCCAGCACTACTGCAATTGCAGGTGTACCTGCCCTATTTACTACTCCTTAACATAGCATTGTACTTTAAATATAGGGGATACTCGTTATCCCCTTTTTTATTTGTTCAAAAAACGCCTCAAATTCACCAGTTTCAAATATCGTTCTAGCTGTCTTGAGGCTGTCCAGAAATACGCAAACAACACAACATCAAGAAATGTCCACCCCTGAAATGTAGGGGTTCAAGGCATTGAACCCGCCGAAATTAGCACGCAACCGGTAATCATTACGGACTCAATATCAATTTATTACGGTGTGCGCTTTCAAGCACGCTTTGTTAAAAGCGGGCGCAAAGCCTTGCGCCCCTACACTCCCAATGTGGCAGATATCGTGCTTGATTTTGGCATTTCTGGACAGCCTCAGTGGTTTAGCTAGCCCAGGGTGTGCTTGCCAAAAACGAGCTTGCGAGTTTTAGGCAAGATCACCCTGGGTGGTGTATGCGTTTGATTATTATCTTTTTATCCCCCGCCCCTCCGCTATTTTTATACAAAACCCGCGTGGGTTTTGTATAAAAATAGCGGAGGGGCGGGGGTTTTATTCATATTTTCATGTGGGACACGCCATGCTACCTGAACTTTCGTCCCGCTGGGACTAATTTAACCCTGTGTTTGGAAAAATGTTTTGGCATTTCAAGACCGAAATACTATTCGCGTAAATTAGCGTTTCAATTCGCGTTCATTAGCGGTAGAAACTTTTTATCTCTATAAATTGCTAAACCCCAAAACAAATAACCCCGAAACGAGCGCAGCGCATTCTACACTTTACATTCTACACTCTACATTCGGGCTAGGCCCGCGGATGTCCCTTCTCATACGCCTCTTTGATATCCTCCAAGCTCACATGCGTATAAATCTCCGTGGTAGAAAGATTTGCATGCCCCAAAAGCTCTTTGATGGCGTTCAAATCCGCACCCCGATTTAGCAAATGGGTAGCAAAAGTATGCCGGATGGTATGCAGTGAATATCCGCTTTCATTGGCAATGAGCATTAGATAGCGTTTGAGGATGATATTTAGCTGTTGGCGATCGAGGTCTTTACCGCGATAGCTGAGGAAAATACGCTGCGAACTATCCGGATTCAGCACTTCATGCCGGCGCTTCAGATAGGCGTTTAGCGCATCGAGGGCGGGCTTTCCCACGGGGATGAGCCGCTGTTTATTGCCTTTGCCCCATACTTTGATCAGGCGTTTATGGGGGTCGAGGTCTTTGAGCGCCAGATTTGCCAGCTCGGAGATGCGCAATCCGCAGCTATAAAGGAGCTCAAAGATGGCTTTATTGCGCAGCCCCACCCAGGTATCGGTATCTGGAATGCGCAAGAGGTTTGCCATCTCTTCTTCGCTAAAGAACTTCGGCAGCGCTTTGGCTACTTTGGGACGGCGGATTTGCTGCATGGGGTTATCGCTGCGGATTTTGCTGATTTTCAGGTATTTGAACCACTCGCTAAGGGAGCTGTGTTTGCGTGCCAGGCTGCTATTGGTAAGTCCCTTATCCGCCAAATATTTCATAAAGCTGCGAATCTGGATTTTGCCTAAGGTGGCGGGATCGGGCGCGGGGAATCTTTCCGAGAGAAAGCCCAGAAACTGCTCCAGATCAATGCGGTAGCCCTCGATGGTGGCGGGGCTTTTGCCTTTGAGGCTTAAGGTTTCGCAGAAGCTATCGATAGTATTTTGCATGGGCTTTTTCTCCTTATTTCGCATGTAGGTCATTTTTTCCTTGCCTATTTCTTTGTCGAGAAAAAAATGGCTTTACAAGCTGGAGGTACGAATGAATCAGTATATACACAGCAGCGTAAAGCTCGGTAAAAACGTGGAGATAGGACACAATGTGGTGATCCTAAAGAACGTAATTATCGGCGATAATTGCTTAATTGGGCACAATGTGGTGGTGCATGCGGGTAGCGAGATCGGCGAAAGTGTGCGCATCGATGATAATACCATCATCGGCAAAAAGCCGCTCTCTTCGCCGCGTAGCATCTTCAAGGTGCCGGATAACTTAGAGCCTGCTCGCATCGGCAGTTTTTGCCAGATTGGGGCCTTTGTGGCGATTTATGCACAGTGCACTTTGGGCGAGCGCAATTTGGTGGCAGATTTGGCGACCATCCGCGAGAATGTGGTGATCGGCAACCTGAATATCATCGGGCGCAATGTGACAATCGAAAACTACTGCCGGATTGGCTCGCGTAATAAGTTTGAGACCAATTGCTATATTACCGCTTATTCGATTGTGGGGGACTACTGCTTCGTAGCGCCATGTGTGGCAACGAGTAATGATAACTATATGGCGCGGGATAAGACACGCTTTGATTATTTCAAAGGCATTACCATGGAAGATGGCGCGCGCATTGGCGTGCATGCCACCATCCTGCCGGGGAAGACGATCAAGCGCGATGGCACCGTGGCAGCCGCCAGCGTTGTATCTCGTGATGTTCAGGAGGCTACCATCGTTTTGGGCAGCCCCGCCAAAGCCTTCCGGGCGGTGCCGGAAGCTCAACTACTAAAAAACAATATGGACAAAGAAACATGAAAACCCTCATCATAATACCCACTTACAACGAATGTGAAAATATCGAAAGGCTGCTGGGCATTCTTTTGGCAAAAGATCAGAAGATCGAGGTGCTGGTGGTGGATGATAATAGTCCGGACGGCACGGCTGATTTGGTAAAAGCCATGATGCCAAACGACGCGCGGATTCACCTTTTGGAGCGCCCCGGCAAGATGGGGCTGGGCTCGGCGTATGTAACGGGCTTTAAATATGCGCTTGAAAAGGACTACGAATATATAATGGAGATGGATGCGGATTTTTCGCACAATCCGGAGGACGTGCCGCGCTTGATCGAAGCGGCGGGGAAGAAGGATTTGGTAATTGGCTCGCGTTATGTAACGGGCGTAAATATCGTGAATTGGCCTTTTAAGCGCTTACTCATCAGCTATTTTGCTTCCAAATACGTGCGCATCATTACCGGAATGCCCATCAAAGACCCCACCGGTGGCTTCAAATGCTTCCGGCGTAAGGTACTTGAGGGTATCAATCTGGAGCGGATCATGTCCGATGGCTACGCTTTTCAGATCGAGATGAACTTCAAAGCCTGGGTAAAAGGCTTTCGCATTCAGGAAATCCCCATCGTGTTTACCGAGCGCTTAAATGGCGTATCCAAGATGAGCCGCAATATCGTGTGGGAAGCCGCATGGATGGTGTGGCTGCTACATTTCCGCAAGCTTTTGGGCGCTTTGGATTAAAAAAGAAGGAGTAAAGAATGAAAAAGCTGATATATTGCCTCTTGCTACTCGTGGCAATCTTGCCGCTTATCGCTTTCCCCATTCCGCGGGTCTATGTGCAAAAGCTGGTGTTGGATGATGGCAGCTTGCCGCAGATTACGCAGGAAGATAAAAAAAGTGCAAATGAATACAGTTTGCGCGCCTGGATGGAAGCGGCGCCGGAAGAGGTGATTTCCACCGAAACGCATCCCATCAATACCATCGCCGTGAAGATTGTGGGCAAAGAGGGCGTGATGGAGCCTACCGCCATCGTGAATATCCAATTGGGCAATTTCAAGCGACTCTGGCAGGCGGGGGACATCATGCACATCGTAATTACCCACAAAGCCACCGGCGAAAGCAAGGGCTGGACGCTCGAAGTGCCGGAAGGCACGCACCTGATCAAAAAGCTGGATGAGCCCATCGTGATACCGCCATATACCAAGAAGAAATAAGATGCTGCAAAGAATTAATAACCCTGCGCTGCAAGGCGAAGACAGCGAATTTGACCGGGCGCTACGGCCAAAAAGCCTGAAGGATTTCATTGGGCAAGACCATATTAAGGAGCTGCTGGAGATCAGCATTCAGGCGGCGAAGCTGCGGAGTGAACCGCTGGACCACGTTCTCTTTTATGGACCTCCCGGTTTGGGTAAAACCACGCTCGCTTCCATTATTGCCCGCGAGATGGGGGTAAATATCACCGTTTCCAGCGGACCGGTAATCGAAAAACCTTCGGATTTGGCGGGGGTGCTTACCAATTTGGGGAGGCATGAAGCGCTCTTTATCGATGAAATCCACCGTTTAAGCCATGTAATCGAGGAATATATCTATCCCGCCATGGAAGATTTTGAGATGGAGATCATCCTGGATAGCGGACCTTCTTCACGAACGCTGAAGATACCCATCGAGCCTTTTACCATGATAGGCGCTACCACGCGGGCGGGACTGCTTACGCCGCCACTGCGCGACCGCTTTGGCATCGTATTAAGGCTGGATTATTACGATCTATCCTCGATAGAGCGCATTATCAAACGCTCGGCAAAGCTTTTGGATATCCCCTTTGAAGAAGAGGGGATAGCGGAACTAGCGCGCCGCAGTCGGGGCACTCCGCGCATTGCAAATCGCCTGCTCAGGCGGGTAAGAGACTATGCGCAGATCAAGGGCAAAGGGATTATTACGCTGGAGGTGGCGCTGAAGGCGCTGAGTATGTTGCAGGTGGACCATGCCGGGCTGGACGATATGGATAAACGCATCTTAAGCACGATAATAGACCACTATCGCGGCGGACCGGTGGGCATCAAAACCATTGCCACTGCCATTGGCGAAGATGCCGGCACCATCGAGGAAATCTTTGAACCCTATCTGGTGCAACAAGGCTTTTTGGAGCGCACCACGCAGGGGCGTAAGGTAACATTTAAGGCTTATAAACATCTGGGGCTCAGCCCGATGGAAGCGCAAACGGAATTCTTCTAAGGCGCGGCGGCAGTTATGGCATGAGCTTTAGCAAAAATATCTCGCATAACCTGATTACTCAGGTGCTAAAGATCATCTTTGGCATGCTTACGGGCATCCTGGTGGCGCGGGCTTTGGGTCCGGCGCGGCAGGGCGATATCGCCTATAACATCCTTATTTTCACGCTTTTGGGTACCTTTGGGCATCTGGGCATCATCAGTGCAACTTCCTATTTTCAGAAGAAGAGCAGTTTTGAGCGGCGGCAGATATTTAGTACCAATTTCTGGGTATTAGCGCTATTGTCGCTGCTGATCGGGGCGGGGGTGCTGGGAGGGTATCAAGCGGGCTGGCTCTTGGCAAGCTATAATGGCTATTACATCGCCGGTGGGCTGCTGCTGATGGTGGGGCTGCTTTACACGGGGCATCATCAGGCGTGGCTTACGGGGGATGAGCGCATCATCGAAAATAACCGCATCTCGCTGATTGTCTTCTTTCTGAAAACGCTGGCAATTGTAATCCTATGGCTAACGGGTGTTTTAAGTAAAGCGAGCTTTTTCATCGTCTCGGTGGCGGATATCGTTTTGTGGTTCATTTTGTTGCAAAGCGTGGTGGGGGAAAGGCTCATCTGGAGCATCTCGCTGCCGGTATTCAAAGCGGAAATGGCGTATGGCAGCCTCGCCTGGGCATCATCGCTATTTGCCTATCTGCATTACCGCGCGGATCAGATCATGATCAAAAGCTACTTAGGTTCCAGCGAATTAGGGGTTTATACGGTGGCGGTAACGATTGCTGAATTGCTCTTTTTGTTTCCCACTTCCATTAGCAATGCGCTGTATGGCAGGCTGTACAATTTAGCCAGTGGGGATGATGGCAGAGCCTTGATAAGCCGCACTCTGCGGGTGGCGCTCGCGGTATGCCTGCTGCTCTGTGGCGTGGGTTTTGGCGGCAGTTTCCTGATTCCTTTTGTATATGGCAAAGCTTATGCGGCTGGTACTTCGCTCATGCTTCTGCTGCTGCCAGGGGTGTTTTTTGCCTGTGCGCCCAAAATCCTTTCGCCTTGGTTTTTTAGCAGCGGCAGGCCGCAGCTGCACTTGCGCATCACCTTCATCTGTTTGGCTCTAAATATCGCGCTGAATGCGCTATTTATCCCCATTATGGGCAGTGCCGGAGCGGCGCTGGCATCTACGCTTTCTTATATAGTTTACGGGCTTTATTATTTGTTTATGATGAAGCGCAGCGAAGCTTTCCGCTTTTCAGAGCTGCTTGGGCTACACGCCAGCGATTGGCAGATATTAAAGGATTTGCGAAAGTGATCTCGCTGGAAAATTACTGGGCTAAAGCGGCGGATACTTCCTGCTGCGGCTATCTGCATACTGCGGAAGGCAGGGTTTTAAGCGCTGAAGATTTATGCCGCTATTTTGCGCAGTTTGCGGATGAAGCGGCTTTGGTAAAGGCGTTGCGGGAGGCAAATGGCTGTTTTGCGCTGATCCGTAGCTTTGGAGAAAAGACTTTTGCGGCGGTGGATAAAACGCGGAGCTATCCGCTATTTTGGGATGCCAAAGGGCAGCTGGCGGATAAAAGCGAGAAATTGGCAAGGCTGGATATTGGGTCTTTGCAGGCGGCGGCGCCGGAGATTATCAGTGAATATCTCATCTGCGGCTATGTAAGTGCATCAGATACCCTAAATCCGGGTATCAAACAAATCCCTGCCGGACATTATCTGATATTGGAAGCGGGTAAGGCGCCGGCTTTGGAGTGCTATTACCGGCGGGAACATCGGGAGCTTCAGGGTGCTAAGCCGCAGGATTTGGCGCGGGAATTGCACGCTTTGCAGCTGAATATCGCCGAGGAGATGGTGCACTATCTGGAGGGGCGCACGGTGCTAATTCCCCTCTCCGGTGGCTACGATTCGCGTTTAATCGCCTATCTCTTAAGCGTATTGGCATATCCGAAAGTGATTTGCTTTTCGTACGATTTGCCCACCAGCCGGGAGAGCAGGCTATCCGAGGCAACGGCAAAGTATCTCAAACTCCCCTGGCACTTTGTGGAGCATACGCACAAAAGCTGGTACAATGCGTATCAAAGTGCAGAGCGTAGGGATTTTTATCACTATGCGGTAAATGCCTCTTCCAGCGCGCATATTCAGGATTGGCTGGCGGTGAAGGAACTCAAAGCGCAAGGCGTACTGCCCGAAGATAGCGTATTTATGCCGGGGCATACGGGGGATTTCCTGCAAAGCGGACATTTGGGGGCGGCGTTTGGCTTTAAGGAAAGCTTTAGCCGGCAAGAGCTGATAGACCAGATCATTGCCCAGCATTACCGGCTCTGGGCTTTTCCTTCACCGGCGGAGTATCAGAGCTTTAGCGAGCGAATCCAGCGGGTGATACAGGCGCCGGAGGGAATGGACGCGGCGCGGGCAGCCTCGCTGTATGAATATTGGAACTCGCAGGAGCGGCAGGCGAAGTTTATCCTCAATTCCCTGCGCGTGTATGAATACTATGGCTATACTTGGCAGCTTTTTCACTGGGACCAGCGTTTGATGGATTTTTGGGCAAAGGTGCCGCTAAAGCTAAGGCTGGGGCGCAAACTGTGGCAGCTTTATGCCTCTGAATATCTGCCCATTCCTCTGCCGGTGTATAAAGTGCCCTATTTGGGGCAGCGCATAATGGATAAAGTCTTGCGCATCCTCTATGGCGAAATCCGCAATGTGCGTTATGGGCGCTTTGCCCCTTATTACAATTTCCACCAATATGCGGGTGAGAAAGTGCAGAACTACCTGCGCCATGACCTCAAATATCCCAGCTTTATCCAGCCCCAGAAGCCGCTTATCCGCTGCGATATGAACGCCCTGCAGGCGCTCGCTTCGCTGTACGAAACAAGGTGATAGGCGCTGCGCTCGGGGTGGAGTTATTTGTTTGGGGATTAGCATTTAGTAGGAGTGTAATAGGTACTTCTACCGCTAATGAACGCGAATTAGAACGCTAATTTACGCGAATGCCAGATAAACGAACTAAGCAACGAATAAAGCTTTCCCTATATCATGTACATCATGCGTAAGCTATGATCAAACTGGGTGCAGTTCAACCGCCATTATAAATTATTTTATTATTCATTATTCATTGTTAATCATCCAGTTACGAGCTTGTTTGTAGCAGCTGAAATTGATTTTGTCTATACCTTGTCCACTATAGGGATATTGGTGGCTGCCCTCTCGTAAAATGCCGGCAAAAAGCTGGCAGAAAAAACGGGAGTGCCTAAGTCACGGGGCGAAGCTGTATCTATGCTTCGCTTCGCTACGCAAATGAATAATGAATGATGGCGGTATTGCTCGCGAGCTCGCAATGGTTTATTATAAGCTGACGCATGGTGTGTGGGATATAAGGAAAGGTTTCATAGTTCGCTATGTGTATTCGCGTAAATTAGCGTTCTAATTCGCGTTCATTCGCGGTAGAAGCTTTGATTTCACCCTTTCCTAAATGCTAATCCCAAAACAAATAACTCCGCAATAAGCGCAGCCCTGCCACCTGCGACCTGCCACCTGCAACCTGCAAAGCGAAGCGCAGCGCCCTAACACCTAAAAAAAAAGCGGAACCATCCGGCTCCGCTTTATCATTATCGGTTAAACTGCTTTATTCCGCGAGAGGCTCCACACTCACAAACTTCTTGCCTTCGCTTTTGGTGGTGAACTTTACATGTCCATCGATCAGGCTAAAAAGAGTGAAATCTCTGCCCATACCAACGTTTGCACCGGCATGAAACTTGGTGCCTTTTTGACGCACGATGATATTGCCGGCGTTTACTAACTGGCTGCCATATTTTTTCACACCGCGGTATTTGGGATTGCTATCCCTGCCGTTTCTGCTACTTCCAACACCTTTTTTATGTGCCATTTCGTATCTCCTTATGCCTTGATATCGGTTACCCGAATATCGGTATATTGTTCACGGTAACCCTTTTTCACGCGGTAGCCTTTGCGGCGTTTGTGGTGATAGATTACCTTCTTCTTGCCTTTTCCACTGTCGATTACTTCTGCGAGGATGGAGGCGCCTTCTACTACGGGAGTGCCCACTACTACTTCGTCATCTTTACGCAAGAGTAGTACGCGGTCAAACTCAAGCGCCTGACCAGGCTCAGCCGTATTCAGCAAGGGAACGCGAAGCACTGCGTTTTTTTCAGCCCTGAACTGAAATCCTTTAATATCTACGATGGCGTACATCATATCTCCTTCATTTTTCTTAGTATCGTTCAATAAAATTGAAAGCGGCATATTTGTCAAGAACTTTGTGCCTGCGCTTTTTTCATTTCGCAAATATAAAACTTATGCTTGACTCAATTTTTAGCTTCAAATATCTTGGCACGATTGGAAAGTAAATCAAAAATGAGTATCGAAAAGACAAGATGATGAGTAAGCACGCAAGGCGAAAGACGGTTATTACGCTCCAGGCGCTGGAGTGCCGGCAGCTTGCGCCTTTTAGCGGCAGGGCGGAAATATCAGGTACAGATAGTTTTGGAATTATCTTAAGAAGCAAAATGAGGCTAATATGAAGATACTGATAGTAGATGACCGCGCAGATTGCTTGCAGGATTTGGCGAATATACTGCAAACGGGGGAGTACGAAATAGTTTCTGCGGCAAACGGTCTGGAAGCACTGGATATAGTAAAAAGCGAAACAATAGACCTAATCATCAGCGATATCCTGATGCCAGGCATGGATGGCTATGCGCTTTGTCGTACGCTAAAGCGGGATGAGAGCTTAAAGCACATCCCTTTTATCATCTACACCGCTACTTATACGGGCGAGCAAGACCAGGATTTGGCAATGCGCTCTGGTGCCAATGCCTATATCCTCAAGCCTTGTGAACCGCAAAAGCTATTGGAAACCATTAGCCGCCTCGTAATGGAAAGCCCCGGCGCTGGCGGCAAAGAGCTTGAAAAACCCAGCGACAACCAAGAAGTACTGGAGCTATACAATCAAAGGCTGGTGCGCAAGCTGGAACAGAAGATGCTGGAATTGGAAGCAGAGGTAAAAGAGCATAAAAACACCCTCGAAGCCTTGCAACTGAGTGAAAGCTTGCTGAAAAACACCCAAGAGATAGGCAAACTGGGCGGCTGGACCTTGGATATGCGCAGCAAGAACATGTATTGGACAGACGAGATGTACCGCATTCACGATCTGGAACCAGGCACCTGCACGATGGAGACCCTGTATAATGTCACTTTAGAATACGTGGAAGAAGCTCAGCGCGAGAAGCTGAAAGCCTTGAAAGATGAACTTTTAAGTGTGGGCACTCCCTTCCAATTTGAAAGCTGGTTCATCACCCCCAAAGGCAATAATAAATACATCCGCTTCAATGCCCAGGCAAAGCAGGAGGCTGGTGTAGTTACGCGTGTTCAAGGCATTTTACAAGACCTTAGCGAACAGAAATACGCCCAGGAAGAGCAGGAGGAATTGGAAGCGCAATTGCGTCAGGCACAAAAGTTGGAAAGCATCGGTCAATTAGCCGGTGGCGTGGCGCACGATTTTAATAATGTGCTTACCGTAATCCTGGGTTATGCCGAAGAGATAATGAATAAACTCCTGCCGCAAGACCCTATTTATCATGATATTCAGGAGATTCTCAATGCCGGCGCCCGCGCTTCCACCTTGGCGCGCCAGCTGCTTACCTTTAGCCGCAAGCAAAGCATTAACCCCCAATATATAAGCATCAATGAAATAGTGCAAAACCTCTCTAAAATGCTGCTTCGCATCCTCAGCGAAAGTATCGAGATTATCCTGGATTTGGAAGAAACTCCCGGCTTGATCTATGCAGATGTGGTGCAGATGGAGCAGGTGATTGTGAATCTGGCAATAAACGCACGAGATGCCATGCCCGAAGGCGGCAAGCTAAAAATAGAGAGCTTTCGCATTGATGCAACTCCAGCATTTTTGGCGCAACATCCCAGCATCAAAGCCGGCAGCTATGTGGCGCTCAAGATAAGCGATACGGGGCAGGGCATCCCCCGCGAACATCTGAGCCAGGTATTTGAGCCTTTCTTTACCACCAAAGAGCGCGGACACGGCACCGGCTTGGGGCTGCCCACGGTTTATGGCATTATCCGTCAGGCAAATGGCTATCTTACAATAAATAGCGAAATAGGGGTGGGCACAAATTTCATCATCCTCTTGCCCCTTGCCGAGGGCAAAACTAAGAGCGGGGAAAAGACTGCGGCTCCCGCCAGCCGGGCGCTGAAAGACGAGCTAATCCTGATTTTGGAAGACGACCCCACCATCTGCGACCTCACCGCCAGGATGGCTGCCAAATCCGGCTATCGGGTAAGCACGGCAAATAGGGCGGATAAAGCCTTACAACTAATCTTTGAAGACGGCTTGAAACCGGATTTGGTAATAGCAGACGTGGTAATGCCCGGCATGAACGGCTTGGAATTTGCCTCGGTATTGCATAAAAAGCGTCCGGAGATCAAGATTCTACTCATGTCTGGCTATGCGGAAAGCGTTTTGGACAAAATCGGCACCCGCAATCCAGACTTCCCCTTCCTGCAAAAACCCTTTACCCGCAAAGAATTGCTTATCAGCATCCGCACGGCACTGGATTCCTAAACCGCAAATAATAATGGAGTGTATTAAAAAGAGTTCTATGAACGATCCGCTTATTCCTTTTTACCTTAGCAAACAGCTTTTTCGCCACGCACCCGATACTCAAAACATCCGCCTGCCCTTTCGCCATACCGAATCCGCAGGTTTATTGAATACCGATATTTGTTCTTTTACCAAGATTACAGAGCAGGTAAGCGCCAAGGGGCATTATGGTGTGGAAGTTATTACAGATATACTAAATAGCTATTTTGAGGCGATGGTGGATTGCATCCATCGTTGTGGCGGTTGTCTGCTAAAATATGGCGGGGATTCCATCTTTGCCATCTTCCCGGGCAGCGCCGAAATCGCCATTCCGCGCACCATTCACTGCCGCGAGCGCATGTTTGAGAGCCTGAAGACCCTGAATCTACGCTATGAATCCGACTATAATATCCAGATCGTAATCGATGGCGCCATCAAATACGGCGAGGTATTTCTGAACGTGGTGGGTGATGAACGCTACCACTTGGATTACTATTTAGATGGCAATGCGGTGAAGGAACTCTTTGAACTGGGCGGTATTGCGCCGGATGGGGAGATCATCCTGGCGCCGGGCATAGAAAGCTATGTAAATCTACCCTTTATCCCGCCCACTCCGGATAGCTTGGGAGATTACAGCGTGGGCGAGCTTTTTATTCCGGAAATGGTGCGGCGCAAGGTAAAAGAGCAGAGTTTTAGTGCGGAATTGCGCAATACTGCCGTGGTGTTCATCCAGATTTGCCCTTTGGAAGAGATCGGACAGATTCCGGTGGAGGCTTATCATGAATACTATCATAAGATTCAACGTGTTGTATATGAATTAGATGGCACTATCAATAAGATCGATTATTCGGATAAGGGCTATCTGGTGCTTATCACCTTTGGCACGCCGCATAATCATACAGACGATATCGAGCGCGCCTTTACCTGCGCTTACCGCATCCAAAAGACGCCCTGCGAAACCCTTAGCGTAAAGATTGGGGTAACCTATAGCAACATCTTTGCCGGCATATTGGGCGCCAAAAGCCGCTATGAATATGGCATCATCGGCAATGCCGTAAATATCGCCGCCCGCCTGATGAGTAATAGCAGCTTGGGCGAAATCTCCTTCTCCGAAGACCTATTGGACAAGGTTTCCAGCCGCTTTGAAAGCCGTTTTATCGAACGCACGCAGGTAAAAGGCATCCGCGAACCCTTGGGCATCTATACCATTAGCGGCGAATTGCCGGATTCTTGGCACGCCATGCAGCAGAAATATGCGGGCAAACGCCTGGTAAGCTACACTCAGGAATTGCAAACCATTGCCGGACGCCTGAAAGAGGGCGAAACCCTAATGGTGCAAATCCGCGGGGCTGCTGGCAGCGGCAAAAGCTTTGTGGCATATAGCCTTATGCAAGAGCTAAATAGTCCGGATAAACATCTGGACATCTATGTAATGGAAGAGTACAACCAAAATAAACAGTGCGACTGGCTGCAAAAGATACTCTCCCGTCAGCTTTTGATTTTCGACCTCAAAGAGGATTTTGGGCTTTTGGAAAACTACTGTAAAACCCAAAACCTGGGCTTTGAAAGCGAGCTTACCCGCCGCTTTTTTGCTGCCATGCTGGAAGGCGGGGCGGATTTGGGCAGCGAGGAGATCGAGCTTGTTTACCAGCAGCTTGCAGAAATCTCCAGCCAGCTGCTTAAAGACCACGATCTCATCTATTTAGACGACCTGCAATGGATGGACTTTAGTTCCCGCCAAATCTATAACCGCGCCCTTCCCCGCCTGCTAAGCCGCGGCACCAGCCTGATAGTGGGGCAAAGACCAGAATTGGAACCCTACTGTCCGGTGGGTTTTGAGGCAAATTACCATCTGGTTCAGCTTGAAGCTTTGGATTACGAGGCATCCCGCAAAATCCTGAACCTGGAAATCCCCGTTATCTCCGAAGGTGCGCTCAAAGCCATTTACAATATGACGCAGGGCAATCCGCTCTTTATGGTGGAAATGAGCAAAGTAATTCAGCAGCATCTGGATGACCGGCATGCTATCTTGGCAGAATCCGACCTTAAACGCATGGAAAAAGAGGGGATTATCTCCAATACCATCGATAACCTTTTGATCAATGAATATGAGAATCTGGATTTAAGCGCGCAGCAAATGCTGAAAGTAGCCTCCATCATCGGGCAAGCCTTTGAGCTGGAAGAGCTTAATATAGTTTCCCGCAGCTTTGTGGATAGCGAATATGCGCAGATTATCCAAGACCTGAGCGATACCCATATCATTGGTAAAAAGACCTTTAACCCCAGCATCGAATATGTATTCAATCACCACCTCATGCGAGACGCCATTTATCGCACCATTCTCCTGCGCGAAAAACGGATGCTGCATGAGAAGATAGCGGAGTTTTACGAACAAAAACATGCCCAAAACCCAGCGAACTTCCTGGAGCTGATTGCAAACCACTATATCATTGCCGGAGTGAAAGATAAAGCGCTGGAATATGCGCTAAAGGCAGGTGAAAAGACGGCACGGCTGGCAGCCTATCCAGAGAGTAATTACTACTACGAAAAGGCGTTGGAATATGTGGATACGGATTTGGAGCGCTACCGCCTGCGCCTGGCGATGATCAAAAATAGCATTATGCAGGGCGATGCCACCAACGCCAGAGAATATTCAGAGCTTATCAAACGGGATTTCAGCCATCTCATCGAATGGGATTACCATCTGCAACAGCTTCGCATTATGAACTTTAGCGGTAATTATCTGGAAATAACCGAGTATCTGGAAGCCATGCCGGAAGAGCTTCCGGATAACGACATCGGCAGCAGCATCCGCTTGCGTTATATGGATGCGCTAAACCAGCAGAACCGTTATGAAGAGTTCCAGATTCAGGCGGCAAAGACCCGCACCGCCTTACAAAGCAGCAAAGACCTCAAACTAAAAGGGGATTACCTCGCCTCGATGGCGCTATTGCATTCCAACCGCAGCGAATACGCCAAAGCCCGCGAGTATTATCTGGAATTGGAAACTCAGGCGCAGGATTCGGGAGACCAGATTCACCTGCGCATTGCCTATAGCGGGCAGGGGATTATGGCATCCCGCACCGGAAATAGCCAGGAGGCGCGTGAATATCTGGAAAAAGCGCTGGCGATTAGCGAAAAGCTGGGCGACCGCAACGGCTACAGCAAGGCAATTCTGGATTTGGGCACGCTTATCCGCAATGCCGGCGATACCGAAGAGGCGATCAAAATGTATCATAAAAGCCTGGATACCGCCATCTCCATCGGCAATATCTCGCAGCAAAGTATTGCCACCTATAATATTGGCGAAGCCTATTACTATCAGGATGAATACGACAAAGCGATGCCTTATTTTGAGCGTTCGCTCGCCTTGGCGGAAAGCCTGGGCGATCTGGTGGGCAAAACCTTTTGCTACGACGCTATGGGCGATATCAATTTCCGCTGGGATAAGCTGGACGAAGCCGAAGCAATCTATAATAAAAACCTTATATTACAAGAAGAATTGCAGGATAAAGAAGGCATTGCCCATACCATCGGCAATCTCGCCAATATCGCCAATACCCGCGAGCAATATGAATTGGCAAATACCTTGTATCTGAAGCAAAGCGAGCTTCTAAAGGAAGTGGGAGATTTGAATGGACTAGGCAGAGCCTGCTTCAATCGCGGCATCCTTTACCAAAATCTGGGGGATAAAAAGAAAACCAGAGAATTGCTAAACGAAGCGTTGAAACTCTTTGAACAGTGTGATGCGCAGATATTTATCGATATTACGAAGGAGCAGATTGCGGGGCTGGATGAGCCTGAAAATGATGAATGATGAATAATGGCGGTATGCGCAAGCGCATGTTTGATAATAGCTTACACATGTTTATACGCTTCGCTTCAATCAATTATGCAAGCCCTGTAAGCTGCCATCGATTACCTAATTAGGTTTGCGAACCTGTGAGCAAACAATGCCTTCATCATTCATCATCATTGTTCATTGATTTGCTTGTAGTTAGCAGAGTATGTGTAAATAAGAGGACATGCTAAACGTGCCTAACTTCGTTCCCCTGTCCCCTTTGGTTCACTATCCATCCTGAAATATCTTGGAAACTGCTTTTATTTATATTCGCTATCATGCTCATTATCAATATGATAGCTTTGGTTTAGCCACAATATATCTCGTTTTGGCACGAATATTGTTTATCTATTACATAATTAGCTAATTTGGAGTAAGTTACTTGATGAAATCAAAAACACTCTTTGTAATGATTATTGTCCTTCTTTGGGGGACACTTGCTGCAGACAGGATCAATTGTGATGGTCTTAGTTTTGCCTGGGATGTGCCGCTTAGCGAAACTGCGCCACCCCCCGCCCCAGTGCGTCCCATTGCGGAGTTTGAACCCTCTTCGCATGTAATCATTCGCTATCCTTTGGGGATTCCCACTTCGCTGGTGGCTCAGCTTGCCAATACCGCTCAGGTAATTTGCCTGGTAGCCAGCAATTCCCAAATCAATAGCGCTACCAATAGCTTCCAAAACGCCAATGTAAATATGGATAAGGTAAGCTTTATGGTGGCTTCTACAGATAGCTATTGGACGCGGGATTATTCCCCCTGGTTCATTTACGATGGCAATGGGGATTACAGCGTGGTGGATTTTAATTACAACCGCCCGCGCCCGAACGACAATCAGATTCCGCTACGTTTTGCGCAGCAATACAGTATCCCCTATTATGCCATGAATATTTATCAAACCGGCGGCAATTATATGACGGATGGCATCAATACCGCCGCCCAATCCCACATTGCCTATACCGAAAATAGCAACAATCAAACGAATGTAAATAACAAAATGCGGGACTATCTGGGCATCACTTCCTACCACGTGGTGCAAGACCCAAATAATACCTATATCGATCATGTGGATTGCTGGGGCAAGTTTTTGGCGCCGGATAAGATTTTAATCCGCAGCGTTCCCCCCAGCCATGCCCGCTACAGTGCCCTCGAAGCTACCGCAAATTACTTTGCCTCACAGCTTTGCGCCTGGGGCTATCCTTACAAAGTTTACCGGATATATACTCCGAATGATCAGCCTTATTCCAATAGCCTGATCTTGAACAACAAAGTATTTGTACCGCAGATGAATAGCACTCACGATGCAGCAGCCTTGCAGGTATATCGCGAGGCGATGCCGGGTTATGAAGTAATCGGCGTATTGGGAGCCTATTCCACGCCTTGGGAATCTACCGATGCGCTGCATTGCCGCACGCATGAGGTGCCGGATGCCGGAATGTTGCACATTGCGCATTATCCTTATCACGGCACTCAGGTGCTTAGCCGCAATATCAGTATCGCGGCGGATATTACCGCCCATAGTGGTGCGGATTTGCTGCCAGATTCGCTCTATGTGCGCTATCGCATCAATAGCGGAAGCTGGCAATTTGCGGGCTTAAATAACGTCGGCTCCATCCATTACGAAGCCAGCTTGGGAGCTTATGGCGCTGGCGATACCCTTAGCTATTACATCCACGCGGCAGATAGCAGCGGCAGAAATATTGCCCACCCCATCTTTGCGGCGCTTGACCCGCATGTATTTGTAATTGAAGGAGATGGAACGCCCCCGCAATTAGCACATACGCCTTTGGATACCATCGGTTCCCAGAACGTTACCTTCATCCTTTGGGCAGAAGATGATTCCGGCATTGGGCAGGCGCGGATGATCTATCAGGTAGATAATGGCGAAATCATTACGGTGGAGATGGTGGATGCTGGCGGAGGCTTGTATCTTTACCTCTTTGATCCGGATTTTAAGCCGACAGATATGCTGTTTAATTATCGCTTTAGCGCCACTGATATCAACGGCAATATCGCCTATTTGCCCGCAGAAAACCAATGGTACAGCCTGCCTATCGAACCAACAGCCATCGCAGATCTTACGGTGCCTTCTCCCAATAGCCGGATCAATATCTATCCCAACCCCTTTAGCAAAGGCGAAAGAATCCATATTGCCTACGAAGTGCCCAAGGCAGACCGCCTAAAACTGGAAGTATATAACCTGCGCGGTCAGGTGGTTTACAGCCGTGAAAGCTGGGGCGCAGCCAAAGACGAATTAAGCTGGAACGCTGTGGATAAGTATGGTCAACGGCTCAGTTCCGGCGTGTATTTCCTGCGTTTAGAGCTAGGTAAAGAAAGCTTTAAACGCAAGTTAATTATAACACATTGACCATCTGTGGATATTTTTCAACAACAGAATAGAAATAAATCCTCATATTGTGCTTGACATGAAAAGGGTCTGAATTAGATTGTCTATAGCCTACAGACCCTACATAGAATGCCCTCCGAGCAGTGGGGATGCCGCCCGGCATTCCCCACTGTTTTTTTTGTATCCAATTTTTTTGATAAATTGAGGGATTTAGCGCTTTTTTGTTGCATTTTCCCCGGCAAAGAATGGGCGCTTGCTCCTTTCTCTCCCTCGCATTGCCCTTGCCTCTACCCGCTTTTTCTGAGGAGAGGCGAGGGCATTGCGAGAGCAACAGACGGGGAGCGCCTGCTATCTTGCACAAAAAGCTTGACCTTCTTGCCTGATCCTTACATTTGGCTTCAGAATATAACGCATTGAAGGAAATAAAGATTGGAAAATATTAGGTTACAAAATCTAAGCAAGGATTTTGGCGGTTTCAACGCCGTATCCAATGTAAATTTGGAGATCAAAAGCGGAGAGTTATACTCCTTTTTGGGTCCCAGCGGTTGCGGCAAAACCACCCTTTTGCGCATGATCGCCGGGTTTGAGATACCCACATCCGGCAAGATCTTCATCGGCAATACCGAGATTACGGAATTGCCGCCTTACAAGCGCGAGGTAAATACCATATTTCAGAATTACTCGCTATTTCCGCATATGACGGTATTTGATAACGTTGCCTTTGGGCTGAGGGTAAAAAAGGTGCCCAAAGCGGAGATTCGCGACCGCGTTCAGGAGATGCTGGTACTGGTAAAAATGCAGGATCAGGCGTTGAAATATCCGGATCAGATGAGTGGCGGGCAAAAGCAGCGGGTGGCGATTGCGCGCGCTTTGATCAATAAACCGCGGGTTCTCTTATTGGACGAACCTTTGGCTGCCCTTGACCTTAAATTGCGCCAGCACATGCTGATAGAGCTGATGAATATCCACGATGTGGTAGGCATTACCTTCATCTATGTAACCCACGACCAAAGCGAGGCGATGAGTATCTCGGATACCATGGCGGTAATGAATGGTGGCAACATAATCCAAAGTGGACCGCCGGATGATATTTACGAACGCCCTGCCAGCATTTTTAGCGCCTATTTTATCGGCGAAACGAATCTGATATCTGGCGAAGTAAAGGCGGTACATGAGGATTATGTAGAGCTTAGCTGTCCGGATGGCGCCGATGGCTATTTTGATATTGATAGTAGTTTCAACGAGCTTCCCGCACTGGGCAGCCAGATTACCCTCTCCCTGCGCCCGGAAAAGATTGCCATCTCGCGCACCAAACCCCGCGCTTTGGATGATATCAATATCCTCAAAGGGGTGATAGAGGACATTCTGTATTTGGGAACGCATACGCAATACATCGTGCTGGTGGGCAAACTGAAGTTTCGCGTATTCTCGCAGCATAAACGAGTGTATTTTGACGACAAAGCGCTGGACTGGGAGGAGCCTGTTTGGCTCTTTTGGCACGATAGCGATACCTGGCTGATTGAGGAGATTCCTTCTGAAAGCCTTTTGGAAGAAAAGGGCAATCCGGCGCTAAAACGCTATGTAAAACGGGGAAAAGCCTGATGCACAAAGAGCGACAGCAGCATATTGCCGAAAAGGCAGCGCACCACAAAAATATCAGTAGCTGGCTATTAACCCTGCCCAGTTTGATTTGGCTCTCAATCTTCTTTTTGATTCCCTATTTCATCGTGGTGCTATATAGCTTTCTTACGCCGGGCACCCTGGATGTGAAGTTTGAAGTATCGCTGGATTCATATCGCCAAATCTTTGATGGCGTTTACTATAAGCCTTTTCTTAATTCCTTTCTGCTGGCGATCTATACCACCATTATCTGTGTTCTTTTGGGCTATCCGGTGGCATATTTCATTGCGCGGGCGCGGGAAAAAGTGCGCAATACCCTGCTCATTTTCATCATTATCCCCTTTTGGACAAACCTGATTATCCGCATCTTTAGCTGGCGCATCTTTTTGGCGTATAACGGGGTGATGAACAATCTTTTAACGAATATGGGGCTAATCTCGCAGCCTTTGGAGATCATTCGCACGGATTGGGCGGTAATCCTGGTAACCGTATATGTGTATTTACCTTATATGATTTTGCCGCTATATAGTACGCTGGAAAAGCTGGATTTTACGCTGCTCCAGGCGGCGATGGATTTGGGGGCAAATGAGGTAAAAGCCTTTTTTAGCATTACTTTGCCGCTTAGTTTGGAAGGCATCTTTGCCGGTACGCTTTTGGTGTTTATCCCCTCTTTGGGCAGCTATCTCATTCCCCAGCTTGTGGGCAATCAAAAGTCCCTATACATAGGGCAGGTAATTACTTACAAGATCAAAAACATCCCTCGCAATTGGCCGATGGCATCCGCCCTTTCGCTCATCCTTTTGCTCTTGGTGGCGGTGCTCTTACTCATTATGTATTATCTCTTTAAACGGCATCAGAGAAGTAAGAGGAGGCGTTATGAATAAGCGGACAAAGATGTATAAGGGCATGAATCTCACCATATTCACTTTGGTGATGGTCTTTTTGTATGTGCCCATCTTGATTTTGATGATCTATAGCTTCAACGATGCCAAGATCATCACCGGCTGGAAAGGCTTTACCTTCAAATATTATATTGAGCTACGAAAAAGCGAAGCTCTCAAGGCAGCCTTTTGGAATACCATGCTAATCGCGCTTTTATCCACGTTTATCTCCACTACTTTGGGTATCCTGGCGGCGCTGGGGCTGGAGAATAAAAGCTTTAGCGGGCGCAAGGTAATGCAGGGGCTTATCTATGTGCCTTTGGTGATTCCAGATATCCTGATGGGGGTATCGCTGGCGCTGCTCTTTAATTTTACCAAGGCAAATACGGGGATGTTTACGGTATTGATAGCGCATATTACCTTTTGCCTGTCCTATACGATTATCGTAATCCAATCGCGGCTGGAAGGCTTTGATTATTCGCTGGTGGAAGCGGCGCAGGATTTGGGGGCAAAGCCCTCGTACATCTTTTGGAAAGTGAAGTTTCCGCTGATGATGCCGGGGATTATCGCCGCGGCGCTACTGGCATTTACGCTTTCCATCGATGACTTTATCATTACCTTCTTTACTTCGGGCAGGGGCTTCGATACGCTGCCCATCTATGTGGAAGGCACCATCCGGCGCGGCACCATTACCACCATCAATTCGCTTTCAACGCTGATGATAGCCTTTACGCTCTTCTTGGTGGCGATTACGAAGCGGGTGCGCAAGATCATGATTTCTGCGCTATAGCAAAAAAGCGCTTGACTAAGCAGCGAGCTAAAAATAGCGTGCATCTTGGTGATGGTCGTAGTTTTATTTGTTCAGTTATAGTTACATTAGGAGAATAATCTCAATGCTAAAATGCCCTAAAATCCTGCACTTAGCGCTTCTGCTGCTGAGTGTATTCTGCCTGGAGGCACTGGTACCTCCGCACCCAAATTACAAGGCTTTGCCAAATGCCTGGCAAGCTTCGCGGGCGGAATATGAATCATTTTGGGAGCCCAATCCAGAGGCTGTGGCAAGTTTTCCACTAAGTGGGCAAAAGACGGAATTGCCGAATAATATCCTGGTCTTGATGGTGGATTTTCCAGATCAGAGGTTCAAAACTGCGGCGGATTTTCCGGATTATTTAGATCACGATGCGGCTTATTTTGAACGCTGGATGCTTCACCTTGGCGATTTCTTTTTGGATGCCTCGCATGGGCAATATGAACTAAGCTATACGGTGTATCCGCAAGTGCTTACGGTAGATAAGTCCATCGCTTATTACGGGCGGGATGGCTTGGAACGGGTGGATGTGAATCTGCCTTTTATATTGCAAGACCTTATGCCGCTTTGCGATGATGCGATAGATTTTAGCCAATATGGCGGGCTAATCATCTTTCACGCAGGTCCTGGACAGGAAACGGATATCGATAGAAAACGCCTGGATGAGATTTGGAGCACCTCGCTTACCCGCAAACGCTTGCAAGCGGCGTATGATCCGGATAATGACGATTACCCTGGTTTTACTACCAATGATGGGGCGGTTTTTACCAATATCATCATCGTTCCCGAAGACGAATGGCAGGACTATTTCCCCACTGCAGAAGATATTTACCCGCACTATGTATTCAGTTTCTATGGCGTTTTGGCGCATCAATATGGGCATGTATTGGGGCTACCCTCGCTTTTTGACGGTTCTGGCAATAGCCAGGGCATTGGAAATTGGGGGCTGATGGGCACGGGTATCTGGAATGCCGGCGGCTACGTTCCTGCGCAGTTAAGCGCCTGGTGCCGCTACTTTTTGGGCTGGGAAGCGGCGCAGGAGATCGTGGATGATGCCTACAATCTGCCTTTGGATCACTTTCTAAATTACGATCCGGATGCCAGGCGTCTATATAAACTGGTGATTTCGGAGCATGAGTATTTCTTAATCGAAAACCGCCAGCAAAATCCGGATGGTAGCCGCGATCCTTACAACAATCTCCCCAGCTATACCTTCAAGCTCTTGCCGGAAGGCGAGCAGGAATATTATGAGGATTATCCGCTTTTACCCTATTTTGATATAATGAAAAACCGCTATAGCGGCAGCGAATGGGATTTCTTTTTGCCGGGTTTTGGCACTACAGACCCCCCCTTGGATGGCAGCGGCATCCTCATCTGGCATATCGATGAAAAGGTGATAGCCGAGAAGTTTACGGCTAATTTTGATCTGAATAGAGTTAATTCCAATCCGCGGCATAAGGGAGTGGATTTGGAAGAGGCGGATGGCTATCAACATCTGGATACATCGGTGGCAAATGAATACAAATATGGCAGCCCAAACGATAGCTACCGGCAGGGGAATAATAACTATTTTGGCAATAGCCTGCATGAAGGGCGCATCTGGCTGCCCAGCTCGGAAAGCTATTATGGCGGAGTGCCGCTGGAGGTGTATGATATCAGCGAAAGCGGTAATACCATGTATTTTAGCGTGCGGTTTAGCTGGAAACTGAGTGCCGGCTATGAAGGAGAAAATCCCTATCCGGCGGCGGTAATAGATTTTGATGGCGATGGCGAAGAGGAGATATTTTATCCCATGCCGGATGGTAAGCTGGCGCTCTTTAAAGATGATGCCATGGCGCCGGGCTTTCCCAAGCAGATCTCACCTTTGGCGGGGCTTTATACCTGGGATGGCGATGCCCTGTATCTGCCTGCGCAATTTGAGAATTTGGCGCGGCTGTATCGCCTGAATGCAAATGAGGGACGCTATATTTATACCGGGCAAGGGCTTTACTGGAAGAGTCATCCGGTAGATGCGGGGGATAAACTCTATCTGCCGCTGGCTTCCGAGAGCGGGCAAAGCAGCATCCTGATCTACGACAAAGTAAGTGAAACACTGGATACAGAAGGGATAAGCCTGCCCAAAACGATAGCCTCGAATCTGGTAAATAGTGAAGATAAACTATGGGTATTGGCAAGAGCTGCCGCTGATCCCTTTTATAGCATTATCGAATATGATAAAGGCAGTGGCGGTATCAATAGCCAGGAAACCCATATTCCGGCGGATTCACTGGCGTTTGGGCTTTATGGAGTGGAGTTTAGCGAAGATGGCGGGCAAAGCCTGATCGTGCAATGTCCTTCCAGTTTATGGGTTTACGAGCTCGTAGCGGGGGAACTATCCATCCGCAAAGGCTTTCCCGTAGCGCGGGCAGATAGCAGCCATGCCGCAATCTCGGTGGCGGATATCCTGCGTTTGGGCAGCCTGCAAATAATCTGGAGCGGGGCAAATGGCATCCGTATAATAGATTATAGCGGCACGGATAATAGCCCTTATACCCTCTTTCTGGATGGAGAAGATGACGGCATTTCCGCCTCGGCTTTGGTGCAAGATCTGGATGGCGATGGCTTGCCGGATTTGGCGGGGTCTTTTAGCCTGAACCGCCTGGGCTATTGGGGTGCAAATCTCAAACGCAAGAGCGGCTTTCCCGTTTCCTTCAAAAACCGCAGCCGCAATATGCCTTTTGTAGCGCAGGGGCAAGATGGAAAGTATTATCTGTGGCAGGCGGCGGATAATGGCTATATCTATCGCGCGTTTCTGCCGGATTACAGAGCGCGGCAGCAGGAAGGGCGCTGGGCTAACGAGTATCAAAGCCTTGGGCGCGGGGCATATCAAAGCTACTATCGCCAGCAGGAAAACCCCTACAGCGGAAACAAAATCCTGATTCCGCAGGAGTGTTTTATCTATCCCAATCCGCTAAAGAGGTATCATGATGGTGGTTTGCATCTCAATATTATGCCGCGCATCGATACCATGGTAATCTGTAGTATTTACGATAGTTCCGGCAAGCTCGTTTACAAGGAAAGCGGCTTTGCCTATAAATATTTACCGAATCGCGAGCTTTTCCAGATTCCTGCCAGCAAGCTTTCCAGCGGTATCTATATCGCTGTAATTCAGGCGGGAAGCGAGAGCTTGAATATCAAGTTTGGCATTGAAAAATAAGGAGCATAGCTTCATGAAGAAATACATAATTATCCTCATCTGCCTGCTGGCGCTGGGCAGCCTAATGGCGGAGATTCACGGCAGCGCCGGAGAGTATGGCTATCAGTTTTTGGGTATTGCACCCAATCCCGTAAGTATGGCATTAGCCGGTCGTGGAGTATTGAGCGGCAATAGCAATTCCGGCTGGCTCTTTCAGCCTGCTGCCACTTCCTTTGAACCGGAAAGATATGCTGGGCTGAGCCACAGCTTTTGGATAGGCGATACTGCCTTTTCTACTGCCTATTATGGGGTTTCCAGCCGCCGCCGGCATACCGGATTGGCGCTACGCAATCTGGATTATGGTAAGATTGAGGAGCGGGATGAAACCGGCTTTCTCTATGGCTACTATCAGCCGGTGGATATAGCCATAACGGCAAACCATGCCGAGCGCATTACCCCCTATCTCTATGCTGGTGCAAACCTAAGCGTTATCTACGAAAAGCTGGATAGCGCCTCGGCTTTGGGGCTTTCCGGTGATCTCGGTTTGCTCTTATTTCCGCCGCTGGAGAATAGTCGCATTGCGCTATCCTATCGCAATTTAGGCGTTTCTGCCAAGATGGATGAAGAGCGGATAAAGCTGCCCCGCAGTTTCGATCTGGATATCTATCAGGGTTTTGGTATCGCCGGACACACTTTGGGCGTGGAAGCCTCCATCCTGAAGCCGGTGGATGATAGCTGGCGCTACAGCCTGGCGGCGGATATGGAGCTGTGGCAGCTTTTGCACCTGCGCGCGGGCTACAAGTTCAAAGACGAAGCGCAGGGCTTTAGTAGCGGCTTTGGGGTGCAGGTAATGGGTTTTGATCTGGATTATGCCTTTGTGCCTTTTAGCAAGGGTTTAAGCGATGTGCATAGCTTTGGTATTTGCTACCGCTTCTAATAGGATGCTAAGATATTGGAAATGATGAAAAAGAGCCTTATCCTTGTATTATTCCTGGCGCTGGGCATCAGTCTCGTGGCGGAATCCCTCTATGTGCCGGGGCAGCTTCTAATTAAAAGCAGTCAGCCTTTGGAGATCAAGGGTTTACAAAGCGGCATTGTGCAGCTTGATAGCTATCTGGCAAACTTTCAGGTAAAGCGGATGGAGCCTATAAAGGGCATGCCCTCTACCCGCTATTTTACTGTGTATCTTAAGGATATGCCGCCTTTGGCAGAGCTAAAGTCGCTCAATATCCCCGGCATCGAATATATCGAGCCAAACTATCTCAGGCGCATGCACGCCACGCCAAATGACCCTCTTTATAGCCGGCAGTTTCACCATCTTTGCAATATCCCCCGCGCCTGGAATTATAGCACGGGAAATAAGCAGATCATTGTGGGAGTAGTGGATAGCGGACTCCTTATCAATCATCCAGACATCATGGACAACGTATATATCAATCCCAACGAGATACCGGATAACGGCATTGATGACGATGGCAATGGCTATATAGACGATTGGTGCGGCTGGGACTTTGTAGATGCGCCGGAGATGGCGGATGTGGCGCTGGGCGACTATTTGGAGCCAGATAACGATGTAACAGACGAGAACTATCACGGCACCCACGTTTCCGGCATTATCGGTGCCAAAGGCAATAACGGCATTGGCATCAGCGGTGTATGCTGGAATATCTCCATCATGCCTTTGCGCGCAGGCTTTCGCACCACTACCGAAGGTTTTTTGCAGGATGACGACGCTGCGGCTGCCATCATCTATGCGGCAGATAACGGCTGCCGGGTAATCAATATGAGCTGGGGAGACCCCGCTTACTCCGCCATTATTGCCGATGCCTGCGACTATGCCTATAATAAAGGCGTGGTATTGGTAGCCTCATCTGGCAATACTCAGGGGGATAATATGAGCTATCCTGCCCGGCTATCCAGTGTAATAAGCGTGGGCAGCGTAAATAGCGGCAAGATTCTTTCCACCTTCTCCAGCTATGGGCACGATTTAGATTTGGTAGCCCCCGGCGAGATGGTGCTTTCCACCTACAAAGAAGAAGGGGCAGACCAATATATGGAGATGAGCGGCACCTCCATGAGCGCACCCTTTGTAAGCGGGAGCATTGCGCTACTGCTTTCACTAATGCCGCAGCTAAGCCCCGCCGAGGTAAGGGCAAGGCTCTTAAGCTCTACAGACGACCTGGGCGACCCCGGCTATGATATGAAAACCGGACACGGTATGTTGAACACCCAAAAGCTTTTAGAGGGGCTTGATCCGCCGTTTGTGGAAATCATCAGTCCGGCAGATGAGATTGGCGTAGCTTCCACGGTGGAGATTATAGGCAGCGTGTATGGCGAGGATTTTGCGCGCTATACCCTGATGTATCGCAGCCTGAGCAATCCCGCGATGAGCGGCTGGCTGGATGCGCGCGAGCATGTGCCGCAGCCCACATATTTTACCCAGCCGGTGGTAAATGGACGCCTGGGCGAGTTTTACATCCCGCATAGCTTTGCCGAAGGCAAGTATCTCCTGCGCCTGCAATATCAGAAAACGCAAAATAACCTGATGAAATACAATTATTACCGCACCATTACGGTTGATCGCACGGCGCCCGTATTGCGCACGGAAACGCTGCTTGGCTTTAGCCGCTACGATAGAACCGAGCTAAAGCACTATATTTCCTGCGCTTTCGATGAAAAGGTGCTTGCCACTTTGAAGCTTAACAATGGCGATGGCTATAGCCGGGAGCTATATACCAGCTTTAGCGATAGCCTGCAAGTATGGGCATTGCCCGGCGATTTGCCGGAAGGCAAGATATCGATCCAGATCACTGCGGAAAACAGCGCTGGCTTAAGCTACGAAAGCCCTTTGTATCAAAACTTTATGGATATCCATTACGAAAGCGTTCCTACCCACGGCTTTAGCTATCGGGAAATAGGCAAAGCGCGGGTGCCGCTGGATAAGATGGTGGATTTTAACGATAATGGCAAGCTGGAATATGTAGCAATGGACGTGCCCGAGGTGGGCTATGGTGCCATCTACGCTTATGAACCGCAAGGTGGCGTGCATTTGCAAACAAATGACTTCGGGCAAACCGGCTGGCCGCTGGATATAGGCAATACCAATAGCTTTGGGCAGGAGCTGCTCATGATTCGCTCGGATACCGGCTACCTCTGGGAAACCAAGCCGGGGCAGCATTATCCCAGCCCAGATTCGCTGCTTTGGCAAAAAACGGGCGTTACCGGCGGTTGTTTGGTGGATTACGACAATAACGGCAGAAAGGACATCGTGGTGGTTACGAACCTGCCGGCGCAGCGCGTGGTGGAAATCTATTCCCGCAACAACATGGGCAACTATCTCCTAAATCACACTTTGGTAAATAACAGCCCCACCGAAACGCGTAATAACTTCGTGCCCACCGTAATCGTGGACAAGCTGGATGCGGATAATCAGAACGACGTGCTTACCGCCGATACGGATGGGGATGTAATGATTTACGAGGCGCAGATGGGTAATGAGCCGGAATTGGTATGGGAACGCCGTATGCCGGTGGGCAATACCTATCAGCTTGCCGTGGGCGATTTTGACGGCGATGGGCAAAAGGATTTCATCGTGGGCGGCTACAATACCCATCTTTTGGATCCCGATCTCACTTTCTGGTATTTTGAAGCCTTCACCACCGATGGCAATAACTCCTACAAAAGCATGGGCAATATCATGTTTAACCAGGTGATTTCGCAGAATACCATCTTGGTAAAAGATATTGATGGCGATGGTAAAGACGAGGTGATCTTGGGCATTAGCCCCAGCCTGTACATCCTGAAATACATAGATGGTGAGTTCAAACCCATCTTTATGGGCGATAGCTTTGCAAATTACCGTCTGGCAGCGCGCGAGGATGAAGCGGGTAAACTCTGGATTATCAGCAATTACAGCGTGGGTGCAGATTCCCTGATTGCCGTGGAATGGGGGATGGATGAACCCTTTACGGGACCTGCCACTCCGGCAAACTTTAGCGCCCGCCCTCTGGATGAGCACCGCGTGCAATTAAACTGGATTGCCACAGATGCCGAATATTACCGCCTCTTCCGCAAAGCAGCCGGCGGAGAAATCTCTTTGATCGATAGCTTACTTACTGCCGAATATATAGATATGGGACTTACAGCAGATACCCGTTATGAATACGCCATAGCGGCGGTAAATACCAGCTACAGCCCCAGCGAGAGCGTGCCCAGCGCCTGGCAAAGCGCCATCCCGCTACCAGCACCCCAGGTGGAAAGCATCACCATGGTGGGCAGCAATATCCTGCGCGTTTACTACAACCAAGCCATTCCCGCCATCTACCAAAGCCCGGGGCATTATGAACTAAGCCACGGCGTGGGCAGACCGCAATCCGTAAACAACATCGCCCAATCCACCGGCGTGCAATTGCTCTTTCGCGAAGCCATCCCCGCCACCGAAGAAGCGCTTACCCTCGCCATCTACGGTATTTATGGCAATAGCGGCGTAGCCATGCAGCAAACTGAATACAGCTTTTACTATGTGGCAGATATCGAGCCACCGCAGATATTAAGCACCCAGATTCTAAAGGGCAACAGCGAGCTGGAGATTCTCTTTAGTGAAGATCTGGCTGCTACCGGAACGGAATATCTGGCAAATTATATTCTTACTACGCCGGCAAACGACCCTACCAATAGCATTATCCGCGCCGAAGCTAATGGTGATAAGATCAAGATTAGCCTGGCGCACCCCCTCAAATACAGCGACCAGGCATATTATATCCGCGTGGAAAACCTTACTGATTTAAGCGGCAACCTTATCTCCAAACAGCATAATTTGGCGCGCTTTGCCCTGCGCGAGATCAAAGACCTCAAGCAATTGATAGTATATCCCAATCCGATAAATCCAAAGCAGGATGGCGAGATTGTATTCATGAACTTCCCGCCCCACAAGAAGGGCAAGATTGCCATCTATTCTGCCTCCGGCAATCTGGTATATACCAGTAGTATAGGTCCCTTCAATCCGGATAATAACCGTATTAGCTACCGCTGGAACCTGAAGAACAATAAGGGTCATACCCTTTCCAGTGGAGTGTATTTCTATATCATCGAGATGGCGGGCGAGCGCACTCGCGGCAAGCTTGCCATCATTAATTAGATACCGATATGACGCAAGATTACGACCTCTTTAAAGAATACGAGCTGGAAGACGAAGACTGGGAGCTTCCCGAAAGCGAAGAGCAGAGCGCTTTTATCGCCGCGGTAATCCGCCAAAAGGAGAGCGACGAGGAAAGCCGGGAATCCCTGGACGAGCTGGAGCGTTTGGCAGATACCGCCGGCATCGCCATCCTGGGGCGCTATACCCAAAAGCGCGCACAGCCGGATACCAGCACCTACTTTGGCAAAGGCTTTTTGGAAGAGCTTGCCCACAAACTCTTTGGCGCCAAAGCGGATTATCTGATCATCAACGACGAGCTTAGCCCCGTTCAAGCCCGCAATATCGAAAAGAACTTTGCCATTCAGGTAATCGACCGCACCGAGCTGATCCTCTCTATCTTCCACCGCCACGCCAAAACCAAAGAGGCAAAATTGCAGGTAAAGCTGGCAGAACTCGAATACCAATTACCCCGCCTCAAGCGCCTTTGGGGTCATTTTGATAAAGAGCGCGGTAGCGGACGCGCCAGCGGGGGCATGGCTACCCGTGGCATGGGAGAAAAGCAGATTGAGATCGATCGCCGCCTTATTCGCACCCAAATCCGCAAGATAAACGATGCCATCGATCGCATTAGCAAACACAAAGAAACCCAGCGCAAACAGCGCGAACAAAGCCTAAAGCTCTGCCTGGTGGGCTATACCAATGCCGGCAAATCCACGCTCTTCAACCGCCTTACCGATGCCGGAGTATTGGTGGAAGATATGCTCTTTGCCACTTTGGATTCCACCAGCCGCCAGCTAAAGCTTTCCACCGGCGCACCGGTAGTTATCTCGGATACCGTGGGCTTTATCTCGAAGCTGCCGCACCATTTGGTAGCCTCTTTCCGCGCCACTTTGATGGAAGTAGTAGATGCGGATTTGCTACTGCACGTAGTAGATATCTCCGATCTGCGGCATGATTACTACATCGAACAGGTAGAAAGCGTATTGCAAAGCATTGGCGCCAGCCAGATTCCGCAGATATTGGTGCTAAATAAAAGCGACCTCATCGATGATAATCTGGTAAAGCTACTTAGCCTGCACCACCAAGGCGCTGTAGCCATCTCCGCCGTCGAAGGCAGCAATATCCCCCAGCTTTTAGAAGCGGTGGAAAAGCAGCTCTTAGATAACCAAATACTTTCCCTCAAATTGCCTTATGCGCAAACTGCCCTGGTTTCCCGCCTGCACGAAATCGGCAAAATCGAGACTGAAGACTACCGCGAAGATGGCATTTACCTGAAGGTAAAGCTCCCTGCCAAAGAGCGGCACTGGGTGGAAGAATACATTTTGGAAAGCGAAATTGATTGACATATATCCCCTTTTAAATATCGAAGTTAGAATAATAAAAATATCAGATCAGAGGAGAAGAAATGGCAAAAATCATTAGCGCAGCCGAAGCGGCTGCAATGATACCGGATGGCAGCCGCCTCGCCATCAGTGGCTTTTTGGCGGTAGGTGCTCCAGAAGGCATTATCGACGCTATCGTGGAGCGCGGGGTGAAAGACCTGCATATCATCGTTATTGCCTCGGATTGGGAAAATCGCGGCGTAGGCAAACTGGTGGTAAACCGCCTGATTAAGAGCGCCCAGGTATCCCATTTGGGCACCAATAAAGCCATTCAAGCCCAGATGAACGAAGGGCATGTGGATATCGAGCTGGTGCCGCAGGGAACCCTGATGGAGCGAGTTCGTGCCTATGGCGCCGGTCTGGGTGGCATCCTTACCCCCACCGGTTTGGGCACCGTGGTGGAAGAAGGTAAACAGATTATCACTGTAGATGGCGTGCCTTACCTCCTGGAACCCGCCATCCCCAGCGATTTTGCCCTGGTAAAAGCCTGGAAAGCAGATAAGATGGGCAATCTCGTTTTTCGCAAAACTGCCCGCAATAGCAACCCCATCATGGCAATGGCGGGGCGCATTACCATCGCCGAAGCAGAAGAGATAGTGGAAGTAGGCGAGCTGGACCCCGAAGCCATCGCCTGTCCGGGAGTTTTTGTAAAATACATCGTGCCATCACCGGAGGTTCAAAATGGATAAACGTGCAATGATTGGGCGCAGAATCGCCATGGAATTCAAGGATGGAGACTACGTAAATCTCGGCATCGGCTTGCCCACGGAAGCGGTAAACCACATCCCCGCCGGTGTGCATGTATTTTTCCAAAGTGAAAACGGCATGCTGGGCGTGGGACCCAAACCCGCCGAAGGCACCGAGGATAAGGATATGATCAACGCCGGCGGCGGCTTTATTACCGCATTGAAGGGGCATAGCTTCTTTGATAGCGCACTTAGCTTTGCCATCATCCGCGGCGGGCATATAGACGCCACCGTCTTGGGCGCCTTGCAGGTGGATCAGGAAGGAAACCTGGCAAATTGGATGATTCCCGGCAAGATGGTGCCCGGCATGGGCGGCGCCATGGACCTCGTTACCGGCGCCCGCAAGGTGATAGTGGCGATGGAACATTGCGATAAATACGGTAATCCCAAAATCCTGAAACAATGCACCCTGCCGCTTACCGCCAAAGGCAAAGTAAGCCTTATTATTACCGATATGGCGGTATTGGAAGTAACGGATAAGGGCTTGCTGCTAAAAGAGCTTGCCGAAGGTGTAAACCTGGAAGATGTGCTGAAAGCCACCGAAGCAGAAGTAATAGTGGCAGACGAGCTAAAAACCATGCCGTCGTAAAGCCATGCTGTAATATGCGTAAGGGGTGGGTATTGTGCCTGCCCCTTTTTTTTATGCCACGCAGGCTGCAGGTTGCAGGTGGCAGGGCTGCGCTCGTTTCAAAGATAGCTGCTTGGGAATTGGCATTTTGTAGAAGTAGCAATTGGAGCTTTTACCACTAATTTACACGAATAAAAAACGAATGTCCACAAATTAACACGAATAAACACCAATAAACAAGAACAAAGAATTACGAACAAAGCGCAGCACCCAGACTTTTGGACTTCATCGCGCTTATCCGCCTTGCCTCTACACGGGCTGCCAAACTCCGATTTGGCTTAAAAGGCTGTCCCGAAATGCCAAAACCAAGCACAATATCTGTCACATTGGAAATGTAGGGGCGCACGGCTTTGCGCCCGCTTTTAACAAAGCGTGCTTGAGAGCGCACACCATAATAAATTGATACACAATCTGTAATGATTACCTGTTGCGTGTAAATTTCGGCGGGTTCAAGGCATTGAACCCCTACATTTCAGGGGCAGACATTTCTTGTTGTTGTGTTGTTTGCGTATTTCGGGACAGCCTCTTACCCCTGTCTCCATATTCCACGATCATGCGCCAGCATCTAATAAACCATTGCGAGCTTGCGAGAAATACCTTCATCATTCATTGCTTCGCGCAGCGAAGCGTAGATACAGCTTCGCCCCGTGGCTTAGGCACTCCCGTTTTATCTGCCAGCATTTTTGCCGGCATTTTACGGAAGGGCAACCACCAATAATCCTATAGTGGACAAGGCGTGGACAAAATGAGATTTATTTTTGGTGTTTGTTCATTCGTGATGGCTAAACCCTTCATAATATATGCTGTACCGAAATGCCCAACCATGCCTACCGAGCGGAACCCCCTTGTCAAAAGGCATTCCAATTTTCACGCTTCGCAAGGTGGCAGGGCTACATTAGTGCCGAAGTTACCGTGCTATAATGAACTCCAAGAGTCATACAATTTGTGTTAATTCGTTTTTTATTCGTGTTAATTAACGGTTAGACTCGTCTTTTTCGGTGGTTACAAATATCCGTGGTATCCGTTAAATCCGTGTAACCATAATTGCTGCACCATTTTTCCCCAATCTCATAAACAGCACACAATGTTCGCCACCTGCTGCCACCTGCCACCTGCCACTTTGATGCGAGCCTGCGAGCAACACCGCCATCATTCATCATTCATTTGTGAGCGAAGCGAGCTCCCCCTACACTTCCGTAAGCAGCTCCTTCACGATTGCCGGACTCTCCAGCGTCTTAAATATCTGTTTCTGTATCTTTTCAAAGGCATCCACCACCTCCGGATGAAATTGCTTTGCCCTTTGCTGGCAGATTTCGCATTTTGCCTTGCCGGTATTTACTCCCAGCCGGTAAGGGCGGTTTGAGATCATGGCATCAAAGGAATCTGCAACGCTTACAATCGCTGCCAAGAAGTCGATCTGCGAATTATCGATACCGAAGGGATAGCCGCTGCCATCGTATCTTTCATGGTGTTGCAGGATGATGTTTTTTACCCGCGGGGAAAGCCCGATGGGTTCCACTATCTTTAGCCCTTTGATGGGATGCAGCTTGATATCGTCATATTCGGTATCCGTAAGGCTTTGGTCTTTGTGCAAGATCTGCGTGGTAATCCCTATTTTGCCCAAATCGTGCAGAAGTGCCCCGATGCGCAAAAGGTCCATCTCCTCTTTGGAAAGCTCCAGCGCCGAGCCTATTAATAGCGAGATTGCCGCCACTCGCTCGGAATGCCCATGTGTGTATTCATCGTTTATCTCCATGGCGTTTATCATGGCGCGGATGGTATTCAAATAGCTCATTTCCAGCTTTTTGGTGGTTTGATTCAGCTCGCGGGTGCGCGCTTCTACCATGCTTTCCAAATGATTGTGGTGCAATACGTTTTGCCTTAGCAGCCCGTGTTTCTCCACTGCCCGCTTTAGGATTATCGCCAAATCGGATAGTGAAAACGGCTTTTTCAAAAAATCATAAGCACCGTAGCGAATGGCTTCCATCAGGATATCTGTTTCCTGCGAACCGGTGATTAGGATTACCGGCACCGTGGCGTCATAATCTTTCATCCATTGCAACAATTGCAGTCCGTTCATGCCCGGCATATCCACGTCTGTAATTACTGCGGCATAATCCTTTCCTTCTATATTTGCAATGGCATCCCGTGCATCGCTATAGGCAAATACGCGGTATTCGCCCAGGCTGCTCAGATTCATCCGGACGCTATCCAGAATGTGCAAATCGTCATCCAAGAGCAAGATATTGATACTTTCCAGCATAAACTACACTATTTCCTGTTCTATCTCTATTTCTTCCAGCAAAGCCGGATAGTTATTTATCACTTTATTCACCGCCCGGCTTACGGGATACATCCTTAAGGTATCCTCCAGCATGGGTTTAAGGTAAACGCCTATTTCCTTTTTATCTACCATTTGGGGTGCCAAAAAGCCCGCTATATCCTCGCGTGCCAAAATTAGCGGCATACGGTGGTGCAGGCTGCTGATCAGGTAATTTGCCTGAGTGGTAATGATAGCCATAGTAGGCAGATAGCTGCCATCGGCGCCTTGCCAGAGGTCGTAGATCATCCCTAAATACAGATATTCCTCTTTTTTACTACAGATGTAAAAAGGCTGTTTATCCCCCTGCCGCCATTCGTAAAAGCCATTTACCGGAATCACCCCCCGCCGGCGCAGGATGGACGCCTTGAAGGAAGGCTTTTCAAAGATGCTTTCTGCCCGCACGTTGATCATGGGGCTGCGGGGGATCTCCTTCATCCAGGATGGTACCAAACCCCAGCGGAAGTGCCCAAAATAGCAAATATCGCCCTTTGCCACGATGCTCATCACCGTGTGCGAAGGCGCTACATTGAAGGAAATCTCCTCTTGCAAAGAGCTTTCCTGCAGCCTTAGTTCACGTGCAAATTTTACTAATTGCTCGTGTTTGATAACCTGTGCAAATCTTCCACACATACATCCTTACCTTTGAGATTGACAGTTTTCTGATAGCCAATATCTTGGCAAGCATTATTTTGATGGAAGTAAACGAATATGACAAATAAGGATATCGATATTGTAATGCAGCGCCTGGGAGAGCACTTTTTGCAAGTGCAAACGCCCATTGTAGATCTCATTCAAGCCACTACCAATGATCCCTTTCGCGTATTGGTAAGCACCATTTTAAGCGCCCGTACCAAGGACGAAACTACTGCGGCGGCAGTTACCCGCCTGTTTAATCGCATCGAAACGCCCCAGCAGCTGGCAAAACTCTCTTACGATGAGATCAATAACCTCATCTTCCCAGTGGGTTTTCACAATACCAAAGCTAAGCATCTGAAGGAATTACCCGCGGTATTGGAGCGTGAATTTGGCGGCGAAGTGCCCTCCGAAATTGATGATCTTTTGAAGCTCCCCGGCGTGGGCAGAAAGACGGCAAATCTCGTGCGCGCCGTTGCCTTTTCCCTGCCCGCCATTTGTGTGGATGTACACGTTCACCGCATTTGCAACCGCTGGGGTTATATCCATACCTCCACTCCTTTGGAAAGCGAGATGGCGCTGCGCAAAATCCTGCCGGAAAAGCACTGGCTGAAGATCAATTCCTATGTGGTAGCCTTTGGGCAAAATCTCTGCACCCCGCGCAAGCCGAAATGTGAGATCTGCCCTATTTATCAGTATTGTAAAAGGATTATTTAGCTTCGCTGCGCGAACTAATGAATGATGAATGATGAATAATGAAGGCTGCGCAAGCGCTGGTTTATTAAGAAGCTGCGCTCGGGACGGAGTTACTTGTTTTGGATTCAGCATTTAGGAAAGGGTGAAATCAAAGCTTTTACCACGAATGAACGCGAATTGATACGCTAATTTACACGAATACATAAAGTGAACAAAGCTACAAAACAATTCCGCCACCATGCGTCAGTATTTAATAAGGCTCTCTTTCAAATATAATGGGTAAAGAAAAAAACAATGAGCTAATACGGAGAAAATGAAGCCTACGATGGCATCGAATTCAAGCAGAACAAAGGTCTTGTCCCGTTAGGGACAGTGGTTCAGGTAGCCCAGGGTGTTAGTGCCCCAATATGAGCTTGCTTGCTATTTGGGCACGATCATCCTGGGCTAGCTAAACCACTGAGGCTGTCCCGATATGCCAAAACCAAGCACGATATCCAACGAAACGAGAATGTAGGGGCGCAATGCTTTGCGCCCGCTTTTAACAAAGCGTGCGCGCAGCGCACACCGTAATAAATTGAAACACAATCCGTAATGATTAGCTGTTGGGTATAAATTTCGGCGGGTTCAATGCCTTGAACCCCTACATTTCAGGTGTGGACATTTTTGATGTTGTGTTGTTTGCGTATTACTGGACAGCCTCCTAATAAACCATTGCGAGCCTGCGAGCAATACCGCCATCATTCATTATTCATCATTCATTATTCATTGCTTCGCGCCGCGAAGCTCTTTGCAAACCCGCCCAATCGCATTATCTTATTTATATAAAGCATAGAATCCTGCAAGGAGTTTCATAATGAAAAAGCTCTTTATTTTTGCCATTCTCTTGGTATCTATACTCTGGGCAAAAGCGCCCCATTACGAGCGCGGCAGCTTGGTAATTAAGCTAAAAGACGCCTCGCAAGCCAGTAAAAGCTCCACTGGCGATGGTGATCTGGATACTCGCCTCAAAGCCCTTGGATTCATTAGCATCCAGCCCCGCTTTAATACCAGCCGCAAGAGCGAGCTTTCCCGCATTTTCCGCCTGGAAATCTCCCCCGAATACGATCCTTTGGGCCTAGCCAATGCCCTAAAGAACCACCCCGCTATCGAATATGCCGAGCCGCTTTATATCGACGAAATCCTGGAAGCGCCGGATGATACTCACTATTCTGCCAGCCTGAACTTTGCCGCCCTGCAGGCAGAAGCCGCCTGGGAGATCCATAAATGCAAACAAAATCCCGTAATCATCGCCATTGTGGATACCGGAGTATCCTGGAAACATCCGGATTTGGGCGCCAATATCTGGAATAATCTTGGCGAAGACGCCAATGGCAACGGCTACACCATGTATCACAATGGCAGCGCCTGGGTGATGGACTCTGGCGATCTGGACGGCATGGATAACGATGGCAATGGCAAGATAGACGATCTCATTGGCTGGAACTTTATGCAAAGCCTGCAAGGTGGCGAGGATAACAACCCGGCGGATCCCGGCAGCCACGGCACCCGTGTAGCTGGTCTCGCCGGTGCGCATACGAATAACGGCATTGGCGTGGCTTCCCTAAGCTGGAACCCCATCCTAATGCCCATTTCCTGCTCGCCTCCGGGTGCCACTTCTTCCGTTTATCGCGGTTATGAAGCCTTAGTTTACGCAGCCGAAAATGGCGCTCACGTTATCAATTGCTCTTGGGGCGGCACAAACCACTCCCGCGCAAATCAAGACGCCATCCAATACGCCCTTTCGCTGGGCAGCATAGTAGTAGCCGCAGCGGGCAATAGCAATAACAGCATCCCCATCTATCCGGCTGCCTATCCCGGCGTGGTGGCAATCGCCTCGCTGATGAATAACGGCACGCGCTGGAGCGGCTCAAATTATGGCATTTACGTAGATGCCGGCGCTCCCAATGAAAGCGTTTATAGCACCACCGGCACCTCTTCTTACAATATCTCCACCGGCGCCACTTCATACGCCTCTCCCATTGGCGCCGCCCTTTTGGCGCTGATCCGCTCGCAAAACCCCAGTTGGAGTAACGCGCAGGTAATCAATCAATTTAAGAGCACTTGCGATAATATCGATGCGCAAAATCCCGGCAAGGAAGGGCTTTTGGGCGGGGGAAAGCTCAATGCTTACCGCGCTTTGAGCGAGATAAACCCCACGCAAACCCCCGAACTAAAGCTAAGCCTCTTCCAGCAAAAAGCGCCCAGCGATGCGAATATGAATGGCGCGGTGGAACCCGGCGAGAGCTTTAGCTTCAATTTTGTGTTGCGGAATTACAGCGATTTCTCCGCAGATGCTACCCTCAGCCTTTCCAGCAGCAGCTCCCGCGTTATCATCAACCAAAATAGCCGGCTTTGCACTCTACCCGCAGATGATTTTCTGGAACTAAATAACGCCTTTAGCGTGCAGGTTTTACCAGATACCCCCTCCGGCTTTATCAATTTTACCTTAAATATCAGTTCCGCCCTGCCCATCAATAGCAGCAGCTTCAGCCTGCAAATCCTGGTGCACAATGGCGGTAGCTTTGTATGGGAAGCCAAAGCCTCTGCCCGCAATCAGAGCGGCGCCTATATCAAGAACGCCTTGCAGGCAAAAGGCAAAGAAGTAGTTTACGGCACGCTTTTCCCCGGCTCTTTTCTCACCTTTGAAGCGGTGTATCTCAGCTTTGGGGCAGTGGATGCGAATATCGCCCGTTTCAACGACCCCGCCATGTTTTATGCCATCAAAAACTATCTGGAATCTGGCGGCAATCTATACCTCGAAGGGGCAGATGCGCTGGGCTTTGACCTCGCCACCTATTTCCCCTTGATCGATGGTATTGCGGATGGACACGAAATCCTTTGGCCGCTTTTGGGCATAGCCAGTGGTGAAGATGGGGAAACCCACACTTTGGCGCAGCTCATGGGACAGCCGGGGCCTACCCACAATTTACTTTATACCAGTAGCAATCAGACCAATTATGACTATATCGATCGCTTCCAGTGCAGCGGTGTAAATGCCGTTTCTGCCTTTATTGAAAGCGGTTACGGCACCGTGGGCATCGCCGCCGCGGGAGGCTCCGATCAGCGTACCTTTATCTTTAGCTATGCTTTGGCAGAATTGCCCGAAAACGCCAAAGGCAATACCCGCCTGGATTTGCTGGAGCGCATTATAGATTTTTATGAAGCAGATGAGCCTACTTTGTCCGTAATGCTTAGCTCCTTCAATGCCTTCTGGCAAGACGCCGCTACTCTTGTCTGGCATACCGCTTCCGAAACCGAGCTTGCTGGCTGGAATATCTATCGCGGCGAGGATAATGCCTTGGCAAATGCCCTGCGCCTGAATACCTTGCAAATCCCCGCCAGCGGCAGCACCTCCCAAGGCTCCAGATATAAATGGCAGGATATTGAGGCAAAGCCGCATCTGCCTTATTACTACTGGCTGGAAGCGGTGGGCTTGGGTGGCATTCCAGAATATTTCGGTCCCCGCTATCTGGCGCCGCAAAATACTGAATCTGCGGAAATAGACCCCCCAAGCTCATATAATAACAGCCTTTTTACTCCCTATCCCAATCCCTTCAATAGCGACATGATCATCCCCTACCAAATCGCCAAAGGCGGCACGGTGGAATTAAGGCTTTACGATCTCAAAGGGCGTAAGATCAAGGAAGTAAATCGCCTTCATCCCGATGCTGGTAATTATCTAATGTATTTTGAGGAGTTTTTCAGCGGCAAAAGTAAATTGCAATCCGGCACCTATATCCTAGAAATGCGGATGGATAATTACCAAATGCGGCGGAAAATAGTATTGCAAAAATAATGGTGGGTGATACTGGACTCGAACCAGTGACTTCTACGATGTGAACGTAGCGCTCTACCAGCTGAGCTAATCACCCACGCAAAGCGCATTGTTTTTGGGCAGGCTTTTTTGTCAAATGTTTTTGCTGCGCTTCGCTTCGCCAGGTGTTAGGTTTTAGGTATTAGGTGTTAGGGCTGCGCTCGGGACGGAGTTATTTGTTTTGGGATTAGCATTTAGGAAAGGGTGAAATCAAAGCTTTTACCGCGAATGAACGCGAATTAAAACGCTAATTTACGCTAATACACATAGCGAACTATGAAACCTTTCCTTATATCACATACACCATGCGTCAGCATCTAATAAACCATTGCGAAGCTCGCGAGCAATACCGCCATCATTCATTATTCATCATTCATCATTCATCATTCATCATTCATTTGCGTAGCGAAGCGAAGCATAGATACAGCTTCGCCCCATGACTTAGGCACTCCCGTTTTTTCTGCCAGCTTTTTGCCGGCATTTTACGAGAGGGCAGCCACCAATATCCCTATAGTGGACAAGGTGTAGACAAAATCAATTTTATCTGCTACAAACAAGCTCGTAACTGGATGATTAACAATGAATAATGAATAATAAAATAATTTATAATGGCGGTTGAACTGCACCCAGTTTGATCGTGGAAGCGACATCTTGTCGCTTAATGGTTGATACGGCATCTTGCCGTATATAAAAAGTAAAAATCATGCGGCAGGATGCCACACCCACTTTCATGCGGCAAGATGCCACACCCACTTTCATGCGGCAAGATGCCACACCCACTTTCATGCGGCAAGATGCCACACCCACTTTCATGCGGCAAGATGCCACACCCACTATCACCAAGAACTAAAAACCCCTTGCAGCTCCTGCCAGATTTTCTCCGGCAGCTGCCACAAGGGGTGATTCATTTTATGTGTTGGTGCTTACTTTTTCTTCAGCGCTCTCTCTTGTTGTTTCTTATTAACGCGCAAGGGGCTTGTGAACTCTATTACATCGGGTTCATCACCGTTTCCGGCAGTTAATTTTGCGAATGCCATATCCGGTGAATCATAATCCAAATAGATTTGTATATTATTCATATTTCCAGGGATTACTTCGAAGGGGAAGTATTCTCCATAAGGATCAAAGGCTATATACAGGAGATACCATTCGGCACCGGCAACGGGTTCCCAGCTCAGAGTCATTAAATCATCTTCAATGGACATGGTTAATTCTGGAGTATCCAGCATTTCCCATTCGAGGATTTCTACATCATCCACATACCAGAAGTTGAAGTTGTAATGATTTCCATCCATTACCCAGGCAATATAGGTAGTAGCCGCATTCAGATGGCTGATTCCTATATTTACTTCGGTAGCGGGGATATCGATATCGGTTTCAAATTCAAATCCAGTATCAAACCAATCTGTTAGATTGTGGCTGTATTGCACTTTGCCGGTGCAACCAGTGTTAAAGCTACTCAGACGGTGTTTGAAATTGACCATGATATTGCTAATGCCTTCGGTATTTAGCGGAGTGGAAATGAGGCGGCTGGTTCCGATGCCGCTTACCCAAGAGCACATCATTTCGTAAGGATCACCGCCGGCTTCATCGCTATTGGAGGCTGTCCAGCGATCCGCGGGCACTCCAGATACAGTTTGAGTCCAGTTTGCGGGGAAGCTGCCATCGCTGCCAAAATCCTGAGAGTAAGGTAGATTTACGCGTGGGTCTGCTTCCGTGGTAAAACTAAAGGCACGTTCTGCCAATTCATCACCATCATCATTGAAGGCATGCACTATCCAATACCAGGTTTCTAAGAAGCCAAATTCCATATCGCCTTCTACTACAGGATTGAAGAAAGCATTTTCAGTTTCGAAATAGTATTCGTCGAAAATGGTATCTTCTTCGTGCGAGATGTAAATGGCGTAATAATCCGGCATGCCACCATTATTAAGATCGGGGCGCCAAACAAGGTTAAATCCGGCTACAGGCAAGCCTGTGGCATTACTTAGGGGAGCCGTCATGATGGGCGGAGCCGGTGGACCTTGCGGCACTGGACCCTTAAGCATCATGATATTGGGGCGATATGTATTTAGTGTACCATAAGTTGTGGGCGGGGTATTATCTCCATACCAGTATTGGTGGCTATTGCTTGCACTTGTGGTATAGCGGAAAGAATGTCCGCTGCCACCGCCACTGCCGCCATAGAAGGTTTCTACGGCAATGATTAGATTACCACCTTCATACAGATAGGGATTATCCAATACAAAGCTGTGCCATTCGCTGGTATTAAATACATGGGTTCCTTCTTTTACCAGGCTGAGATCTTCGCTAAAATCTGCCCAGGTAACAGCCGTAAAGGCAGCGGCATCCGTGGTACCCATGTAGATCCTGTAAGGCACGTTCGTATTAGTAGTGCTTTGGCAATACCAATTTAGATCGGTAATGAATCCGTCTTCGCCAACCTCATTTGCCAGATACAGAGCTGCCGAACGTTCATAGCCCCATACGGTGCCAAAGGGATAGCGCTGAGTAGCTGTGCCATCGCCGATGATTATCAAGCCATCGGGTAAGGTAGTAAAGCTCCATATCGGGCATCCGGTAGCATCGCCAATAGTATTGTAAGGTACTATTTGCCAGTAATAAGTGGTTTCACCCGCCAGTGCCGTATCTGGAATATAGGTATTTACATCTCCCAAATCTTCAACAAATTCGGGAGGGTTGCTTGTGCCCAGATATAGCTTGTAACCGGAGGGTGCACCCCCGCCAGAAGTCCAGACTAATGTGGGTGTCTGCAAAACCATATTGGCCCCGTCTTCAGGGGAGACCAAAACGGCAGGGTTGGGAGGGCTTGTTACATCATAGCTTGAGGCAAGGATCATGATGTTTGGACGGCTCGTTTGAGCAGAAGTAGTTCCGGTGGGTGGGCTGTTATCTGCCTGAGTCATATGGTGCATATTGGCAAGCGTGGTGCCACGAATTGCCGGAGCCACGCTGCCGGCACTGCCGCCGTTTCCACCATGATTACGTTCTACCAATACCAGCAGATTTTCTCCGCTATCCAGGTCGAAGGTATTATTTAGCGTGTAGATATTCCAATCGTTTGCCTGTACTCCATTTACTGTGGCGTCAAATACCAGGGTGGCGTCTTGGATAAAGTTTGCCCAGGTATCGGCAGCAACTGCGAGAGCAGGATAATTTTTCAGATAGATTTTGGTGGGCACAATATCGCTGGCTGCTTGGTTGGCATACCAGCCCAAAGCGCTTATACGATTATTTCCACCACCCATCTCTGCCGCGGTATATAGTGACGCACTGCGCTCATAGCCGTAAAAGCTTCCCAGAGGGTAGCGGGTAGTTACAGTGCCATCGCCTATAATGATCAAGCCAGCCGGCAAGCCCGTGGCACTAAGAGCTACATCATAGTTTACACCATCATATACCATGCGCAGGGTAGCGGAAATGGCTCCTTCGGTAGCAGCAGTAACGGTAATGGGGATAGTGGCGGATTGGCCTGGACTAAGCGCCATAGGCAGGTTTTCTGTGCCAAAGCTGAATTCATTGGCGTTTATACCTACGAGGCTTAGGTCTGTAAGACTCAGGTTCAATACACCAGCTCCGGTATTTGTCACCGTTACATTTTGAGGAATGCTGGTTGTAGCATTCATTACCGAACCAAAGTTGATGCTGCTCGGAGCGTAAGTGAAGACGGGTTCTGTAGGTAAATCACCAAAGAACATCATGATATTGGGGTGATGACCTTGAAGTGTTCCCGTGGGCGGGCTGGCAGGATTTGGCAAAATGCTATCGCTCTGATAGCGAATACTGCGGTTTGCTGCCACGGTATTAAAGAACCATCCGCCATAGGTATAGCTGGGGCTGGTTTCCAAAGTAGCGATTACCAGATTTTGCGCATTGTTATACACAAAAGGCTGGGTGAGCAGGATTTCCATCCATCCGGCAGTTTCCGGAAAGCTTACCGTGCCACTAAATACCTGGGTAAGACCGCTCTCAGGAATCCAGCTGGTGGTACTGGTAAAGCCGGTGTTATCCGTATGTCCCATATAAATAGTCCATTGGTCGTTGTTTAAGCCAATACCGGCTGCATCCCAGTAGTAAGCGATCTTTTCAATACGTTGATCTTGCGTATTGATTTCGTTTTGCAGGTAGATGCTTTGACTGTAGCTATAGCCATATAATGTGTTTATAGGGAGGTGGGTTCCCGTTGTGTTGCCATTACCTATTATCGCCACGCCTTCCGGTAAACCGACGGCACTCAGTGCCACATCGTAATTTACTCCATCATACATCATGCGCAGCGTAGCAGAGATGGCTCCTTCACTAATTGGGGTGACGGTAACCGGTATTTCTACAGATTGACCGGGACCTAAGTCTGCGGGTAGGTTGCCAGTATCAAAACTGAATTCATCAGCATTGGGTCCAGATAGAGCGATATTTCCCGCACTAAGGCTAAGAACACCACCCCCGTTGTTTTGCACTGTTACGCTTTTCGCTTCGCTGGCAACGGCGTGTATTACATACTCAAAGTCAAGGCTTTCAGGGTTATACGAAAAGATGGGATTTGTAGGCAATTCACCAAAAAACATCTTGATATTTGGATAGGCAGATACCAAGGTGCCTACGGGCGGAGAAGCAGGATCCGGATTGGTGCTGTCGTTGTAATAGCGGAGGCTGCGATTTTGATTACCTGTAGGAGTGCAGTAGAAGAACTGGGAAGAGCCGTCGTAGCTGGATCTATTCTCATCCACGGCTATTACCAGATTTTGACTGTTATTATACACAAATGGGGTATGCAATTCAATCTCAATCCAGCCTGCAACAGCGGGGATATTCAGAGTTCCAGCATACACTGGTGTAAGCTGGCTCAGCGGAATCCAACCGGTGGTAGAGGCAAAGACGCTGTCATCCGTATGCCCCATATATATTACCCATTCATTGCTATAATTTCCCACTCCGGCGCCGTTCCAATAGTAAGCGATCTTTTCAATACGCTGCTCTGGTGTACTAATCTCACTTTGCAGGTAGATGCTTTGGCTATATGTATAGCCGTAGTAAGCGTTTACGGGCATGTATTGGTTTGAGGAACCATCTCCAATGATGAGGAATTCTGTGCCATTGCCCAATACCTGTACCGTATGCGTACTGCGCCCACCAATATTATCTGTAATAGTAATAGTGGCGCTGGCAAGACCTATGGCAGAGGGTGCAAAATTCACCGTGAAGCTGGTATTTTCAATCGTTGCCATGGTTGCAGGCAAGTTGGGTAGATTGCTAAGCGTAAAATCGGGGTTTCCGGAAACCGTAATGCTATTTACTATCAGATCCCCGCCACCTATGTTCGTAATGGTAAAGTTCTGGGACTTCGTGCTGCCCACTCTTACATCACCAAAGTTGTAGATGCTGGGATTAATAGCAAAACCGGGGTCGCCGGTAGGTTCGGTTAATTGCATCATGATATTAGGCAGGGTTGCAAGTAGATTTCCTGTAGAGGTGGAAGGGCTGTTATCCTGATACCAGGTTTGGTGTTTATTAGTATTGCCACTGGTATAATGAATATAAGGATAGCCGCCGCTGCCGCTGCCGCCGGAATCCGATTGCACGCCGATCAGGAGGTTGCCCGTGGCATAGATGAAGGGTACATCCAGGATGAAAGTGTGCCAACCGGTGCTATTAAAGCTATGGTTTCCTTCTTTTACCAGGGTGGCGCCATCTATCATATTATCCCAGGTTTCGTATGTTAAAGCGTTTTCCGGTATGCTCTTCATCCAAATCTTGTAAGGCGTATTGGCAGTGCCGGCGCTACCCACGCTCCATGCCAGGCTGGTAACCATACCGTAAGTGCCGATCTGGTCTTGGGTATAAAGCGCTGCACTGCGCTCATAGCCATACAAGGTGCTGAAAGGCCGGTAAGTACTGGCAGTGCCAGTTCCGATCTGGATCAATCCGGCGGCGATGGTGGTAAAGTTCCATACCGGGCAATTGTTGGCATCGCCATAAGTATTGTATGGCACTATTTGCCAGTAGTAAGTGGTCTCGTTTTGCAAGTTTGTGGCGTTATAGCTGGTGGTAGCGCCCAAATCCGCTACCAAAGGCGGAGTGGGGGAGCTGCCAAAATAGAGCTTATAGCCATCTGCTCCCAATGTTGCATTCCACATTAGGTTTACACTGGTGGGGAGCATCGTGGCGCCACTGGGTGGCTGTACCAAAGTAGTGGATCCCGGAGGAGCCACCATAGGGGTAACAATCTGGATATTGGGCCTGGTGGTGGTTGTCGTTCCCGAAGAAGTGGGGAAACTGCTATCCTGGTAATTATAAACAGCCAGGTTTGTGCTTGTACTATGTGAGTATTGCTGTGGATAGCTGCCTGTGTAGCTGCCATCCCAGTTTTCAAACAGCAGCTCGATATTGCTTGTACCATCCCAGAAGAAGGGGTTATCAAACACGAAGTAGTGCCAGCCGCTGCCATTCCAGGTATAAGATCCGTTAAATACCTCTTGGAATTCGGCGTTATTGGGGTATGTGTTATCAATGGTATTAGCGGTAGTATGGCGTATAAATACTTTGATCGGGTTTTTGGTGTAATTCACCGGTGTATTGGACACGTTGAAACCTACACCGTCCATTTGCATGGCAGTTAGTCCGGCGTTGCTCATTTCAGCCGCGGTGTAGATTATCTTGCTCCAGCTATAATCATACCAGCCGTAAACAGGTATATACTGCTGCGTAAGGGTGCCCTCGCCAATGGTATATACTCCGGCAACGAGGGGTAGCATCAAGGTTAAGAGGCTTAATAAGATTAAGTATCTTTTCATATTGATTACTCCTTATTATTAAAGGGGGTTTTAGATGAGTTTTGTGAAGAAATTAAGCGGCAATACCTCCTAAAACGCAGGCACAATAAGCCTGGGTTGGGTTACCGTTTGATTTTGATGGGGTTTGAGATAGTAGTTTCCAAGGGTAATTTCCATTCATAGCGGTTTTGTGATAATGTGCGACGATTATTCTGGCAAATGCTATGCCTGGATAAGATTTTCCCATAAGGATACTATTGGTATTTGATTTTTGCATGCTAAGGTGCAGGAAGTGGACGCTTCTCTCCACTGATACCCAAAAACCCTCATAGTGCTGGGCGTCTTTCCTAAATAGCATAAAAAACCTTTTCTAAAATATCATTGCTAATTAAGTAAATATGTGCTTGCCATGGGTTCGCCAAAATGCAAGCTGACTATTATCAAACATATAAATCCCACAAAATATATATTCAAAATGCTGTCAAGCTCTTTTTTCTTAGGGTTTATAAATGATGAAGCTAAAAAGCATGCCATTTGTGCTTCTGGGAGCTCAAATGGCTTTCCCCAATTACACACACCATGCGTAAGCTATGATTAGCCATTGCGAAGCTCGCGAGCAATACCGCCATTATTCATTGCAACTGAGCGCGTTGCCCGGTCGCAGGGATCAGGTAACAGGTGGCAGCTGCTGCGCTCGTACTGGAATTGTAGGGGCAGACCAATGTGTATGCCCAATGGTTACACGGATTAAACAGATTTTGACGGATACCACGGATTATTTTATCGTGGGAACGGCATCTTGCCGTTTGATTGTAAATGCGACATCTTGTCGCTATAAACTCCACGGTGCACAAGCGCCATTGACTTCAAGTGGCGGAACATTTCAGGTGTGAACATTCCTTGCTGTGCTATTCATTTTACCTTTATCAGATAAGTTCGGAATTTGGTATCCTCAAGAAATGCTAAAACATACAACCGAGCGGAACTCCTAACGGGGTTCCGCTCGGCAGCCAAGCATGATATTTCCTGTTTAAACTTCCATCTTTTATGAGCTTTTGAACCTGGAAAAGCTTTGAGCTTTTAAGATTATTTATACACGACATATTTTTTAATCGTTTGCCGAGTATAAATCACCTCATTTGGCTCAATTATTGGTCAACCAATTTCAGTACGAGACTCGGTGCATAGGCTCTTCCTCTATTGATACCCTCGCAATGCCCTCGCCTCTACCGGCAAATTCTGGGTAGAGGTGAGGGCATTGCGAGGGAAAGAGACGGGTGAGCGGCGGTTGGGGTGTCCTGATACAAAAATGAACAACATAACAAAGAATATCGGGACATTATTTGTTGCGGTGTTCATTTTGGCAGAATGCCCCGAAATGCCATACCTATCCGATATTTTCAACATGCCTGCCGAGCGGAACCCCGTTAGGAGTTCTGCTCGGTTGTATGTTTTAGCATTTCTTGAGGATACCAAATTCCGAACTTATCCGATAATGGTAAAATGATGTAGATGGTATTTAAAATTGGTACACTTTGGCACTTGAAATTGGTACACTAAAAGGCGGATAAGCGCCATTAACTCCATGCCTGCCTTAACAATAGCGACAAGATGTCGCTTTTTACAATCAAACGGCAAGATGCCTTCCCACGATAAAATAATCCGTGGTATCCGTCAAAATCCGCTCAATCCGTGTAGCCATTGGGCAGACACATTGGTCTGCCCCTACAATTCCAGTGCGTGCGCAGCGCCTAAGGCCTAAGACCTGCCACCTGCGTAGCGCAGCGACGCAAATGGAACAATAATTGCAAGAGATATTTTCAATTATTGCCTGCTTAAAAGGAGCAACCATGAAAGTAAGATACTTGTTATTTTTGCCTTTACTCCTACTCAGCGCTTGCTATACCATTAGCAACCACCATCCTTTTAACGCCGTTCCACTGGAAATGGGGGAAACTACCATGTCTACTGGAATTAGCTCTTTGAACAACATCTTTTATCTGGGTACCTTTACTCCGGATAGCGTAGACGTTCATCTGCATTCCGAAGAAAATGAATTCTTTGGCAGCTTCGCCCCCTTCTGTTATAGAAGAGGACTGGGCAAAGGGTTTTCTACGGTAGTTCAATATGGCATGGGGATTACTTCCGGCATGGAGCGTTGCGGATATGAAGCCCGGAGTTTTGGCTCAACCCTGCAGCTTAAAGCTCATCTGATAAAATCATTTAGCTTGGGCAAGGATCTCTATTTGGCAGCATCACCTGCTCTTAGCGTATCTGGCGGGGTAGTAATTCCGGGTGAACGCTATTATCTGAAGCACTCACATAAAGGGGTGGAAATACCTCTCACCCTTAGCTACTTGTGCCAAAACCCATTTCAAAATAAAGACAATTATCCAAGTTTTGTCTTTAGCGGTACCTTACGCGGAGCGCGGGATTATTTTGAAGGGGATATGAACCATTGCGGACCGGCAGTTTTTGAGACGAGCTGGTATTACAATCAGCCGAAAAACGCGATAGACCGCTATGCCGCTATGGCACATATAGATATGAATATGACCCGCAGCTTGGCGGTCACCGTGCAATATGGCATAGAATATGGCAAGGGCAAGGATCATAGCGGGTATTGCCCCGTGTTTTATGCGGGCTTTGAAACCAAAAGGGCGCGCAAGCAACGCGCTCAGTTGCAATGAATAATGAGGCTTGCTGCGCTTCGCTCCGCAAATGAATAATGAATGATGAATGATGAATAATGAAGGTATTGCTCGTAGGCTCGCAATGGTTTATTAGATGCTGACGCATGGTGTATGTGATATAAGGAAAGGTTTCATAGTTCGCTATGTGTATTAGCGTAAATTAGCGTTCTAATTCGCGTCATTCGCGGTAAAAGCTTTATTTTCACCCTTTCCTAAATGCTAATCCCAAAACAAATAACTCCGTCCCGAGCGCAGCGCCTAACACCTAAGACCTAAAACCTAACACCTGGCGAAGCGAAGCGCAGCCAAAAAAGCATTTGACAAAATGAAGTCATTTTGAATATTGGCTATTCTGTTATGATTGCGGTATCTTCTGCCTTTAAGATGCAGTAGCAAGCGCAAGCAGCAGGTATTATTTAGAAAAAAGTAAGATGAAAAAGAGGTATAAATGCACACTACTCAAGAGCAGATCCAGAAACTGCTGGAAAAAGAACGAAAAACCCTCGAATTAGGCGGTGCCAAAGCCGTGGAAAAGCAAAAAGCCGGCGGCAAACTAACTGCCCGCGAGCGGCTTGACCTGCTTTTTGATGCGGGCACATTTCGCGAACTCGATATGTTTGTAAGCCATCGTTGCACGAATTTTGGTATGGAAAAGAACGAAATCCCCTCCGATGGCGTGATTACCGGTCATGGGCTGGTAAATGGCAGACCCGTCTTTGCCTTCTCGCAGGATTTTACGGCGCGGGGCGGCTCTTTGGGTGAGATGCACGCTGCCAAGATTTGCAAGGTGATGGATATGGCGCTAAAATCCGGAGTGCCCTGCGTTGGGATCAACGATTCCGGCGGTGCGCGCATTCAGGAAGGAGTAGATGCGCTGAAAGGCTACGGCGATATCTTTTTTAGAAACTCCCGTGCCAGCGGCGTTATCCCCCAGATTACCGCCATCATGGGGCCTTGTGCCGGCGGTGCGGTGTATTCCCCTGCCATGACGGACTTTGTATTTATGGTAAAAAATACCAGCTTTATGTTTATCACGGGGCCGGATGTAATCAAAGCCGTTACCGGCGAGCAAACTACACAGGAAGAGCTGGGCGGCGCCATGACGCATAATAGCAAGAGCGGCAATGCGCATTTTGCCTGCGAAAGCGATGCACATGCCATCGAGGAAATCAAAGCTCTGCTTAGCTTTATCCCCTCGAACAATATGGAAGATGCGCCGCGGCTGGATACTTTGGACGATCCCTGGAGAGATTGCCCGGAGCTGGACACAATCATTCCGGATAACCCCCGCGAAAGCTACGATATGCGGGATGTAATTCGCAGCGTGGTGGATGATGGCTTTTTCTTTGAGCCGCATTACTATTATGCCCAAAATATCATCGTGGGCTTTGCGCGGCTAAATGGACGCAGCGTGGGGATTGTGGCAAATCAGCCAACGGTATTGGCAGGCTGTTTGGATATTGACGCTTCGGATAAGGCTACGCGTTTTATCCGCTTCTGCGATGCCTTCAATATTCCGCTGGTCACCTTTGTGGATGTGCCGGGTTATTTGCCGGGAACGCAGCAGGAGCATAGCGGGATTATCCGCCATGGTGCCAAGCTTTTATGGTGCTATTCCGAGGCGACTGTGCCCAAGCTAACGGTGGTAACGCGCAAGGACTATGGCGGCAGCTATATCGCCATGAGCTCGCGCCATTTGGGTGCCGATATGGTATTTGCCTGGCCGAGTGCGGAGATTGCCGTAATGGGTGCGCAGGGTGCGGCTAATATCATCTTCCGCAAAGAGATAGCCGGTGCCGAAGACCAAGCTGCCAAGCGCAACGAGATGATCCAGATTTATGAAGAGCAATTTAATAATCCTTATGTGGCGGCATCCCGCGGCTATGTAGATGCGATTATCGTGCCTTCGGATACGCGCAAGCGCTTGATAGATGCCTTAGAAATAATGAGCAGCAAGAGCGAAAGCCTGCCGCCCAAAAAGCACGGCAATATCCCCTCCTAAGGAACTATAAACATGAAAGATAAACGAGAACTCGCCGCCATCAGCGCCGTAATGGCACTGATCAATAGTGAAACTGTATATGAAAGCTATCAGAGCATGCAGCCGGCAAATCCCAGCCATCCCTGGGCAGCAGCCGGACGCGCGCTTACCATGCAATACCGCGATATCATCCAACGTAGAATAATAAAAAGAAACAGATAAAAGGAGCAAAAATGGATAAACACGGCATCCTCGAACGCACGGCGATGCGCTATGAAGCGGATCGTCCCAAAGCCGCCAATCCTATCAAAATACAAGACCTTAGCTTTCGCGACGGGCATCAGAGCCTCTTTGCTACCCGTGGCAGAACCGAAGATATGCTGCACGTAGCAGAGCTGATGGACGAAGTGGGCTTTTACAGCATGGAAGTATGGGGCGGAGCCACCTTCGATACCATGCACCGCTTTTTGGGCGAAGACCCCTGGGAGCGCATTCGCACACTAAAGAAATATATCACCAAGACCCCTTTCTCCATGCTGCTGCGTGGGCAAAACCTGGTGGGGTATCAGAATTATGCGGACGATGTGGTGGAAGCCTTTGTGCAGCGTGCCTGCGATAATGGCATCGATATCTTCCGCATTTTCGATGCCTTAAACGACTTTAGAAACTTCCAAACCGCCGTAAAGATAGTAAAGAAGAATAATAAACACTTCCAGGGCGCCATCTGCTATTCGCTTACCGAGCAGCGGATGGGCGGCGAGATTTACAACATTGAATATTACGTAAATAAAGCCAAACAGCTGGAAGAGATGGGTGCAGATACCGTGTGCATCAAGGATATGGCAGGCTTGGTAGCGCCATACGATGCTTTTGAGCTTATCAAAGCGCTAAAATCCGCAGTAAAAGTGCCGGTGCATCTGCATACGCACTTTACCTCCGGTATGGGCGATCTGGCGCTCTTTAAAGCCATCGAAGCGGGCGTGGATATCATCGATACCTGCGTGGCACCTTATGCTTACCGCACCTCGCACCCCGCCATCGAGCCTTTGATAATCTCGCTTTTGGGTACCAATCGCGATACCGGATTTGATATCAATCTGCTGAATAAGATTGGCAAAGAAATGGAAAAAGACATCCCGAAATATCTGCAATTTGCGGATAATACAAAGCATAGCATCATCGATACCGATGTAATCATTCATCAAACTCCTGGTGGGATGCTCTCAAACCTGGTAAATCAATTGCGCCAGATGGATGCTTTGGACAAGTTGGACGATGTATTTGCCGAAATCCCCAAGGTGCGTAAGGAATTGGGGCAGATTCCTTTGGTAACGCCCACCTCGCAGATCGTGGGTATCCAGAGCGTAAATAACGCGCTATTTGATACCAAAGATGGCGAATATGCCCGCATTACCGAGCAGGTAAAAGACCTCTGCTACGGGCTGTATGGCAAAACCACCCTGCCCATCGATAAAGAGGTGCAGGCCAAGGCACTAAAGGGCTATCCCAAAGGCGAAACGCCTATCACCGTGCGTCCGGGAGACGTAATTCCCCCCGCTCTGGATGGCGTGAAAGAGGAAACTAAAGGCTTGGCAAAGAATATCGATGACGAGCTGATTGTGGCAATCTATAACCTTACCGGCAAAAAGTTTCTCAAGATCAAATACGGCGTGGAACCCATGCCGGAAGAAATGAAGCCCACCACTATGGAAGCGGTAAAGGCAGAGAACGAGCTTATCGCCAAAGCCAAAGCTGGTAAGCTGATTGAGAAGCCGGAAGCACCCGCAAAGCCCGAAGATGCCCGGCAATTTGATGTATTTGTAGATGGTAGCTACTACTTGGTAGAAGTATCTGAAAAAGGTGGCGCACCGCGGGTAATTAGCAGCCGTCCCGCCCCCGTGGCTCCGGTAGCTCCCGCCACACCGCGTCCTGCCCCTGCACCGGCTCCGGTAGCCAGTCCGGCACCTGTAGCCGCACCTGCCGCCGTTTCTGCCCCTATAGCTGGTGGCGAAAACGTAAGCGCACCCATGCCCGGCATGTTAGTCAAATATGAAAAGCAGCTGGGCGATAAGGTGAGCCGTGGCGAAACCATCCTGGTATTGGAAGCCATGAAAATGTATAACAACATCCCCTCTCCGGTGGATGGCACCTTGGTAGCCACGCCTTTGGCTGCCGGCGCAAACGTAAATAAAGGCGATGTATTGGCAATCGTAAAAGCAGATTAAGGAGAACAAAGTGCAACTCAAAAGCCAAATCATGGATAGCGCCCAAATTGAGCGCAGCATACAACGCATGGCGCATGAAATCATCGAACAAAATCGCGGGCTGGAACGCATCCGTTTAGTGGGTATCCGTTCCCGCGGCGTACCTTTGGCAGAACGGCTTTCAAACTATCTGAAGCTGATTTCAAACCAGGAAATACCGGTGGGTCTTTTGGATATCACCCTGTATAGGGACGATCTTTCCACCATCTCGCATCAGCCGGTAATCAAGGGTTCGCAAGTGGATTTTGATATCGAGGATAGCATCGTGGTATTGGTGGATGATGTGCTCTATACCGGCAGAACCGTGCGCGCCGCCATCGATGCTTTGATGGATTTTGGGCGTCCAAGGCAGATACAGCTGGCGGTTTTGATCGATCGCGGACATCGCGAGCTTCCCATCAAGGCAGATTACGTGGGCAAAAATGTGCCTACTTCCAAAGAGGAAATCATCAAAGTAATGCTTGCCGATCTCGATGGTGAGGATAGTGTAAAGATATATGTGGTATAAATATCATGCCCGCTTTGAACAGTTGGGAAGCCGGCTCTCTATTGGGCTGGATTCCCAACTGGAAAAGCTGCCGAAAGTGGTTTTGGGTGCGGCAAACCCCATCTGGGAATTCAATAAAGCGATCATCGATGCTACCTATCAGTATGCGGCGGCATATAAGCCCAATCTCGCCTTTTATCTGGCAGATGGCAGCCGCGGGCTGGAAGCTTTGTACTACACGGTGGCGCATATTCCGGCAGAAATACCGGTTATCCTGGACTCAAAGGTGGGGGATATCGGCTCTACCATGGCGGGCTATGCCAAGGCATTCTTTCGGGAGCTAAAAGTGGATGCCATTACCATCAACCCCCTTATGGGCAGGGATGTAATGGAGCCGATACTGGAGATAGAACATAGCTTTGCCTTTGCTTTGGCGCTTACTTCAAACCCCTCGGCAGAGGATTTCTTTCAAAAGGAAAATCTTAAAGAACGGGTAGCAAAGTGGATAAACCAATATCCCATCGAGCGGCTGGGGGCAGTGGTGGGCGCTACGCAAACGGCGGATTTGGCGCTAATGCGCAAGCTTTTGGAAGGCAGATTGCTTCTGATTCCCGGCGTGGGTGCGCAGGGTGGGGATTTGCAGGCAGTACTTAGCTATGCCATTCATAGCCCGGAAGATCCGCGCATCTTGGTAAATAGCTCGCGCGGCATCATCTTTGCCAGCAAGGGCGAGGATTTTGCTCAAGCCGCCGCCGCGGCTGCCAAAGAACTCGTTTAGCTTAGATATTCTGATAGCAGATAACGCGGTTTTTCCCCCGTTTCTTCGCTTCGTATAAGGCGAGATCGGCTTCTTTTATTATTTCGTCTTTAGGGCAATCCCTATCGCAAGAGCTCATGCCAATGGAGATGCTGATGCTTATCTGATTTTCTTCGCAATTCACCACCAAATCCTTGATCTTCTCGCGAATACGGTTTAACACTTTGGCGGCGTCTTCGGCAGAGGTTTCTGGCAGGATTACCAGGAACTCCTCGCCACCCCAACGCCCCACGGTATCCACCGTGCGCAGCGCTTCTTTCATGGTTTTCGCCACTGCTTTTAGTACCTCATCCCCGCAAGGATGCCCGTAAGTATCATTCACCTTCTTAAAATCGTCCAAATCCGCCATTGCCAGGGTAAAGCCACGTTTATTACGCCGGCTACGCTCCATCTCATATTCCAGGTTCTCATCCAATACCCGGCGGTTGTAGAGTCCGGTAAGCTGGTCTCGCCGCGCCATCCTATTCAGCTTGTGGTTTAGCTCTATCAATTCCTGATTGGATTGGCTTAGCTCCTGATTGATTCTTTGCAGCTCATTTTCGGCAGATACCAGGGTATCGATACTGATAAATATTCCCAATATGCCTATAATCTCGTTCTCGGTATTTCTTAAGGGAGATACATGCAGGTCTGCCCAAATCCGCGAACCGTCCTTGCAAAGATACTCGCGGCGAATCCGAATCTGGGTTACTTGTCCGGTAATTAGCCGATTGTAATTGTTTTCGCTTTCAGACCTGTTTTCCTCCGGCGTTACATCCGAAATACATAGTTCGCTGGCTTCCGCTTCGCTATAACCCAATAATTCAGACCAGGCGGGGTTTACTACGCAATATCGCCCCTGAAGGTCTGTAAGTCCGATGGCAACAACAGATGAATTAAGTATCTGAGCGTAAAGCCCCTCTTGCGGCAAACAGTCCATTGGTTCTCCTTATCTTGGATAAGAAGCCGAGAGATCCGATACACACCGGATCCCTGGCTTCTAATGATTGGTATTATTCCTCTTCAGCCGGAGGGGTAAAAGTGCGGGAACCCAAATCACGGTCTATCATCATGATGCCGTGTCCATGGTCTCCTATCCGCTGAAGCATATTTACTATCTTATCTACGGAAGCTTCTTCCTCAACCTGTTCATCCACATACCATTGCAGGAAGCTGCGGGTAGCGTGGTCGTTGACCTTGATCGCCAAATCCATCAGCTCGTTGATGCTCTTGGTTACAAATTGTTCATGTTCCAAGGACATCTTGAAGATCTGCAAGGGGCTTTCAAAATCCACTGTGGGTTGTTCGATGGTTTTTAGTATCACGCGGGCGCCGCGCTCCACCAGATAGTTAAAGAACTTCATAGCATGGAAGTGCTCTTCCTGCGCCTGCGCATTCATCCAGCTTGCCATGCCATCCAGGCTTTCATTTGCAAACCACGCTTGCATTGAAAGATAAAGATACTCAGAGTAGAGCTCCTTATTTATTTGTTCGTTAATGGCTTTCGCCAGTTTTTCATTAATCATGTTTCCTCCATTGGGGTTTAGCTAATTCTTATTATTCATTACTGTTTAGTAATACTGCACGCTATTTGGACGCTATAAGAATAGTATAGTGCGTCTATTGGATAATGCAAAGATAATATACATTTCTGAATACTGCTTTTGCGGATTAGATTGTGGAAATAAAGAGACAAAAAAAGCCCGCATACAGTTAAGCTACTATATACGGGCTTTATCTATTAGCGGATTAGTTTAGCTGTTTGATTACCGCTTTGCCGGGGAATACAGCCGCTTCGCCCAGCTCTTCTTCGATGCGCATAAGCTGATTGTATTTATCCACTCTTTCGCTGCGGGATACCGAGCCGGTCTTGATCTGACCGGTATTCATGGCCACAGCCAGGTCGGCTATAAAGGTATCGCCGGTTTCGCCGCTGCGGTGAGATACCACGCAAGTCCAGCCCGCTTTGTGAGCGGTATTGATGGCATCTATGGTCTCGCTTACGCTGCCAATCTGATTTAGCTTGATGAGAACGCTATTGGCGAGCTTCTCTTTGATGCCGCGTTTGATGAGCTTGGTATTGGTTACCAAAAGGTCATCGCCCACCAATTGGATGCGGCTGCCCAGGCGCTCGTTCAGGCGTGCCCAGCCTTCCCAATCGTTTTCGGCAAGACCGTCTTCGATACTGCAAATGGGGTATTTGCCGATCATTTCTTCATAATAATCGATGAGTTCATCGCTCGAAAGCTGCTTTCCGTCAATGGCATATTTGCCGTCCTTTTGCACGAAAGAGCTGGCTGCGGCATCCAGGGCGATATACACTTCTTCACCGGGTTTGTAGCCCGCTTTCTTAATGGCTTCTACTATTACGATGAGCGCCTCTTCATTGGAACTGAGGTTCGGGGCAAAACCACCCTCATCGCCCACGGAGGTGGCAAGCCCTCTGCCTTTGAGGATGCTCTTGAGCGCATGGAAGATTTCGGCGTTGATGCGGATAGCTTCTTTGAAGCTATTGGCACCCAGGGGCATGATCATAAACTCCTGAATATCAACGTTGTTATCCGCATGCTCGCCGCCATTGATGATATTGCTCATGGGCACGGGCAGGGTAACGGCACCGGTGCCACCCAAATAGCGGTAGAGGGGCATTTCGAGTTCCATAGCGCTGGCGCGGGCGCATGCCATGGATACTGCCAAAATGGCGTTTGCACCCAATTTGGCTCTGTTTTCCGTGGCATCCAGCTCCACCATCATCTTGTCCAAAGCTACCTGCTGCGAGGATTCCATCCCCAATAGCTCCACAGCGATGATTTCATCTACATTTTGCACGGCTTTCATTACGCCTTTACCCAGATAGCGGCTCTTATCGCCATCTCTTAGCTCGATAGCTTCACGCTCGCCGGTGGAAGCACCGCTGGGCACTCCAGCGCGCGCCATTACTCCGCTTTCCAAATGCACATCGGCTTCAACGGTAGGATTCCCGCGGGAATCCAGAATCTCACGTCCTTTAATGAAAATGATTTCAGACATTATTAACTCCTTATTTCTTTATTTTTATCTATTTTAGGTCTGGGATGCGCCGTATAAAAGCATCCCCGGATGTTTACTCCAATTCCTCCAGCATCTTCGCCTGGAGCTTTGCAGCCATTTCCACGCAACTTATCACTTAGCTCTCTTACTTTATTAAGCTTATTTTTCGGTGAATTGCGCGGCGCCCTTCACTTTCGATCATCAGAAAGTAGATGCCGCTACCCACCGCTTGGTTTTTCATATCTTTCCCCTGCCACAGATGCTCGTCTTTGCCCAGTGGCGCTTTGTGAACGAGCTGTCCGCGTAGGTTGTAAATCTTTAGTTCCGCTTGTTTTAGCCCTTTTTGAGAAATGCTAAGCCCTTCTGCCCGGCTAAAACTCAAAGGATTGGGGTAGATATTGATCTCTGGAATCTGCACCAGTTCGGCATTGGATGAAGGGAATTCAAAGGCTTTGCGCTCGCTTATGACGCGGGGACCAGTCTCAGAAACCGCTTCCACCCAAAAGTCTTGCCAGCCACTGGCTTGCAGGCAGGGGCTTTGATAGTAGTTTTGCGCAAAATCCAGAGTTGCCAGTAGCTTCGGCGTGGCATCACTTCCTTGCATAAAGATATCATAGTAGACATAATTGTGCTGCCAGTGCCCCGGCGCCTGCCACCACATATCGAAGGTAAATCCCGTGGTACCGCAGGTATTGAAGCCTCTGATGCGAAACTCCGGAATCTCAAGCGTCTCTACAGGGTGCAGGTATTCCCGCCAGTGAGATGCGTCTATATGCTGGGTGCTTAAGTAGTAATTTGCATAAGTATTGGCATCGTAAAGATAGCTTTTATCGTAGCTAAATGAATAGCCAAAAAAGCGCTGGCGATAGATGCTATCATCCGGATTTCGGAGCATAAAACTGAGCCCGGCGTCGTTATCCATAAAAGCGGTAACGCTATACTGGATGGGCAATCCATCTGCCACATAATTCATGACCCAGCTTTCATTATGCGCCTGATTATAGAGTTTATTATAAATCTGCCCGATGCCGAAGTTTATCTCCTGCCAATTGCCATCGCTAAGGTATTTGTGCTTGTAGATATAGCGATAGTCTCCTTCATCGTAAAAGTAGTCTATTACTTCAGGAGCAAAAAGCAGGTAGCGTTTGGCAATGGGGAAGATCTCTCTGCCTTCGATGGTTTGCGCTTCGCCCTTTTCAAAACTGTAATAGGGGATAAATTGATTAACAACAATGAAGCCGAGATCGATATCTTCACCATCCGGCGTGAAAAGCTGCGGATTCTCTGCATTGCCGGCGAAGCCCCAATAATTTGAAGCATAGGAAGGCTCTACATAGGCATAAAAAGGACGCTCCACTGTGCAATGTACGCCAAATTGATCCTCTTCCACGTCGTACTGAGCGAGTATCTCCCCGCTTTCAAAATCAATGATTTTTAGCAGTAGCTCCAGATTCTGTTTGGAAATGGGTATCCCGATAGTGCCCCTTAATATATAGCCTTCTTCTTCTTGCTCGAACCAGGGTTCAAAATCCACGGTAGGTAGCGCGGGATTATAGTTATGGTCATTGATGCCAATGGCTATCTCCGCTGCGGTATACACGCCCCAGTCGTTATTTTCCGCCTTGATGATGTTGTTTGCTTGCGGGTAGCTATCACAATAAACGGAGTGCAAGAGGTTGCTTTCATCGATATTATTTTGGATTACGTTTCTGCCATAAGCCCAGGGGTGGATGTCTGCCATATTTCCCAATACCGGCATGGCATTGCTGGTGATATATAGCCCCGTAAAGTTACCGGTGATAATGTTTTCGGCAATATAAGGATGCGAAGTGGCACCGCCTATCATGATCCCTGCCCCGCTATTGGCATCTCCGGCTATGAAGTTATTAATAATAGTATTGTGGTGCACTATCCCGCTGGAGTATAGAAGATAAATCCCCGTGAGATTTGCCTCGATGTGGTTATGGCGAATAGTGGGATTGATGGCATTTGTAGCCATCACGTCCCAAGCGGTAATCCCCTGTTTATAGTTGTGGTGGATGTAGTTATGCTCGATGATGGGGTTATTTTGCCCGCCCTGAGATTGATTGGAAAGCTGAATGGCGCCGTAGTACTGAGTTACCGTGCCGTTGTAGCGCACTTCGTTATGATGCACCCAGGCGTTGCTGTTTTGGGGAATCAGGATACCGTTTTGGGCGCTGTGTTCCACCAAATTGTGATGCACATTCATTACTGGCGGATTCGCATTGCCAATGCCATAGAGATGCATCCCGCGCTGATTGTAGCTAAAACGGCTGTAAGATACCTCAATTGGCGTATTTACGGCGTTTATGCCATATTCGGCGTATTCCATCACGATATGCTGGAAATTGCTCTCTGCACCCGGATTATCCAGGTGGATGCCTTTCCAGAGATTGGTGACGGGAACTTGCCCATTTTGAAAGTAAATGCTATCCGCAGGAGTGCCAATGGCTTGAATGCTGCCCTCGGCATTGATGCGATAGTTTCCCGTGGCTTCTACTATCACGCCGGGCTGAATGGTGAGCACGCTGCCGGCGGGGATTAAAATATCTCCCACGATTTGGTACGGGTTATCGGCAGCAGTCCAGGTGCCAGATACCGTGCCAGATACCTCTATGGCAGCCAAGGCTAAAACGCTCAAAAGGCATGTAGTGAAAAGAATTAGATGTTTCATTTGTCATCTCCCTATCGCCAAAAAAGAGGTGGAGTAAGCCGGTTAAGCGTGCTCCACCTCGAATCTAAAGCGGGTTAATTTGGATTGTTACTCGCTGATTGCCCCGGTAGGACAAGTGGCGATGCAGGCTCCGCAATCAATGCAAGTTCCTTCATCTACCACAGCTTTATCGCCTTCCATACTGAGGGCACTTACGGGGCATACGTCAACGCAAGCTCCGCAACCGATGCAGGTCTCTTTATCGATCTTTACTGCCATGATTCAGCTCCTTAATATTTTTGAAGTCAAGCTATATTATGTGCGTTTATCAGTCAAGGAAAATCTTGAGCTTTTTTCTTTCAAAACAGCTTTGACGCTTACAGCTTCGCCCCGTGACTTAGGCACACCTTTTACAGAATCTGCGACCAGGTGATTGCTTATCTTGGAATTGCTTCGCATAAGCCTCACAATATCCCTATAGTGGACAAGGTATAGACAAAACGGAATTTATTTTGGTGAGGGTGGGATTATCTTCACGTATATTGAGCAATTACAAGGATTTAGCGGATAATACGGATGACTAAAGTTTTTTTGAACCACCGAGAACCCCGAAAGCACTGGTTTTTTTTACCACCGAGAAAGAAAATATACTGTAAAGCTTATTGAAGTATGCTGTATCTGCCATTTGAAGTCAATATCACTCTTGCCGGTGTTGGCAGCGAAAAGGACTCAAGTTCAAGCATGGTAGCTAATTCTCAATGGATTTGGATGTAGTTATTTCCTAAGATATGTGGACATGCAGCCAATCTTGCCCCATCAGGGGCAGCGGTTTAAGTAGCCCAGGGTGTTCTTGCCCAAAATGAGCTTGCTTGTTTTGGGCAATATCACCCTGGGTAATGGTTGCGTTTTGATGATTATCTTTTTATCCCCCAGCCCTATTCACTATTTATGGCAGAAAACTCCCCTAAGTTTTCTGCCATAAATAGTGAATAGGGCTGGGGTTTTATTTATCATATTGCTACATAACGCGATTGCTATCTAAAATGCCACCCCTAACGGGGTTCCTTTCGGCAGGCATGTTTTGGCATTCAAGACAGCCTCAAGATTGGCTTAATCGCCACAATATCCTATTTGTTCTCTGTGTTTGCAATATCATTGAAGCAATTCTATTCTAATATAGCAGCAAAATCTTTGTCTATTTTGGCTTGTAGTTCTATCGTTAAAGCCAAAGTGCTTGCCACCCGGCAATAGTGGATGGGGTCAATAAGCGTCCTACCTTTGCGGTCTTTGAGGTATTTATTTAGCACCTGATAGCCGCCGATATGGTAATTCCAAATATCCGGCGTAATCCCCTCAAAATGCTTATCCGGATTGATCCTTAGCGTGCCTTTTTTGGCATCATATTTGATCTCATCCACCTGGTCATTCGTGCCTTTGCCCAGATAGCGAACTGCCAGCTTGTTTAAACGCGGGCTTTTTAGCAAATGCAAATCGGCAAGCTCTTTGCCATAATCTGCCAACTTGCTAAATAGCTCATAATCCTCCGCAAAAGGTATTCGCGGAAAATCCAGGCGCAGATATTGGGCAAAACGCTCCCGATAGAGCTTGCTGTGCAAGATGGCATAAACGTAATAAAAAAGCTGCTCTGCCTTAAAATCCTGCCACTGTTTTTGCAAGCGTTCCAATAGCTTAGCAGCGATATTGTAATCCCGCTGTGTGCCATCCCACCGGTCTTCTTTGGCTGAGTTTGGATAAAGGTAGAGGGGGAAATGGTAACTCGTAGTTTTTGAAGATAATACACCATGCTCGGAAATATTGGCAGTAACTAAAACGTGTCCCCAGGGCAGACTTAGTTCTTCTCTTTTGTGGGTGATCAAAGCCAGATTTTCACCCCGCATATGCCGCATCACCTCATTTCGCGGGCGGCAGTGAAAGCCGCTGCTATTCCCCGTATAATAGGTATATCGTGTATCAAAAGGGCGGTATAGGATGGGAACGATGTTTGTATCCGCCAAACCGCTTTCTTTTAGGTCGCGCTGTGCCCATTCGATCTTCCAATCCCGCACATCTTTGCCCAAGCGATAGGCAATTCTTGCCATCTCAGGCTCCAGGGCGGCAAATTGGTGGATGGTATTGCGCAATTCCTGCTCGCTTTCTTTGATGGTAAGAGAATCTCTGGCGGTGACTATCCCCACGCTATTGATTGGGAAGATTTCCGGCAGACTCTGCCATTTGAGATAATACTCGCTACCCTTGGTTTCCGGATGGAAAAGGTAAAAAGGCGCCTTAGGCTTGATTACTTTGTAATTCCGGCTGGAAAAACGTTTGCTATTGAGCCAGTCAAATTTCTCTTCCCTAAGCCCATATAGCTCCTGATGATACACCTTCTTTTCTTTTACTTCGGTGCCTTTTACCATCAGGATGATCGCCGTTCCCTGCTGAATATCAAATACATTCTCGTCTTTGCCACCATCGGGGCTTTTCTCTTTCTTCTTTACATTGCCATGCAAATCCAGGATATAAATCTCATCGAAGGTATCCATCAGGCTTTGGC
>JAQVIX010000003.1:64358-66156 GCA_028695495.1 Candidatus Cloacimonadota bacterium | reverse complement strand
TCCAGGCTGCGCACGGTGGTGGTACCCACGGCTACGATGCGCCTGCCTTCGGCTTTGGCTTGGTTTATTTTTTGGGCGGTAGTTTCGGAGATTTCCACTAATTCCGCGTGCATGGTATGCTCCAAGATGCTGGCGCTTTTTACCGGACGGAAGGTGCCGATGCCTACATGCAGGCTTAGTTCTGTTTGCTGGATTCCCGCTTCTGCCAGCTCATTCAAAAGCTCTTTGGTAAAATGCAAGCCCGCTGTGGGTGCGGCTACCGAGCCGGGTTCTTTGGCATATACGGTTTGATAGCGCTCTTTATCGCTCTCTTCATCGCTGCGGGCGATATAAGGCGGCAGGGGAACGTGTCCAATTTCGGCTAAGATGTCATATAAAGAGCCGGTATATTCCAGGCGAATCTCACGCTGCCCATCCTCTCTGCCTTGAGATATATAGCCCTTTAACGCATCTGAAAAGTGAATCCACTGCGCTTCTTTTAGCCTCTTGCCGGGGTGTGCCAGGCAGTACCAGGTGTGTTCATCGGCTGCGGGATTTAGCAGAAGTATCTCAATTTTGGTGCCGTTTTCCTTATTACCAAAGAGTCGGGCGGGAAAGACTTTGCTATTATTTAGTACCAAGAGGTCGCCGGGCAAAAGCAGGCTGGTGAGGTCTTTGAACTGGTGATGCGAGATGCTGCCGCTACTTACATTTAACTGCATCAGGCGGGAAGCTTCGCGCTGCGGGCTGGGATATTGGGCTATCAGCTCGCGGGGAAGCTGGTAATGGTAAGCTGCTGTTTCAAGCAAAGAGGGTGTCATTTCAGCTTCAAAGGCACGTTTTGGGCTTTTACCAAAGTGGCTACAAAGGAGCCGAAGCTCACCTTGCTTTCCATCTTTACGGGGATTTTGTATTTGTCGTTTGTAAGCCAAATCAGGATGCGGCCGGTTTGCTTGAATACCGCTTCACCCGCCAGCTTAGGCTCTATTACCAGGCATTCGATATCGCCAAAGATGGTAGAGACCTTTTCCTTGCGGTGCACCGCCACTTCGGTGTACATATTTCTGCCATCGGCGGTGATATTTACATACACGCTGCGCCCGATACTAAGGGGTTGCTGGCGCACGTGGAAAAAGGCGCTCAGGATGTCTTGTGAGGCTTTGGGCATCTCCATCTCTTCGTTATTAAAGCGGTTTTCCTTGAATGCCCAGCGCTGGTAGGTGGTTTTGCCCGTATCGTGATTGTATATATGCACGCGGTGCTGGCGGTATTTGCCTTCTTCCAGGTTTTTGGTAAACTTAAAAGGCAAAAGGGTGTCTTTGTTCCACCAGGATTCCACGGTATCCCGCACCTTGAAAAACTTATCAAAGAAAGGGTGGGTGCGCGCCTTGGTAGAAAGATACCATGCCGGCTTGCCTTGATATACGGTGCTTTTGGCTTCAATGGTGGCTTCGGCAGCGCTGATGATGCCATACTTTACGTTGAAAGTGAGCTTTTCCCCATCCATAAATACCTGGGCAGAAAGCGATGCAAATAGCCCAAGCGCAAGAATCAATAGTAATATCCGTTTCAAGCTTTGCCTCCTGTAAGGAAGATCTCCTCCCCTATCATATTTCGTAAATCCGGATGCTTCAGGTAATCCACTGCCGCAAGTAGCTCCGCCTTGCTTATCAAGGCTCCGGAATGGCTATTTTCGATATGCCGCGCAAAATAGGCACGGCGAAATTCCAAATACTCCCCTTGGTAATCCTCTTCCAAATTGCTCTCGATAGGCCCCGGTGCGAGACAATTGATAAGCACGTTGTAGCGGGCATTTTCC
>JAQVIX010000003.1:0-64348 GCA_028695495.1 Candidatus Cloacimonadota bacterium | reverse complement strand
TGCCAATCCGCTGCGCACTACATCCGAGCTAAAGAAGATTATTCTGCCAAAGCCCGCCTGGCGCATGGAAGGCAGCAGGGTTTTAAGCAGATAGTAAGCAGGGTAGAAATTGCTATCAAATACTTGGCGGAAGGTGGCGGGATCGCTATCTGCCAGGGGCTGGGCGTCTGAACTGCGCACCGCAGCGCAATGGATAAGCACCTGGATGGGTTCGGTTATCTCCGCATAAGCGGCTTGTATTGCCTGGTAATCCCGCAAGTCCAAGCTGCTTTTGGGCACGTCCAGATGCCGGATGCGTTCATCCCGCTGATGATACCAAAGCCAGAGCGGATAGCCCAAAGCGTGGTAATGCTGCGCCAGATAGCTGCCCACCTGAGCATTAGCGCCGGTAATGAGGATATTGCTCTTAGCCATAAGCCAGTATCTCGTTTATGATATAATGCGCCAGTTCGCTCTTTAAGCCGCTATAGCTCTTGGGATGGGCGATGTCTGTGGCACTTAATATCTGGATGCTGTTTGAATCCTGGGCGGCGTTATCTAAATGGTTTACTACTATTAGGTCAAGCTTCTTTGCCTTTAGTTTCTTGGCGGCATTTGCCAGTAAATCTTCGGTTTCCGCCGCAAAGCCGATAAGCCTCTGCCCCACCTCTTTCTCTTTGCCCAAAGCGGCTAAGATATCCTGAGTGGGGATTAGCTCCAGATTCAACGCTTTGCCTTTTTTGAGCTTCTGCTTTGCGCTGCTTAAGGGTTTATAGTCCGATACTGCGGCGCATTTGATAATCCAATCCATCTGGGGGGCGCGGCAAAGCACGGCTTCATACATCGTCTCCACCGTAGTAGCCTGCACGCTTTCCGCCAACAGATAGGGCAATTCTACCGAGATATTGGCATAAACCAAATGCACTTCCGCCCCGCGCAGAGCCAAAGCCCGCGCCAGCGCAATGCCCATCTTGCCGGAGGATTTATTCGTTATTACCCGCATGGGATCGATAGCTTCGCTGGTAGCGCCTGCGGTAACCATTACCTTCTTGCCCTTCAGGTCTTCTGTGTAATTCAGGTAGCAGGCTATAGCTTGCATTATTTCGGTATTGGGCGGGTATTTGCCTTTGCCGGAATAACCGCAGGCAAGGCGACCGGTATCCGGGCAAAGTACGTGGTGCCCCTTTTCTTTCAAACGCACTATGTTCTCCTGCGTAATGGGATTCTCGTACATATGCAGGTTCATGGCAGGCACCCAGATTACCGGGCGGGTATGCGCCAAGAGCGTAGCACCCAAAAGGCTATCTCCAAAGCCATATACCGCTTTGGCAATGCTATTGGCGGTAGCAGGAGCCACAACTATCTGCTCTGCCCAATCCGCCAGCGTAATATGCGGTATGGGATCATCCTCATCCCACTGGCTGCTATAAACCTTCTCGCCGGTAATGGCAGCAAAATTAAGCGGGCTTAAAAACTTCATTGCCGCATCGGTAAGCAAGGTACGCACCCGGCAGCCAGATTTTACCAGCATGCTGGCAAGGTCGATGGCTTTATATGCTGCAATACCACCCGTTACACAGAGCAGTATCTTCTTATCCTGGAACGTACTCATGGTAATGCACCTTAGAAAGAGTGGCTCAATACCAGCCGCGGCGTGCTTCCCTTTAGCTGAACGCTAAGCTGAGTAGCTTGATGCTTGCGCCCAATGGCATAATCTATTACATTGATTACATGATTTAGCAATAATACCCCTCCCGCCAGCTTGCTATAGCTCTTCATATCCAGTGCATCATTGCGGTATTTATTATAGCGGGATTTGTGGCTTTGGCTTTGCCAATACCATGCTTGCTCTTCGTTGTAGCCATATTGCTCGATATATTCCTGCTGAGATTCGGGGTCATAAGGAAATAGCGTAAGGGCTTTCTCGCGCACGGCTGCGTTATAGCCATTGGCGTCGTATCCGCTACTATTGTAGCGCCCCATATTCTTAAAGAAAGCGTTGTCATATTCCCCCGGCTGCAAATCCGCATATTTAAGCGCATAGCTATAGGACGCTTCCTTGAGGAGCTGTTCTTCACTATTGAAATAGTAAACGCTGCCGATAAGCGCCGCTTCTGCACCCAAAAGGACATAACCCAGATTACGCTCACTTTTGATCTGGCTATAGCCCGGTAGCGCCAAAGAGAGCAGCAGTTCCGGCGCCTTGGGCAAAGCGGCAAGCTGTCCTGCCAGCATTACTACAAGCAGGAGCAGGGAAAGGTGTTTTATACGCATAATATCTTCTCTTACTAAAAATTGATTTCGTAGCCCAAGCTTATGCCATCTTTGCCAAAGGGCGTAGCCTGAAGCTGTCCGGGACCTTTCAGGATGGCGTTATCCAATACACTTACAGCGCGGTTAAAGAGCATTATCCCCAGCGCCATGGTGTGGTTTATCTGGCTTTTCTGGTGTTTGCGCCTAAGGCTTTTGTATGCTTCCCAATGCTTTTGGCTTTCCCAGCGCCAGCTTTCCTCTTCGCTAAAGTAGTGCGTAGCCATATAGGCTTCGTAGCCTTCAGGATCGTTATTATAAATCAGGAAATAATTACGCGCCAGCATCTCCTGAAACTCGTTGTATTCATCGCTGGAATAGTAGTTTTGCATCGCCTGATAGTAAGGTTTGGGATACAAGGGGTCGTTTACCGCATAGTGCAGGGCATAATCCTGAAAAGTGCGCTCTTGCTCTTTGATAACGCTGCCGGTTTTGAGATAGGCAGAGATCGCCAGCAGGTCAGACGCCAAAAGCAGCACCCCCCGGCTGCTATAGCCGCGGGCAAGCTCTCCACTGCCCGGCAGCAGAGCACTCATACCCATATAAACGAGCTTGGATTCTGCCGCCAAGGGGAGGCTAAGGCAGATAAGAAGTGCCAGGATTCCCAGCTTTGTAGCGATGCTATACTTCATCTAAAAATCCCAACTAAAACTAAGGATGGGGGTTAGATTGTTTTCCCAGATAGCGGTATTGTAATGCAATTGGGCGGATCTGCCCTTATTTGCATTGCGGGTAACGCGTATGGCATCCAAACCGGCAGCTACGTGGTTAAACGCCAGCCCCATAATGAAATAGTGGGCAGTATAGTAATCATCCTTGGCATCATTGCGCATTTCTACATATTTCTGGCGCATGAGGCTGGAGGCGTGCGTATTGTTGCGCACAAAGTTTACAGTGCTAAAATCCAGTTCAGGGTCGTTCCACAAAGGATAATTTGCATCCCACACCCAGCCGGGGTTATTGCCATCCGGCTGCGGATACCAAACGGGGTCTTGGGGATTTCCCGCTTCATCGGTGGCAAAATGGTAATACCAATCTGCCCAACCAAATACGTAGTGCTTGTATTTGCCAATATCTTCATAGAAGTGCTGCGTATTGGTATCATCCAGTCGGAAATAACCGCTATCGTAGATATCGTTGGAATCCAATTCTATCATGAGGTTTTGAACGCGGTTTTGCCGCTGCCTGTCATAACGCCGTGTGGTGATTACCGTGCCATCTCCCAAGGTGTAGGCAATATCCTCGCCCGTGGCATATTTCTCAAACTTCCGGGTCTTCTTTTCTCCCTGATTGCGGTAGATGATATTACCGGCAATAAGCCCCAGCTCGATTACGGGAAAGAGGTAGGTAGTAAAAGCGCTGCGATCGCCATAAAACTGCCCTGCACCCGGTAGTATCATGGAATATAGCATTGCCCGCCGGGCATCTTTTTGGGCAAAATCCAGTTCGATCAATTCCTGCGAAACTTGCATGGGCGTTTCGGCTGCTTCGCCACCATCATCTTCCCACAGCCAGTCGCTGGAATCATCTGCCAAAAGCATCATAGTAAGGCAGCTTAGAAGAATTAGAAAAATCAGTTTTTTCATGGAGTTCCTCACTTCTCTACGGCAAATTTTAATACTTTAGTTTTATTCTTGCTCTTCAGGCGCAGGATATACACGCCGGAGCTATATTTATTCACATCTATTTCGATATCCGTATCTCCGCCCGCAAGCTGCAGCTTTTGTTCCAGCAGCAGCTTGGCGGATATATCGTATATACTATATTGCAAGTCCTTTCCTGCACCCAATACACGAAGGCGGAAGCGTCCCTCTTTTACGGGGTTGGGGAAGATATAGGCTTGGAAGCTGGTATCTGCCGGCGGTTCGGGCAAAGCCTTGCCCGTCAAAGTGCCGCTTTCGCCCTGAGACCTGCCCTTCCAAAGGATGGGGTTTTGTGCGCTATCCAGGCTATGAATATAAGCACCGCCATCCCCGCCATGATACCAAAGCAACCTTTGAGCGCCAGCATCGTAATATAGATAATCCAGCGCTACTGTGCGATTGTAAAGCTCCGGATGCGGATACAAAAGGTTGTAAGCATCTTGCCTTTGACCCTTTTCCGATATAGCGAGATAGCCCTGGTCTTTCAGAGGCAGATAGTGCAAAAGCCTGCCTTCGATATTCAGCACCGGACAATCCGCATATTCCTGGGCATAGATACTATCCAAATGCAGCGGGAAACCGCTTTCCAAAAAGCCATTATGGCGAATGAGATATACGGCATTGCCCAGCCCGAAAAAGAGCTGGGGCGCGGAACCACTAAGCTGATACAAAGCCGGCTGCGTGGGCAGATACTCACTATTATTCTTGAAAATGCGTTTTATCTGCTCGCCATCGTAAGCGTAGATACTTCCGCTATTGGCTACAAGGTAGATTTGATACGCTGTTTCAAAATGCCATACAAGCGGCGCATAATCCCCAAAGACTTCGGGCAGCGGTATTTGCAGGCTTTGTTCAAAACTGTTTGCATCCAATACTCTTAGTTCATTGGCAAAGAGCAGCGCGAGTTTATCCTCCCAGCGGGCAAGCTGCTTTAGCCCCGGTAGCTCACAGAAATCCTGAATTGCTTTGTTTTGCAGGCGATACAAGGCGCTATCCGTAAATAGCCACAGCTCATCATTATACACCATGGGGGCTTTGATACTATCGGGAAATACCAGCCGCACCTGATCCATAGCGATATTTGCATAATCCCAGAAGACCAGAAGCTTATCGGCTACTCCTACCAGCTCCTGATAGCCGTCCTGATCGTTATCACACGCCAAGAGCGGATAATCGAAGGAAAATTCCGGCAGAGATTCTGCGTCCATGAGGTCTTGCCATTCATCGCCCAAATAAGAGTATAGCCGCATCTGCCCCACGCTGTAAAAGGGCAGGGAAAGCTCGCTATAATTTGTATTGATCGCCGGCGCCGGATAGCTGCGATATTCCGAGGCAAAGGAAATGCTTTCGCCAAAGAAAGCGCTTCTAAAGCGGAAGGTCATTAGCGCAGCGGGGTCGGAGATTTCATCCAGGTAGTAAAGACTACCCAGCCCTGCCCGATCCAGCATGGCAGGCGAAGTGTGCGCTCCCAGAGCGGGAGTCCAGGCTTCACTTTTCCAGCGCAAAAAGAATCCATCCTCATTTAGCTCCGGCTTGCGCGCATGGAAGTATTCAAAAGGCGTTCCCGTCCAGTAATATGAATAAGGCTCGCCAATATCGCGCAGCCCGTCTGCTTCCAAAACCTGCACGGCAGGGTTATAGAAATTGGTATTTACGGTGTTATTTTCGTAATTGCTCCAAAAGCTGCCATCTTCTAGGATTTTGCCTTCTTTGTAAAGCAGCCTTTCATTTACGTGCCAGGCGATAATGCCCCCCCCCACTGCCGCGCCATCGCGCTTCATAAAGGAGGGCAACAGATAGTCGTATTCATAAGAAGGCAGGTTATAGTCGTCATAGATGCCTGTAGGATATAGTATTACCCGGTTATCCAAATCTCCAAACAGGGCGGTACCGCCATCGCCATCCGGATCCACACTGCGGTTTTCCAAAAGGTAATATTCATCGGGGTTCAAGCGGAAGCGAATAATAGTAGGCTCCGGCTCCAAACCCTGCTTGAGCGAGCTGGCTGCTAATCTGCTAAGGGCATTGGGCTTAAGCTCTTCCACATCCTTCATTAACCCCCGCTCCAGAAAATCTTCGGCAAAAAGCAGCGCGCGGCTAAAAGCCCCCGGCAAAGCGGGCAGCGCACCTTCCACCAATACCAAATCCCCATTATCAAGCTGATCTACAAGCACCCCTGCCCCACCGCTATCCATGATGTCAAAAGCGCCCACCATGGGATAAAAATTATATACGTTATAGAGATCCACCAAGCCCAGCGAGTGCCCAAACTCATGAAACAGCACGGAATTGAGCGCGCCATAACCGGAATGGATATTTATACCATCCTCTTCGTAAGAACGAAAATCCTGAGAGATAGTGGCGGGAACGTTGCAGGCATGGCTTATCAAGGTAGCACCGCCATCCACCACCGCTTCCTTGCCCTCGCTCACACGGATAAAGAAGGAAGGCAAATCCGAGGGGCTATCGTCAAAAGCATCATGCTGCCAGTCCGAACCGGCGTGGATGATCATGTAATGTCCAAAGCTCGCAAAACTTAATTCCGGGTCTTCCAAATCCGCCACTTCAAAGGCAGTTTTGAAATACTCTTCCATTTTGGCTACAAACTGCGCAGAACTGGCGCCCACGGGGTTGTAATAACCCATTGTGTAAGGCAAAGTGTAAGCCGGCTTATCCTTGGGCCATACCTCATATTCCAGGCTAAAAGCGCCCGCAGATGCGGCAAGATAGTAATAGCGCATCGCTTCCAGATTGCGCTCAAAATACTGACGGTTATGCGGCGGTGCGGCAATGCTATATAGATAGCTCGGATCCGCTTCCAACTGGAATTTGCCGTTGCCCGTAGTATTGGGATCGTCCTCCTGCTCTTCCTGAAAGTCCACCAACAGCACCAAAAGCCGGTTGTTAATCGCCTTACTTTTCTGTATTGGCGCTGCTTTTTCGGGGCTGCGCAATAGGGCGGTATAAGGGTGTTTTTTGCTGGCGTTGGCTGCGGGATATGGCTTTAGATGTAGCTTTTCGGCAGCTAAATTGCCCAGCGTCAAACTCAGGATAATCAAGAGAAGCCAAAGCCGCCGGCTATAGATCGCCCTAAACCCGTGCTTACGGCGTTTCGCATCCGGCGCCACAATTCCCCTTCTAATAGTATAAGTCTCCGTTTTACAATCTATTAACATTTGTATTTCCTTTTTCTGGCTCAAAGGCAGTGGCGTTTAGCTTTTTGCAGGAATGCCGGAAGCAGACCTCACGATCTCTTCCGGCATCGCTAAAGTATCTGGGCTTAGTTTTGTTAAAACTCAAAACCGAGCGAGAATACCTTATTAAAATCGATCAATCCGCCACCGGGGATCATCGCAAAATCTGCACTCAGTCTGTAGCGTTTGTCAAAATCGTAGCGCAAGCCCACGCCGAAGCTGGGACCTTTTACATCGCCTTCATAATCCAGGAAATAGCCGCCGCGCAGGGCAATCAGATTCAGATACAGGTATTCGGCGCCCGCAGCAAAGGTGGTTTCGCGCATATTTTCAAATCCGGTAACGAACCTCATATATAGCGGGTCTTCATTTGCCAATTCCTTTGCCGCTTCAACGCTAAAGAGCAGGCGGTTCATGGGATTATCAAATACCGTATAGGCGGCTCCGGCACGCACCATCATGGAGATGGGGTCTTTTTGCTCGTCGTCCACGTAAGTAACGTTGGGACCTATATTTTGAATTACAAAAGAGAGGTCAAGCCCATCTATATTGAAGGGTTTGCGGTATTTTGCGCCCAGATCGAAGGAGAAGGTAAATGCCTTTCCATCGGTTTCGGTAAAGCCGGTTCCGGGTGCCAGATAGCTATAAATTAGCTTGAAGTTTCCGCCTATTCCCAGATGCTCCTCAATCACTTCCAGCGAATAACCCACAGCACCGGCGATATCATAAGTATGGAAGGTGCCCAAATCTTCACCGCTGGTGCCGGTATGGTCTAGCTCGCCGGCATCCAAAAGCACGATATGGGCGTTGAGATTGCCCACATCTTCAAAGTATTGATTCCAGCCCAGGTATTCGTAAAACATATCGTCAATACCAGGGGCACGCAGCCAGGGAATATGGTTTGCGGCTAATTGACCGCCACGATTAAAGGCGGTGGCTCCGGGATTCCACCACATGCCATACGCATCGTCTGCAACGGCGCTATAGGCGCGTCCCATGCCGTTTGCACGAGCACCCGGCTCGATGGTAAGAAATAGCAGGGCGCCATGATTTGCGGCAGCTAAGGGCAGGCTGAGGCTGAATACCAGGCTCAGAACTATCAGTATATGTTTATAGGACATTTAAACCTCCATGGGGTTTGCATTTTTATTTGGGATTTATGCCGGACTAAAATACCGGCTTCTATTTGTTGCAAGGCAGTGCTGCAAACAGTTTGATAAAAAATGCTGTTGTCTTCTGCCAAAGCTACAATCATAGAATACTGTGGATACCAAACTCGCAAATTTGCTCCTTCAGGATTGTGGTGCCGAAGGCCGGAATCGAACCGGCATGAGCGCAAGGCTCGGTGGATTTTGAGTCCACTGCGTCTACCAATTTCACCACTTCGGCACTATTTAGGTTCATATCTTAAAAAGCCCTTTCTTTGTCAAGAAAAAAAGCTTCATTTGGCTTCCGCCTTAATCAGTTTGGCAAATTTATCTGCCGCTTCATTAACCGCTTCCCGCGCCGTTAGATCCCCGCGCAAAGCTTTTTCCAGCGAACTCTTTAGTTCCGGACGCGCTTTGAACCAGGCGGGGCTTTGCGGCTCGAATACAGCATTTTCAAGCTGTTCGTAAATCCCCTGATATTGGGGGTTTTTCTTGAGGAATTCCTGCACGATCTCGCTCTGCATAGCGCTCTTGCGCACCGGCATATAGCTGGTTTGAACGCTCCAATAGGCGGTTTGCTCTGGTGCGGTAAACCATTTAATAAACTCCCAGGCAGCGCGTTCCCGCTGGCTATCTCCGCTTCTGAAGATTACGATATTCGTGCCGGATACCGCACTTTTATCTGTTCTATGCACGGGCAGGGGTGCATAGCCGATATTAAAATTGATGGGCTGCTGCCGCATGTGGGTAATGGACACGCTGGAGCCTTCATACATCGCTACAATGCCCGCCATAAAGTCGTTTTGTCCCTCAAACTCGCGCACCAGATATACGCTTTTATCCTTGTGCATCATATCCATAATCAGGCTCAGCGCTTCCACGCCCTCTTCGCTATTCAGGCTGGGATTGCCGTCCTCATCCACCACACTGCCTCCTGCCTGATGCAAAAGGTTGATAAACTGCCATTCATTTACATTAAAGTTTGTGCCCCAACGGTCAATCTTTCCGTCATTATCCGTATCGCGGGTAAGCAGCTGATTGTAGTGTCGGAATTCCTCCCAGGTTTTGGGGAAATAATTCGGGTCCAGCCCGTTGCGGTAAAACTCATCTTTATTGTAGAAATAGGCGCGCACGCTCTTATTGAAGGGAAAAGAGTATAAGGTGCCGTCAAAGGTATTGGATTTTAGAAATACCGGATAGATGTCGTCCAAATCCGCTTGCGAAAAAGCAGGATCGCCAGCAATCAGCGAATCCAGCGGACACAATACCCCCGCTTCGATATATTTCGCCGTCCAGCTTTCATACACCTGCGCAATATCCGGCTGTTTTTTCGCCTGGATGGATGCCATTAGCTTCTGCGAAAGCGCAGTATAGCTGCTAATGGGATTCGTTACCACCTCTATATCCGGATGAGTGCGGTTAAACTCCCGTATCATTTCGTTTAGCGTATCGCCCAAAGGTCCGCTTAAGCCATGCCAAAAGCTCACCTTGGTCTTGCCAGAGCCGAGGGTCTTGCCGCAGCCGCCTAAGATCAGCCCAATAAGCATTAGGGCTATTAAGAAACGTCGCATCTTGTCTCCCTGTATTTATCAGACTAAAGCATAGCATTCAATGTCTTATGCGATTTATCACATTTATTTTCAGGCACCATTTCAGTCAATATCTTTTCACAAATGGATAGGATAAACAAGTAAATCCAGAAAGCAAGGCTATAAATAAAAAACCGTGGGGAACACCGGGCGGTGTCCCCACGACTCGGAGGGCATTCTATGTAGGGTCTGTAGGCTATAGATAATCTCGCTAAAAGTGCTTATTCTGTCAAGAGAAATTACGCCCCTATTTTCTTATCTTTGTTGTCATTATTCAAATGAATCGTCTAACTATCTATATATCAAGATATTATCTGTTGACATATTTCCACAAACAAATTAGCTAATTACTATATTATTCATTTTTATCCTTTTTGAGGACTGAATCAAAGTCATTTTTTTACGTTCTTTTTATTATTAGTGGGGGATTTGCCGCTAAGTTCAGATTCCTTCCCCGTCCCTTCCCCGTTAAGCAAACGGGTAAATAGCGGGAAATTAACGAGTTATGCGCGGGAAATATTTAGTAGAAATTCACGGTAAGGGGTTGATTGGAAATGCCAACGCATGACCGTACAGCTGCCATACCTGAATTATCTTGAATATTATCAAAAAGCCAAGCTTCTATTTCCCCACTCTGTCGCTATAAATCAACAAAACCCCAGTCAATTATCTTTTTCAATCATTTCTCGCACATTTTCAGATTGACAAAAAAAACACTATAAACAAGCTTGCATTATAGATTTTACAAAAAATACGCTAAGGAACGAGGGAAAAATAATGGCACTAAAAAAGAGTGAGCTATATAGTGATATATGGAAAGCTTGCGACCAATTGCGCGGAGGCATGGACGCTTCCCAATACAAAGACTATATCTTGGTATTGCTCTTTGTAAAATATGTATCTGATAAATATGGTAAAGAAAGCGATCCCTTCTCACCGATTAAGATTCCCAAGGGTAAAGAACCCGGAGAAGGCGGAAGCTTTGGCGACATGCTATTTTATGCTGGTAAAGACGATATAGGCGACCAAATAAATAAAATCATTGGACGCTTAGCCGAAGCAAATGGGCTAAAGGGCGTAATAGATATTACTGATTTTAATGACAAAACCAAATTGGGCGATGGCAAGGCGATGGTGGATAGACTCTCCGGGCTGCTGGGTATTTTTAATAAACCAGAATTCGATTTCAGTAATAACCGTGCTGAAGGCGATGACCTTTTGGGCGATGCTTACGAATATCTGATGAAAAATTTCGCTGTGCAATCCGGCAAAAGCAAGGGGCAATTTTATACCCCAGCCGAAGTTTCCCGGATAATGAGCAAGGTATTAGGAATAAACAAAGCAGATAATACAACCCAAAGTGTATATGACCCTACCTGTGGCTCCGGTTCCCTTCTGATAAAAGCGGCAAATGAAGCCCCTATCGCCATTAGTGTATTTGGGCAGGAAATAGATATTTCCATGACCGGATTGGCAAAGATGAATATGATCCTGCATGGGATAACCACCGCTGAAATCCATCAGGGCAATACGCTATCATCGCCGCAATTTAAGAAAGATGAAAATAGCTTGCTCACCTTTGATTTTGCCGTGGCAAATCCCCCCTTCTCTACCAAAAATTGGAGAAACGGCTTTAATCCAGAACAGGATATATACAATAGATTCGACAGCTTTGGCATTCCGCCAGAGAAAAATGGCGATTATGCCTTCCTTCTGCATTTGGTAAAAAGCTTAAAAAGCACCGGCAAAGGCGCAATCATCCTGCCCCACGGCGTGCTTTTTCGCGGCGGCGCCGAAGCAGAAATACGCAAAAACCTGATTGAACGCAAATACATCAAAGGCATTATCGGCTTACCCGCAAACCTCTTTTATGGTACACCAATACCCGCCTGCATTATCGTAATAGACAAAGAGGAAGACCAAAATCGGGACTTTGTATTCTACATAGATGCCAGCAAAGACTTTGCCAAAGATGGCAATAAAAACCGCCTGCGCGAGCAAGATATCCACAAGATCGTGGATGCCTTTGGCAAATTTAGCGAGATAGAAAAGTATTCCCGCAAGGTGAAATATTCCGAGATAAAAAAGAATGAATACAACCTGAATATCCCCCGCTATATCGATAATAACCTTAGCGAAGACCTGCAAGATATAGAAGCCCACCTCAAGGGCGGTATTCCCGCGCGAGATATTGAAGCGCTAAAACAATACTGGCAGGTGCTACCAGATCTGAAAGACACACTATTTAGCCCACTACAGCGGGAAGGTTACCTGAAGCTAAATATCCTGCCAATAGAGCTAAGCTCCCATATTTTAGAAAATAAGCAATTTAACACCTTCAAAAGCGAATGGATGCAAAAGCTAAATAATTGGGAAAACGCCTGCACAGAAAGGCTAAAACAAATAAAACCCGCAGATAAACCCAAAGAGATTATCCACGACATATCCGAAAAATTGCTCGCACTCTTTAAAAGCAACCCCTTGATTGATGCTTATGATGTTTACCAAATCCTGATGCAATATTGGGCAGATACCATGCAAGACGATATTTACCAAATAGTGGCAGAAGGCTGGCAGGCAGATAAGGAAATGCTGCCCGCAGAGTTGATTATCAAGCGCTATTTTGCCAGCGAAGATCAGACTATAAACGCGCTTGAAGAGCAAATAGAAAGCCTGACGCAGCAAATGAAAGAATTGGCAGCAGAAAGCGAGAGCGAAGAAAATGATCCCCTGGAAAGCACCCGCAACAACAAAGGAAAGATTACAAAGGCACTTTTAACCGATAGCATCAAAGCACTAAAACAAACAAAAGATTCCGAAGCAGAGCTACAAATCCTAACAAAGTATCTGAAACTATTGGATGCCGAAACAGAGAGCAAGAGCGTACTAAAACAGGCAAAGAAAAGCCTGGACGGGCTAATTGACAAAAAATACAAAAGCTTAAACGAAGTGGAGATAAAAAGCCTGATCGTGGAAGATAAATGGCTAGCAACCGTAAAAAGCGAGGTGCAAGGCGCTTTGGAACTTATTTCCCACCGCTTGGCAAGCCGGATAATCGAATTAGCAGAACGTTACGCTGAACCCTTGCCAGAGATAGAAGCCGAAGTAGCGGCACTGAGCGCAAAGGTAGAAGCACACCTGCAAAGGATGGGATTTTCATGGAAATAAAGCCCGGATACAAACGAACTGAAATTGGTGTGATTCCTGAGGATTGGGAAATTAAATCAATTGGAGAATTTTCCGATGTAATAACGGGAAGAACACCACCAACAAATGAAAAATCATATTACGGAATAGAATATTTGTTTGTAGGTCCCGGTGATATCGGAACAAAGAAATATTTATCAAGTAGCGCAAAAATGCTCTCAGAACGGGGATTTAATAGAGCAAATCCCGTCCCTGCAAATAGTATATTAGTTACTTGCATTGGATCAACTATAGGAAAGGCGGCAGTAGCAGATAAGATTCTCACAACAAATCAACAAGTTAATTCAATACTACCCAATAAAGATTATGACACGGATTTCCTATATTACTACCTTTTGAATAATAGGACAGCATTACGAGCTTCGGCAAGTGAGCAAGCAGTTCCAATAATAAACAAAACCACATTTCTATCAATTAAAGTTCTATTCCCTAAAAAAGATGTTCAGCAAAAGATAAGTGAACAATTAAATGATATAGATTTACTCATGGCTTCCCTTGAGAAGCTGATCGAGAAGAAGAAGCTCATTAAGCAAGGGGTAATGCAGGAATTACTAACAGGCAAAAAAAGACTACCTGGTTTTACGGGAGAGTGGGAGACAAAAATCATTGGAGCATGTTTTAGTATTTTAAGAGGTAGCGGGTTATCTAAATCACAGTTACATTCTACAGGTCAATATAAGTGCATTTTGTATGGAGAACTATTTACAACTTATACAGACATAATTGATAAAGTGCATAGCGCTACAAATGTTTGCGAGGGCGTAGAGTCTATCTCTGGTGATATACTATTGCCAGGTTCAACCACAACCACTGGTATTGATTTAGCAAAATCTTCAGCTTTGAAGATTGGCGGAGTCTTATTAGGTGGAGATATCAATATCTTAAGACCGATTGAGAAACTTGATTCTGCATTTATTTCTCTTTATATTAATGTGAACAAACGATATTCCATCGCAACAAAAACAAAAGGAACAACAATTCATCACTTGCATGCAAATGATTTGAGGGACATAATAATTGAGATGCCATCTTTGGAAGAGCAAATTGCTATTTCCATGTTGATTATGGAATTAGATAAGGAAATCGCTTTTTTAGAAAAAAGACTATCTAAATATCGATCAATCAAACAAGCCATGATGCAAGAACTTTTAACGGGGAGGATCAGGTTATTATGACTGAAGTGGGAGCAATAGAAAGAGAAACTCAAAATAGGATTATCCGGCTTTTTCAGGAGCAGCTTGGCTATAAGTATTTGGGCAATTGGCAAGAGCGAGAGGATAATCAAGCCATTGAAGAAGAGTATTTAAAGGCTTATCTTAAAAACGTAGGCTATGCGCAAGAGCTAATCGAACGAGCAATACTTGAACTTAAGCGCGTCGCCGGTGCTCAGAATAAGAATCTTTACGATATCAACCGTGAAGTTTATACACTTTTGCGTTATGGACTCAAGATCAAGCCAGATATTGGCACAAATAGCCAAACCGTGGAACTGATCAATTGGAGAGAGCCGGATATGAACCACTTTGGCATTGCCGAGGAGGTGACGGTATCCGGCGAACATAATAAGCGACCGGATTTGGTGATATATGTAAATGGTATTGCTCTGGCAGTAATAGAGCTAAAGCGCAGCACTGTATCTGTAGCGGAAGGTATTCGCCAAAATATCGATAGCCAAAAGCGGGAGTTTATCCAGCATTTCTTTGGCACGGTGCAATTTGTAATGGCGGGAAACGATAGCGAGGGTTTGCGCTATGGCACCATTGAGACCAGCGAAAAGTATTATCTGAAGTGGAAAGAAAAAGGGAAGCGGGAGCAAAATCTGGATAGCCATATTCTCGCGCTCTTTGACAAAGAACGCTTTTTGGAGCTAATCCACGATTTTGTAGTATATGATTCTGGCATCAAAAAGCTCTGCCGTCATAATCAATATAACGCGGTAAAGGCAGCGCAAGATTTTATTTTGGGGCGCGAAGGCGGCATCATCTGGCATACGCAGGGCAGCGGTAAAAGCCTGATCATGGTATGGTTGGCAAAGTGGATACGGGAAAACATAACGGGTTCCAGAGTATTGATCATTACCGATAGAGATGAATTGGATAAACAGATAGAAAACGTATTTCGGGGAGTGGATGAAGAGATAGTGCGCACCAAAAGCGGCGTGGATCTCATTGGGCGCCTGGCTTCCACTGAAAACTGGTTCTTGTGTTCGCTAATCCACAAGTTCAGAAATAAAGATGAGGGAGATTGGCTATCTTATGCGCTGGAACTGAGCAATTTGGCAAAAAGCGGCTTCCAGGCAAAGGGGAATCTGCATGTATTTGTAGATGAATGCCATCGCACGCAATCCGGCGAATTGCACAAGGCAATGAAAGCCATATTGCCGGAGGCGCTATTTATCGGCTTTACTGGCACTCCGCTTTTGAGAACGGATAAACAAACCACCCTGGAAGTATTTGGCAAATACATAGATACCTACAAGTTTGATGAAGCAGTAAAGGATAAGGCAATCGTGGATTTGCGATATGAAGCCCGGGACATTGACCAAAGGATCACCTCCAAAGAAAAGATCGACCTGTGGTTTGAAAGCAAAACCAAGGGGCTAAAGCCGCTTGCCAAAGCAGAGCTAAAACGCAAATGGGGCACCATGCAACGGGTGCTAAGCTCACGCAGCCGTTTGGAAAATATCGTGGCGGATATCAGGCTGGATATGGAAACCAAGGATCGCCTTGCCAGCGGCAGAGGAAATGCCATCTTGGTAGCGGGTTCCATCTTTGAGGCATGTAAATACTATCAGCTTTTTACCGAAAGCGGCTTTGAAAAGTGCGCTATCGTAAGCTCTTATATCCCATATATCAATGATATCAAAATGCAGGATTCCGGAGATGATGATCTGCCGGATGATCTGCTGAAATATGAGGTTTATCAAAAGATGCTTGGCGGCAAAAGCGTGGAAGTATTTGAAGAAGAGGTAAAAAAACGCTTTGTGCAAGAGCCGGGGCAAATGAAATTGCTCATCGTGGTGGATAAGCTCCTAACAGGATTTGATGCACCCAGCGCCACCTATTTGTATATTGATAAGTTCATGCAAGATCATGGGCTATTTCAGGCAATTTGCCGGGTAAACCGCATTGATGAAGAAGACAAAGAATACGGTTATATCGTAGATTACAAAGCTCTCTTTCCCAAAGTAAATATAGCCGTAACCGACTATACTTCCGGAGCTTTTGATGCTTATGAAAAGGCAGATATCCTTGGGCTTTTAAGCGATAGACTGGATAAAGCCAAAGAGCGGCTAATAGAAATGCTGGAGAGCCTGAAAGCTCTATGTGAGCCGGTGCAACCACCCAAATATGAGCAGGATTACATTCGCTATTTTTGCGGAGATACCCAAAATGAAAAAGAATTGGAAGAGAACGAGCAGAAACGGCTCATGTTGTACAAGTTTACGGCATCGCTATTGAGAGCTTATGCCGATATGGCAAATGAGATGGAAGAGGCAGGTTTCTCGGAAGAAGAGGCAAATAAGATAGTTCGGGAAGTGGAGTTTTTTGAAAGGCTGCGGAGGCTAATCAAGCTGGCAAGCGGGGATTATATCGATCTCAAAATGTATGAGCCGGCAATGCGGCACCTGATCGACACTTACATTCAAGCGGCAGATTCCGTAAAAGTATCGGCATTTGACGATCTGGGATTGGTGGATTTGATCATCCAAAAAGGGGAGGAAGCTTTTGAAAATTTGCCGGAAGGGATCAAGAGCAATGAAGAGGCCACAGCGGAAACAATCGAAAACAATGTAAGGAAGATAATCATCGATGAAATGCCGGGAAATCCCATCTATTTTGAATTGATGTCCAGGCTTTTAGATGTGCTTATCAAGCAAAGGAAAGCAGAGGCACTGCGCTATAGTGAATATCTGAAAAAGATTATGGAGATAGTAAAACTGGTGCGTAAGCCTGAAACTTCCCAGCGATATTCGGAAAAGTTAAATACCAAAGCAAAAAGAGCGCTGTATGACAACCTGGGGCAAAACGAAAGCCAGGCTCTGGCAGTGGATGAAGCTATCAATAATATAAAAAAGGCACAATGGCGCGAAAATATAGCCAAAGAGCGGGAGATACAAGGGGCAATCTATAAGGTGCTACAGGATGAAAGCGAAGTAAACCGGATATTTGAACTGGTAAAAAACCAAAACGAGTATTAAAATGCAGCAAATAAACGTAGCAGATTATACCATCGATGTAGAAAAGAAGGATATTAAAAACTTGCATTTAGCAGTATATCCACCCCATGGCAGAATCCGCATCGCCGTGCCCAAAGAGCTGGATGATGAAAGCATCCGCCTGCATATAGTATCCAAACTAAGCTGGCTCAAAAAGCAAATTGCGAAGTTTGAAACAGCAGAGCGGCTAAGCAACAAAGATTATATTACCGGCGAAAGCCACTATTTGGAAGGCAAACGCTATCTTTTGGACGTAATAAGCGGTGCAAATATCCACCGGATACGGCTAAGAGGCAAAACACATATAGAGCTGCATGAAAAGCCGGGTACCCCCCACGCACACAGGCATATAATGTTTCAAGAGTGGTATAGGATAAGACTAAAGGTGCGAGTGCAGCCTTTGATGGATAAATGGCAGGAAATAATCGGGGTGCAGATAAATGAATGGACAGTAAAACAAATGAAAACCAAATGGGGCACCTGCAACACAAAAGCAAAACGCATTTGGATAAACCTGGAACTGGCAAAAAAGCCGGATGATTGCTTGGAATATATAGTAGTGCACGAACTGGTGCACCTGATAGAAAAACATCACAATGAGAGATTCAAGGCACTGATGGATAAATATCTGCCGGATTGGAGGCAGCGGAAGGAAAAGCTGAATAAGCTGCCGCTGAGCTATGAGGAGTGGGGGGAATAGTGGGAAAGGAGAAATAAAATGGAAAACATATCAACACAAGGCTCAATATGGAGAAAGTGGGATTTGCATTTGCATACACCATCATCTTATGACTATCATAACAAAGCTATTACTAATCAACAAATTGTTGATACATTGCTAAAGAATGAAATTGAAGTTGTTGCAATCACGGATCATCACATCATTGATACAGAAAGAATAAATGAATTGATTAAGCTATCAAAAAATCGAATTACAATTTTACCTGGAATCGAGTTAAGAACCGATCTTGGCGGTAAAAAAAGCATTCATATCACCGGCATATTTCCAGAAAATTCGGATATTGATTATCTATGGCAAAAAATATCAAATGCTTTAAACATAACGACAAAAGAAGTATCCGAAAAAGGAAACGAAGTTATATATGTTGAATTTCGGAAAGCTTCGGAATTGATACGTCAAAATAATGGATTAGTTGCTATACATGCCGGCAATAAAGCCTCCAGTATTGAAGAAATAAGCAACAGCATATTGTATAAGCAAGAGCTAAAAAAGGACTTGGCTTATGAGTATACAGACATATTCGAAATAAACTCTCTCAATGATGAGAAATCACACAAAGAGAAAATATTCAAAAAAATAGGATTTCAAAAACCTATGGTGATTGGGTCAGATAATCATAATATCGAAAAATACGAGTTTATCCCCATAACTTGGATCAAAGCGGATCCAACTTTTAAAGGGCTGCAACAAGCTATAAAAGAAATGGATAATAGGATAGTTTTAGGACGACGACCAGAAGTCTTGATTCGATTTGATCAAGATCCTGAAAAATTCATCACATCTCTTGAAATCTCAACAAAGCAGGGAAAGAAGACAGATTGCGGATGGTTTAGCGGAATTCCAGAAATACTATTTAATAAAGAATTAGTTGCAATAATAGGGAATAAAGGTCATGGGAAAAGCGCATTGGCGGATTTCATCGGGATAGCAGGAAGATCAAAGAATCAAAAAGAGTTTTCGTTTCTGAATAAACGAAGGTTTCTTGCGTTACAGGAACATGATTATTTTCAAGTGAAAATCCGATTTGGTGATGGGTCAACAGTATTAGAAAGCAACCTTGCAAATAGAATTGAGAACGAGATTGAGAAAGTAACATATTTGCCGCAGTCTTATATTGAATCCTTGTGTGCAGATGTCGCAAGTTCTTTTGAAAAAAGGATCAAGGACCTCATCTTTTCGTATATGCCAGAGAGTAATACATTGGGAGCAAGCAGCTACGACGAGTATGTGAGCCTTAAATCAGAAACAATACAACCCTTAGAATTGAGAAAAAAGAAGGAAATCAAGAAGAATATTGAAGAATTACTGAAACTAGAAAAGAAACTATTGCGTTCTCATAAAGAGATGGTGAACAACTCAATTAAAGATTACGAAACTCAATTGGGACTAATTTCTGAACCAGAAGTGGTGCCAAACCCGGATATAAATCAAGAAGAAAAAGAGAAGCAAACCGCCACATTGACCAAGATAAGTATTTATAAGTCTCGTCAAGAAGCAATTGGACAAAAGGCAGTCATATTAGAGAACGAGATTAAAAGTACATATTTACAAAAACACCAATTAGAGAATTTGTTTAAGGAGTGTGAAGAGATCCAACTCAGTATTGCTCAAATCACTGATAAGAACAAAGAACTAACGGCTCAATTAGGGCTTGATATTAGCTCAATAATATCTTTTACTTTCGATAAAGAAGCTCTACAAAAGCAAATAAATAAATGCGAAGCTTGTATTAAGAACGCAGTCCCCAAAAGAGATAAAGCAAGAAACATAGTCAAGAATATCCAGAAGAATATTGTAGTTTTGTCGGAATCGATATCGGCAAGGCAAAAAGAATATTTGAACTATGTAACTGCCCTCGAAACCTTCAACAAAAAAAAGGTCGAATTATCTGAAGCAAAGAACAAGCATGAAAAAGAACTTCAGTATATTAATAGCGAACTGAAAGAGGACATAAGCAAATGCATCAACGCATTGAAAGGATTGTCTCTTGATTTATTTGATATCCTTCAAGAAAAGATCAAAATTGAAGAAGGTTGTTTTACATACGTAGAGCAACGCATTAAAACATGGCAAACAAAAATCCCGAACATATCTGATCATTCACTTAGTTTTTCCGCATCAGTTATATCATCTAATAATTGTATTAACATAATCCAAGACCAATACTTAAATGCTGGAGTTAAGGGCTCATTTTATGGAAAAGAAGAAGCTAATAATAGATTGAACGAGATATTCAATCCAAGGCAAGGAGTTGATAGAGATCAATTAGAGATAATTATAGATGATTTTATACGAGCTTTATTTAAAGACACGAGAAGTCCACAAAAAAACGAGATTGAAGATATTGCAAGCCAATTTCGGATAACAAATGGAAAATCAACACAATACCGGTTTTACGAATACTTGTTTGGAATTGAGTTTTTGGACTCCTTAACTGAAATCAAATCCAACAACGTTAGTATAAACGAATTATCACCTGGTGAAAAGGGCACAGTATTATTGGTTATTTATCTTTTACTGGATAAATCTACAAATCCATTAATTATAGATCAACCAGAAGAAAACCTTGATAATCAAAGTGTTTATCAGATATTAAGACCCTTTATTCTGGAAGCAAAGAAAAGAAGACAGATTATTATTGTGACTCATAATCCCAACATTGCGGTTGCCTGTGATGCTGAGCAATTGATCTATGTGCATATAGATAAAAGTAATAATAACCAGTTTAGTTTTAAAGCCGGCAGTATAGAAAACCCAGTAATGAATAAGCACGTTACAGACATATTGGAGGGAACTCTCAATGCTTTCAACAATAGGAAAGGTAAATATATGGATAACGAATAGTACAATTCCATTCTTACATATTTTTTAAATCTGCTTTTTTTGAGCACGATTATCTATCTGCAAATTAAGATTATTGCTGTTCGTTTTTAATGTTAACCCAAAAATAAATCCCATTTTGTCTACACCTTGTCCACTATAGTAGTTTTGGATACTAAATGGATGTTTCCGAATATCCGTTTGTAGTATCTGCGTGAGGCGTGGCGTGCCTAAGCCACGTGCCATACATGAGGGTAAAAGCGGCGGTTTTGCTTGACATTATTGCCTGCTTCAGATTGCTGAATCACATCATATCAAGGATTGGAAAATGAAGATAGGAAATAAAAGAACAGCGCTGCACAAAGGACTGCCCTGCGATGAATAAGAAGAATATCATCATTCTGGGGATTGCCGGATTACTCTTGGTATTTGGCGTGTGGTTTATGTTGCAGGAGCTTCTGGCACCGGAATATACCCTTGTAGCAGAGCGTCCGGATTTTGCCGAAGACCCTATGCAGCTTTCGCAGCCACCTTATGAGGAAATCAGGATGCAATTTGGCAAGGAAGAATATACTTTACAGCCACAGGCGGAATATAGCATATCGGCGTATTTGGTGAGCAAAAGGAGCTATCACCGCGGCTATATGCACCGGCTTTCTCCCTGGGATTATGGGCTTATCTGGGGGGAAGTGCCAAATCAATTGGAGCATTTGAAGTTTAACCAGGTGGTGCGCTTTCTGCTTTTCAAATACAAGTTTGGTGCGCCCATCGATGTGGAATATATTCAGCGCCATCTGGCAAATACGCATCTGATACCCGCCAACCAAAATATCCGCCGGGCACTGAGATATGCGCGCAAGGGAAATACGGTGCGTTTGGAAGGCTATTTGGTAAACGTAACGGGCACGAAAAAGGGCAGAGCTACCGGCACCTGGCAATCGAGTATGAGCAGAGAGGACAAGGGCAATGGTGCCTGCGAGGTAATGTATGTGAAAACTTTGCAGATTGAGGACAGACTGTATAAATAGGCGGAGGGCTAAGGGCTAAGAGCAGAGAGTTGGGAGCAAAGGGCGGAGTAGAGAGGGTAAAACAGGATAAAAATACGAAGTTCACAAGTATCGCCAAAATAAGGCCTAAGAGACTATAAAAGCGCAAATATCAGATTATTATTTGCAGTTTGCGAAAAAAGTAGTTGACTCCATTACAAGGCTAAAAAAAAGTGTATTATGGAGATGATTATATAAATATGAATAAGTTAATAATAGCGATTGATGGTCCTGCCGCCTCTGGAAAGAGCACTGCGGCGAAGCTTTTGGCGCAAAAGCTGGGATATGTTTACCTAGATACCGGGGCGATGTATCGCGCTTGCGCATTGGCTGCTAAACGGACTGGCATCTCCATGGACGATGAGGGGGCATTGGTAGAGTTAATGAAGGATATTCAGCTTGAAATCTCCTTTACAGCCTCCGAAAACCAAATCTTTTTGGCGTGTGAAGATGTATCTGCCGAAATCCGTAAACCGGAAATCTCCATGCTGGCTTCCAGCATCTCGCGGCTGAAAATAGTGCGTGAAAGGATGGTGGAATTGCAGCGCCGGATGGGCAAAGAAGGCGGAGTAATCCTGGATGGGCGGGATATTGGCACAGTGGTATTTCCCGATGCCGAACTTAAGTTTTTCCTGGAAGCACCGGTGGAATTGCGTGCCCAGCGGCGTTATCAGGAATTGCTCTCAAAGGGGCAATCAGCTATTTATGATGAAGTAATCTCCGAGATGAAGCAGCGCGATTTGCAGGATAGTTCCCGCGCTCTGGCGCCTTTGGTGGCGGCAGAGGATGCCATTATCATCGATACCGCAGATTATGGTATTGACGCTCTTGCAGAAGAGCTTTATCGCCATTATACACAGCGCATTGAGGGGCAAAAGAGCATCCGCCTGGCGCCATATTCCGGCTTTTGTTTTGGAGTGCGCCGCGCATTGCAGCTTGCCTTGGATGCCGCAAAGGAATATGGTAAGATTTACACTTTGGGTGAATTGATCCATAATCCGCAAGTGGTGGAAGAGATGGCAAATAAAGGTGTAATAGCGGCAAAGGATACAGCAGCTTTGCAAGAGGCAATCGTGGTAATCCGTTCGCATGGCATCAGCAAAGAGCAGCTTGAGCAGCTAAGTGCTGGCAATAATACGATTATCGACGCTACCTGCCCTTATGTAAAACGCACGCACGAGCTTATCCAAAAAGCAAATGAAGAAGGCTATCCCGTTATCATATTGGGCGATCCCCGGCATCCGGAAGTAATTGGTATCAAAAGCTATGGGGATGAGAATACCACCCTATATGAGCCTGGGCAGGAGCTTCCCGCTCTCTTGGGTAAGAAATACTGCGTAATAAGCCAAACCACGCAGAAGCTGGAGAATCTGGAAGCTTTGGTAAATATGCTGTTACCGCTTTGTAATGACCTGAAAATATACAATAGCATCTGCCTGGCTACCAGGCAGCGGCAAAACGCCAGTGAAGCTTTGGCGCAGGAAAGTGATTTGATGATAATCGTAGGCGGCAAAAACAGTTCCAATACCAAGATGCTCGCCAATCTCTGCCGGAAATATTGCGAATGCCTGCATATCGAAACCGAAGATGAGCTTGAGGAAAGCCTTTTTAAGAATAAATGGCGCATCGGCATTGCCGCAGGTGCCAGCACTCCAGAGAACCGCATCATCGCAGTTTATAATAAAATATTAAAAATAAATGGGAGTACCCGGTTTGCCAGCAAATTGGATGATATTCCCTTGTTTAAGGAGGAATCATGTTAAATCATGATCAACAAAACCCGGTCGATCCTACCGTAAATCTGGAAGGAGAAGACACAGCGTCGAAATCTACGGAGACAGAAACAGAGCTCACTTTTAACGAGCCGGTAATTGAACAAGAAAACCCTGAACCAAGCCCTGAAGCTCCGGCAGAAGAGCAGCCTGAAGTAGCTCCTGAAATACCGGAAGAAGAACCGATTGAGCTGGTGGTCGAAGAACAGCCTGAAGCAGCTCCCGAAATGCCGGTAAAAGAGCCGATTGAACTGGAAGCCGAAGAGCAGCCCGAAGCAAGCGCAGAAGAGCCGCAAGAGAGCCTTCAGGAAGAACCCCCCACCATCGAGACCCCTGCCGAAGCGCCCCTTGAATCCGAACCGGATACTCCAGCGGAAGAGCCGGCAGAAGCCAAGCCCGAGCTAAGCCCCGAAGAAAGCGAAATGGAAGCCATGCTAAGTATGTATGAAGAATCCTTTTCAAACTTTAAGCAAGGCGAAATCATCGAAGGCACCATCGTGGACATCTCGGATAAGGATGTGCGTGTGGATATCGGCTTCAAGAGCGAAGGCGTGATTCCCATCTCGGAATTCGCTTATGACGGTCCCCCCGAAAAGAATAGTGTAATCCGCGTTTATATCGCCAAGATGGAAAGCGGCGACGGACGTTTGCAGCTTTCCAAAAAGAAAGCGGATTATCAGGAAAATATCCAGCGCATCCGCGCCGCCCACGAAAATGGCAGCAACGTGCCCGGAATCATCCGCAGACGCGTAAAAGGCGGCATGATAGTGGATGTATTTGGCATCGAAGCCTTTTTGCCGGGCAGCCAGATGTCCCTAAAACCCATCCCCAATCTCGATCAATTCATCGGCAAAGAAATGCAATTCAAAGTGGTGAACCTGGAAGAAGAGAATAAGAATATCATTCTTTCTCGCCGTGCCGTATTGGAAGAAGAAGCGCAGGCAAAGCGTGAAGAGCTTTTGGCAAAGATGGAAGAAGGTTCCGAACTGGATGGTGAAGTGAAAAACATCACCCAATATGGCGCCTTTATCGATCTGGGCGGTATAGACGGTCTCTTACACCTTACCGATATGTCTTGGGGCAAGATCAACCACCCCTCCGAAATGCTCGCCATTGGGGACAAAGTAAAAGTAAAAGTAATCAAGTTTGACCCCGAAACTACCAAAATCTCCCTGGGGCTAAAGCAGCTTGTGCCCGAACCCTGGGATAATATAGAAATCAAATACCCCGAAGGCACCCGCGTAGCCGGCAAGGTGGTAAGCGTTAAATCCTTTGGCGCCTTTGTGGAAATAGAACCGGGCGTGGAAGGGCTGGTGCACATCAGCGAAATGAGCTGGACCAAGAAGATTACCGATGCCCGCAAGATACTAAAGACCAATGATAATATAAACGCCATCGTGATGGAGCTGGATAAGGAAAACAAGCGCATCTCCCTGGGGATGAAGCAGATGGAGCCGAATCCCTGGATTACCATCGAAGAACGCTATCCCCTGGGCACCGTGCTTACCCGCAAGGTAAAGAGCCTCACCGCTTTTGGCGCTTTTGTAGAGATAGAAGACGGTATCGATGGCTTGGTGCATATTTCGGATATAAGCTGGACAAAGCGTATCTACCACCCGCGCGAGGTATTTCGCAAAGGGCAGGAAGTAGAAAGCATCATCCTTTCCATCGACCGCAATTTGCATAGAATCGCGTTGGGCGTAAAGCAATTGGTGCCAGACCCCTGGGCTACCCTAAATGAAGAATTGCCGGTGAATACTGAAGTTATTGGCAAAATCTCCAAACTGATACCCAAAGGCGTATTGGTAGATATCCCCATGGGCAACGACGTGGTAGAAGGCTTTATCCCCATTAGCCATCTCGCTTTGCCGAAGCTGGAGCATAGTGAAGATGCCTTCCACGTAGGCGAAGAGCTGCCCCTGAAAGTAATCGAACTGGATATGGATAACCGCAGACTCATCCTCTCCGTAAAAGCCTTCTTCTTCTCCCGCGACCCCAAATTGCAGGAAGAATACATCGCTATCCACGAGCAGTATATGCGCGATAAGATAGCCAAAGCCCAAAAGAAGAAAGCCGAAAAAGCGGAAAAGGCTCAGAAAGAAAGACAGAAAGCCGAGGAAAAGAGATTGGCGGAAGCACAGGCAGCAAAAGCAGCAGCGGAAGCTGAAGCGGCTGCCCTGGCAGAAGCTATTCCAGAAGAAATGCCGATAGTGGAAGAAGCTCCCGTGCTTGAAGACATCCCCGTAGTGGAGGAAACTCCGGTAGTGGATGAAACCCCTGCATCTGAAGAAGTTCCGGTAGCGGAAGAAACTCCTGTGCTCGAGGCCATCCCCGCAGTTGAGGAAGCTCCGGTAGCAGAAGAGACTCCGGCAGCAGAAGAGACTCCAGTTGTGGAAGCAGCTCCCGCCGAGGCAGAGAATCCCATACCCGAAAACTAATACAATCATAAACTAAATATCTGGGGTTGCCCATCGTGGCAGCCCCTTTTTTTTGCCATCCAATACAATCAGTAAAACGACATAAGTTTATTTATCCGTAGCTTATCTGGCTTTATTAAAAATAAATCTGGACAAGAAAGCGCTTGCAGCATTAGTGTTCGCTAAAATGTAATCAAGAAGGATTAGCAATGAAAAAGGGATTAATAATACTACTGGCAGTTCTTCTGGTGATCTTCCTTTTCGCGGGATGGTTCATCGGCAGATACAATAGCATTCAAAAAGAGAAATTGGAAGTGGAATCCGCTTGGGCGCAAGTGGAAAACGTGTATCAAAGTCGTTATAACCTCGTGCCGAACCTGAATAGCATAGTTCAAGGTGCGGCAAACTTTGAACGGGAAACCTTTACCGCCGTAACCGAAGCGCGTTCTGCCATGGGTGGACAGATCAATCTCCCCCCGGAGGCGCTGAGCGACCCTCAGGCATTTGCCCGTTTCCAGGAAAGCCAGGCAGGCTTGTCCAATGCGCTGAGCCGCCTGATGGTAGTAATGGAAAGCTATCCGGAACTAAAGGCAAACCAAAACTTCCTCAGCTTCCAATCTCAGCTTGAAGGCATCGAAAACCGCATCCGCACTGAAAGAATGCGCTACAACGAGGCTGCCAAGGAGTATAACCAAATGATCGTGATATTCCCCAATAACATCATTGCCAATATGATTGGTGCCAAGAGCTTCCAATTCTTCACTGCCGAAGCCGAAGCGCAAAAAGCACCTAAAGTGGAATTCAATTAACACTAATTCTTAGCGTTTAGCGCTGTCCTTTGGGGCAGCGCTTTTTTTTGTTTTTGCAAAAACTCCTGCTTTTTGTTGTTTTTTTTCACAATTAGGAGAGTACACTCCAAAGTAGCATCAATACAGGCTAAACGGAGATTTTCGGGCTTCTCAATCAAGGGGTTTGTGGAAATCTATCCACAGTTTTAACAAAATAGCGCGGATAATCCAAAAATAACTATAGACAAAATATTAAGCTTTATTTAAACTGAAACCTATCTCAGACCTTTGATAAGGATTATATTTATGTTTGTTAAGTCTATTACAAATCTTTTTGTAAGCTATGTTTCTATGGATCGCCTGAGCCTGTTGGTGCGTGTGCTTTTAATGCTTGGCTTGGGGATTCCTGTCTTACGGCTGCTACGCAGGCTATTTAAGCGCGTAATCGATGGCAAACTTTCCGCTCAAGCAGAAATGTTGCTCAATCGCTTTGTGTCTTATGCCTTATCATTGATACTGATTGCTATGATTCTCAATGAGTTTGGCTTTAAGATTTCGGCGCTTTTGGGTGCAGCCGGCGTATTGGGAATCGCTATCGGCTTTGCCTCGCAAACCAGCGTATCCAATATCATTAGCGGCATCTTCCTGATATCCGAAAAGCCTTTTCAGGTAGGCGATACCGTACAGGTAGAAGAAACTGTGGGCACCGTAATCTCGGTAGATCTGCTTTCAATCAAGCTCAAGACCTTTGATAACCGCTTTGTGCGATTGCCAAATGAGAATATGATCAAAACCGAAGTAATCAACCTCACCAAATACGATATCCGCCGCGCACAAATACGCCTGAGAGTGGCGCTGGATACGGATTTGGAGAAGCTGATAGCAGTTCTGAAAGATGAAGCGGTGCGGCTACCCGAAGCGCTTGGCACGCCCGCTCCATTGGTACTCTTGGATGGTATCAAAGAAAACGGGATTGATATCCTTTATGGTATCTGGACCGGCACCAGCAACGTAATAAACATGCAAACCCAGATGATAATTGCGCTCAAAAAACGCTTTGCCACCGAAGGCATCGCTTTTGCCACGCCGATTATCTCCCTGAATCAAACACCGCAAGCAAATAATGAAATATAGAGGAAAAGAAACATGAAAAGTAGCATCCGTTTAAAGGCGATTATTTTTGATTTGGATGGCACTTTGCTGGATAGTATCAGGGATATTGCCAGCGCCATGAACCAAGCCTTAAGCGCCCTTGGATATCCTAAACACTCTGAAGCCGCCTATCACAAGTATATCGGCAGCGGGCAAAGGGAGCTTACCCGCCGCGCCCTGCCCACCAAAGACCGCAACAAAAATGCCATCAACGAGCTAAGCCAAAAGTATTGGGATGCTTACGATGCAGAGTGGTATCTAAGCACCAGACCCTTTCAGGGAATATTACACACCATCCAGCTTTCGGTATCGCACAAGATCAAGCTGGCAATTCTTTCCAATAAACCGCACTACTTCACCAAAAAGATGATTCGCCATTTCTTTAGGGGGGCGATGATAAGCCATACCAAGAACCCCTTTGGTATCTATAGCGGACAGGTTCCGGAAAAGCCCGCCAAGCCCGACCCCACTCTGGCGCTGGAGCTGGCAAAACGCCTGAAAGAAGACCCCACCGACATCGCCTTTGTAGGAGACATGCCCGTGGATATTGAAACAGCAAAGAACGCCGGCATGATCGCCATTGGTGCCGCCTGGGGATATGGCTGCAAAGAAGCCTTGCAGAAAGCTGGTGCGGATATGATCTTCGATACACCGCTGGAGCTTTCTCGCTTTATCGAAGAGCTTCCCCTCATCTAAGCGCCATGAAACACTATAGAAAAGAACTTTGGTTCCAAACCCAGCGGCGGCGGGAATATATCAATATCACCCCTGAAGTTCAGGCACTTATCACAGAATCTGGCATACAGGAAGGCTTGTGTTTGGTAAACGCCATGCACATTACCGCCAGCGTGTTTATCAATGACGATGAGCGCGGTTTGCATCAGGATTTTGAGGTATGGCTGGAAAAGCTGGCGCCGGAAAAGCCGCACTCCCAATACCGGCACAACGGTTATGAAGATAATGCAGATGCGCACCTCAAGCGCCAGATCATGGGCAGAGAGGTGGTGGTGGCGATTACCGCAGGGCAGCTGGATTTGGGACCATGGGAACAGATCTTTTATGGTGAATACGACGGTATGCGCCGCAAAAGGGTATTGGTAAAGCTATTTGGTGAATAATTCCCGCTGCGCTTACAGTTAAGGCTAAAGGCTTGGCGCACAGAGCTTTGGGCAAGTATTGCTCCAAGCTCTTGGCGCTATGCCAGATTTATTTTTCTATTTAAAGTAATAGTATATCCCTAATGCCGGAATGTAAGGAACGATATCGTCTGACTGATTGTAGGTAATGGGGAGTTCCAACGACATGTGAAAGCGCTCGGCAAGCTTCCATTCAAAGCCGGGACCTGCGCCCACCGCCCATTTATCGTCTCTTACCCACTCGGTATCCCCTGTTCTATAAAAGCGTTTCACTTTTTGCAATTTGTAGCTAGCGCCGGACATAATATAGAAATGATAGTCGCTTGTGCGCCGCAAATCCCACAAATAGTTAAAGCTCATCTCGCCTGCCTGACGCCTGCCATTTTTGTAATTTTTGTCGTCAAAATAGGTCGGAGCTTTTTTGCTACCAAAAGCGTAGGCAGAAAACACTAGCTGGTAGCCATTATTATCGTTCCATTTGCGGATACTATAGCCATTGCCGGTGGAAGTGCCAAAATGCAAGCCCATCGCCGTAGAATAATCATTGAAGGCAAATAGCGCATTGATCGCCAGTAACACGATTAGGCACAAAACTATACGTTTCATTTTAACTCCTTGAAGTTTATTGGAAGCTATTGTTTCAGGTAGCGATAAGCTGTCAAGCACTTTCGCATGGTTTTTTGGGTGATAAGCTCTGAGATTTTCCAGAAATACGTAAACAACGCAAGATCAAGAAATATCCACCCTGAAATGTAGGGGTTCAAGGCATTGAACCCGCCGAAATATACAGGCAACAGGTAATCATTACAGACTCAGTATCAATTTATTACGGTGTGCGCGCTCAAGCACGCTTTGTTAAAAGCTGGCGCAAAGCCCTCAAGCCCCTACACTTCCAATGTATCAGTTATCGAGCTTGGTTTTTAGCATTTCGGGAGAGCCTTCCTATCGTCCCCGATTTCTGAGTGTTTGATGAAATGGTTAATCAATTCCAGTACGAGGCAAGTAACCCGTTCGTAACTCGTTGTTTTCCCGTTGCTTGCACGGCGAATGGACGGGGAACCCACGGGGAAGCACCGTAAATCCAATAATAGGACACTTATATAGAATTATGGCTCACTTTCAAACTTAGTAGGTAGCCATCGAATTTATTGGATGCGATTATTTCCCGAAATGATGGTATCCTACCTGTCTTGAAGCTGTCCCGAAATACGCAAACAACACAACATCAAGAAAAGTCCACCCCTGAAATGTAGGGGTTCAATGCCTTGAACCCGCCGAAATTAGCACGCAACCGGTAATCATTACGGATTGTGTATCAATTTATTACGGTGTGCGCTTTGCGCACGCTTTGTTAAATGCGGGCGCAACGCCTTGCGCCCCTACACTCCCAATGTAGCAGATATCGAGCTTGCTTTTGGCATTTCAAGACAGCCTCAAGACCTTTACACAGCTTGAAAATGAAGCCGTATTAGCTCATTGTTTTTTTCTTTACCCACTATATTTAAAAGAGAGCAAGAATTATGAACGGCGAGCTGCCTTTATCTCTGCAATTCCAGAGAAATGCCAGCATTCCGTTCACCCACCAAAAATGAACAAGCGCCAAATGTATTATATATTTAGCAGCACCAGTCTCCCCCACCTTGAGCCTCAAAAAGCTGGACTCCCAATTTCCCGCTTGACATTATACGGCGTTTCATACGAAGGTAATTCAAACTATAATTGTATAATAAGTGAATCTAATAATTGAGGTTTAAGATGAAGCATAAACTAAAATTGCTCGTACTCTTGCTGGTAATCCTATCCATCAGCGCATGCTCCAAAAATAAACGTTATTCCAAGCTTTCGGAAAATCTTTACAAACAGGGGAATTTTCATGCTGCTACCTTAATGGCAATAGAATCCTTGAAGCTAAAGCCCACGAATCCGCAGGCGCAGCAATCCCTCAAGGATGCCTACCCCCGTGCATTACAAGCACATAGAAATGATGTAAACCAGCTCAAAGAGGAAAAGAACTCTGCAAATTGGCCAAAAATACTAAAATCCTACGAAGCAATGGAGCAGCTTTCCATAATGCTAAAGAGTTTACCCACTTTGCAAGATTCCAATAGCGGCGAAACCATTAGATTTGATATTTACAATTACGGTCAGGAGATAGCAGAAGCGAAGCGCGAGAGCGCCGAACACTATTACAAAGAGGCGATGCACCTGAGCCGCATGAGCGCGGATAGGGATACGCAAAAGAAAGCGGCACTTACCTTTAAGGAAGCGCAAAAATATGTATCTGGCTACAAGGATAGCGAGATGCAATATCAGGAAGCGCGCCGCAAGGCAGTGGTGCGTATAGCAGTATTGGCGTTTGAGGATAAGAGCGGCAGTAGGGGGCGATATGGTGCGCTTAGCGAGCTGCTGATGGAGCAGATTATATCCGAGCTGTTTCAAGCAAGAAATGCCAATGAGTTTGTAGAAATCATCTCCCGCGACCAAATAGACAAAGTGCTTTCGGAACAACAGCTTAGCGCTTCCGGCATGATAGATGAATCCAGCTCTGCCAGGATAGGCATGCTGCTGGGCGCCCACGAAATCCTCAGCGGTAAGATATTACAGATAGATTATAGTGCGCCGCGCATTACCAGCGTGGATTTGATAGACAAAGCAGAGCTTAGCGTAGAAACAGAAGATGGCGAACGCGAAGAGAAACAGGAAGTGGAATGTAGCATTACCAAATATAACAAACATACTTCCCTAAAAGCAGTGGTATCCTACAGCGTGGTGGATGTATCCACCGGCAAAATAAACCATCAGCATAGCTTTAACGCAAGCAAGAGCTTCACAGACGAATGGGCAAAGTTTGTAGGTGGCGATCGCCGCGCTTTAAGCTCTGTAAATAAAGCATTGGTAAACAAGATGGAGCCTTTGGCACCCACGGATAAAGAATTAGCTAATTCCGCAATGAAAGAATTAGCAGACGATATAATTACAGATTTTAGGCGGTATCTCAGATGAAAATTAAGTATTTATTTCCCCTCTTATTTCTAATCGTGCTCAGCTGTGCAGCAAATCAGCAAATCCCCGGCTGGATTAGCAAGAATCCGGCTGATTCTGCGTTTTACACAGCGGTGGTAAAGATAGATAAGAAACAGCCAAACTACCGGCAAATCGCTCAGGATAATGCACTAAAAGAAATCTCGATGCTGATTGTAACGCAGATAGAATCCACAATCAGGCTTTCCGAAGAGGAATACAACGGGCAGCTAAACCAGGAATATAGCTCCACCCTTAAGGCTATTTCCAGCGCCGAAATCCGCAATTTACAGCTTTATGACAGCTATGAAACCAAGAAAGAGTATTATGCCTACTATCGGCTAAATAAAGCGGAATACCACGCCCAGCGCCGCCTTCAATGCGAGCGGGCGCTAAGCTCTGCAAACGACCTGCTAAACCGCTACGAAAGCGTAAATCAAGACCTGATGCAGGCGGTTCCGCTGCTCTTGCAGGCATTGGAAAGCCTGGTGGATTACATGGATTTAGACCTCGTTTACAATAGCCCAAAAGGACAAGTAAACGTGTATAACCAGGTAATGGAAGAGCTGCGCAGCCTGCCGCAGGAGCTAAAGCTGCACTTTGCTGAGGATAGAGTAAAAGTAATCTCCAAAATATCTACGAATCAACACATTAGCGGCAGCGCCAGCTACCGGCACGCCCCCGCTCCCAATATCCCATTGAAGTTTAGCCTAATCGGGCAGGAAGGCGACATTTTAGACAAAGTAGCCACAGATAAAAATGGCAATTTCGACTTTCAGATCAGGAAACTGCATAGTGGCGAAAGCCCGCAGCGGGTAATGGTGGAACTGGATAGAGAGCACTTTGTAAAATACCTGCAAAAGGATAGCGTTCAGAGCATCTGGAACGGCATCAACTTTGCTCCCAGCTACCTCTGGCTGGATGTGCAAAAGCCGCAGATTTGCTTGGATTATAGCTTTATCTCTGCCTATCAAAACGGCTTACGCGAAAACGTGGTAAACCAATTAGCCACCCTGGATTTGGGCGTAACTCAAAAACGGGATGATGCCCAATACCTCCTAAAAATACGCATCGTGGCAAAGGATGGAGAACACCTTTCCAATATGAAACACTATACCTCTTATGGCGATATCCAGCTTACTTTGCAGGATGCCAAAACAGGCTCAAACATCAATTATATAGAACAGATGAACATGAAAAGCGGCGGCAAAAGCAAGGAAGCCGCACAGCGGGCAGTGGAGCTGGATGCGGTAAAGCTAATCGGCGAAGGCTTGCTCTACCGTCTGCTCTATGAGGAACTACTGCAATAGTATCTTTTTTAGCCTAAACGCAAGAAGCGCACCCAAAACCGGATGCGCTTCTTTTGTTTTGCCTTAAATATGGCTTATGCCAAGCCGGGGATTACACCCGAGATCAGGAAGCAAGAGGCAAAAGCGATAATGGCATAAAGTTCGGGGAATACACCCAAAATAAGGGTATTTGTGAAAACATCATTTCCCTGCCCGATACTCTCGATACCATTGGCTACGATCTGGGCTTGCTGGTAGGCAGAAATAAGACCTACTACACCCATGATGAGTCCTGCCGTGAGGATTGCCAAAGATTGCAAGAGGTTGATTTCGGGCACGATGTGTCCATTTAATATAAAGAAAGCACCAAAGCCATAAAGACCTTGGGTTCCGGGCAATGCGGAGAGAATCATGCAGTTAGCAAAGATTCCTTCGCGTTTTTTCATGGCTCCAACGGATGCGCTACCACCGATAACCGTTCCCCAGGCGCTTCCGATACCGGAGAGCGCCACCATGAGGAAGATTCCGATCCAGGCCAGGGAATAAGCCAATCCCCCGCCCGCCATGGTAATGCTTTGTGCTACTGTGTTTAAGGTATCCGGGTTCATTTAACCTCCTATTATTTTACCTTAAGATTTGGAAAGTGGTTTATATTCCAAGCCGGGACCATTAAAGTCCGCATTATTAAAGAATTCGATAAAGGTAAGGCGCAGGGGATGCACGAAGCCTGAGAGTCCGCCTAAGGCGATATTGATGCTATGCCCCAAAATCATAAAGAAGAAGAAGATAACGGGACCAGCTACTGGTATGCCCAGCATTTGACCACCCACGCTATTGATTACAAAGCCCAATATCGCACTGGATACACCCAGCGCAAAAAGGCGGATATAGCTTAGGATATCCCCAAAGAAGCCGGTGATGATGCCATACATCTCCCAGAGACCACCCAAGATATTGATAATGGGATTCTTACCGGGTTTATTAAAGAGCATAATCAGCACTAAACCCGCCAAAAGCGAGTAAGAGGCATAGCTGCTGATGGCGGAAACATCCACCTTCAATTGTCCAGCACCAAATACGGAGACGCCGGCGATAAAGAGAAACTTGCCAATGGAGCTTACGCCGTGCATAAAGCCGGATTGGTAAATCTTTTTGGCGGTGGCGATAGCAATACCAAAGAGAATCTGGATAACGCCCAAAAGCAGCGCCAAATTGAAGATTTGGTTATCGTCCCGCACCAGTATCATCTTCCCCACTCCGGGTAATTCCTTCATGTCATAAGCCAAAAGGCTGCCAAAGATGAAGCCCATTATCACCGAAGCGGCGCCAAAGAACATTACCAGGGTAAGCAGACTTTTCATTGCTTCATTTTTGGCTTTGCGCTTCATAAACCAGCCCAGTGCAACGATGATAAGCCCATACGCCATATCCGCATTGCAGAAGCCAAAGAAGAGCATGAAGAAAGGCGCCAGGAAAGGCGTGAGATCAAACTCCCCATATTTGGGCAGCATATACATCTTGCTAATGGGTTCAAAGAGCTTGGCAAAGCGTCCGTTTACCAGGTGCACGGGCGGGTTATCCGCTTCTGTAGGCTCGCCGGCAAAGTGGATTACCTGTTCACGCTCGATAAACTCCTTCAGAGCGGCTTCTTTGCTAATGGGAATCCAGCCGTTTAATACCATTACATGGTTATCCGCTTCGCTAAGCCCTTGCAGGCTGGCATCTTCAAAGTCGTAAAGCGTGGTGAGCCGGGCAATCTCGCTCTCGAAGGTTTCAATCGCCATTGCTGCATTATCGGTAAAATAGGTCTCAATATCCTCAATGCGCGCTTCGGTAGCTTTCAGATTTGCTTCCAGCTCCTTCAGACTTTCCTGATGGAAGCCAAATCCATCGGCTTCGAGGGCGGGGTCTTCACCGGTATAAAGCACGATGAAATATAAGGTTCCGCTGCGCTCGCCAATTATCTGCACCGCATGTTCTTTTTGCCACGCGTCTTTGAACTGGCTTTTGGGCACCTGATGGAACTTTACTTTGATGCCCCCTGCCCGCAGCTTTTCCAGCATTTGATAATCAAAGTGTCCCCAGGGGCTTAGCTCCCAGATTTGCTTGACTAAAGTTTCTTTGGTGCGCAGCAGGTTCTCTTTTTCGGCAAAGGCTTTATTGATGTTATTTAAGAGCGTCTTAGCCGGCAGATTGCTTTGCGGTTTGGGTGCATCGCTCACCTTCTTCTTTAGAGAACGGATGCACTCCAGATACTCTTTGATCATCTCGCTATTTTGCTTTAGCTCATCCGTCTTTTCGCTGGTTTGCCGGATGATATGCAGCATGCCCAGCTCTTGCAGGCGTTCCAGAAAACTGCGGTAATCCAAGTGGTAAAGCACGAAGCTGTATTTCTTCATCTTTTCTATCATTGGCTTACCTCCAGGCGATTCTTGAGGATTTTCTGAGCCGCTTTGGAGAGATTTTCCTCATCTTCCAAGAAGCGTTTGATACGGAGTATCGCATCTTCAAAAGCGGGAATCTGCACATTTTCGTAGAGGTTTACCTTCTGCGTGGTTTTCTTGCGCACCTGCTCCAGGATTTGCATCTTGCGCACAAAGAACTCGCGCTCTATCTTGAGGCGGGAAAGCTCTTTGAGCATCACGATGCCATCCAGATACCAGGAGGGGGCACTAAAGAGATTGAAGGGCAGGCTTTCGTAGCAGATCTCTTCCAGCTCCGGGGTCTTTACTCCGGCAATCTTGCGGGTTTTGATCTTAACCTCTTTGATGCTGAGCAGGCTGGGATCAAACTCCGTCCAGAGCTTCATAAAGATTTCCAGATCCTGCATGCGCTCTTGCACCTGTGCTTCGAGGGCGCTGGCAGTATCCCGCGCTTTTTTCACCTCCAGGCGCAAGGCAGATTCCTTGTTTTTCAAGGTAGGCAATGCCTTTTGCCTTACTCCCAATTGCTTAATCAGCTGCAATTGCGAGATTTTATTGAATTGAAACTTCAGGTTCATGCCTCTACCCAATACAGATTCATAAATTCATCTTTGATGCCTATTTCGGCTTTGCTGAAGTGGCGTTGGAAGAGATTCCAGCTTAGATCCAGCATGGTATCGGTATCGATATTTACGTCTATGGCGAGGATATCCCGGGCATACTCGCGGGCAAAAGCCAGGGTACGCTCGTCGTAATCCGAAAGGTCAAAACCGTTTTCCAGCTTGGTTTTGGCATTTGCTGCATCCGCATAGAGGCGCACCGCGGTATTCATTACCTGCGGATGGTCTTCACGGGTCTTTTTACCGATCACAAGCTGTTTCAGGCGCGAAAGCGAGCGGAAGGGATCCACGATTACCTTGGCAATATCCGTATCGCGCTTTAGAAATAGCTGACCCTCGGTAATATAACCCGTGTTATCCGGAATGGCGTGGGTAATATCACCGCCGGAGAGGGTGGTAACAGCGATGATGGTGATGGAGCCGCCTTCGGGGAATTGCACCGCTTTTTCGTAAAGCTTGGCGAGATCGCTATACAGCGAACCCGGCATGGAATCCTTGGAAGGAATCTGATCCATACGGTTGCTTACGATGGACAAGGCGTCGCAATAAAGCGTCATATCCGTAAGCAATACCAGCACCTTCTCGTTCATCTCTGCGGCAAAATATTCGGCTGCGGTAAGCGCCATATTCGGTACCAGGAGGCGCTCCACGGTGGGGTCTTCCGTGGTATTCACAAAGGAGATAATGCGGTCGATTACGCCGGCATTTTCAAAGGCGTGTTTGTAATACAGATAGTCGTCTGTAGAAAGTCCCATGCCGCCCAGGATAATCTTATCGCTTTGTGCTCGTAGCGCTACCAAAGACATCACCTCGTTGTAAGGCTGGTCGGGATCGGCAAAGAAGGGAATCTTTTGCCCGGTAACCAGGGTATTATTCAGGTCGATACCGGCGATGCCGGTGGCTATTAGCTCGGAAGGCTGTTTACGCCGCACGGGATTTACGGAGGGTCCGCCTATTTCCACCTCGGTGCCGTTGATATCCGGACCACCGTCGATAGGCTCGCCGTAGGCATTAAAGAATCTGCCGGCAAGCTCGGAACCTACCTTTAGTGTGGGCGCTTTGCCAAAGAACACCACTTCAGCATCCGTGCCAATACCTTCAGTTCCGGCAAAGATTTGCAGGGTTACATCATCTCCGATAATCTTCACCACCTGCGCCAGGCGTCCGGCTACAGTAGCCAGCTCGTCGTTTCCCACATCGGTGGCTTTCACCGTGCAGGTAGCTTTGGTAATGGAATTAAGTTTCGTATAAATCTTTTGAAAGGCTTGGGTGGACATTACTCTGCTCTCCTTTCCTGGGTGGTATTACTTAGTTCTTCGTTGTACTTATTGAATTCAGTGCTCTTGAATTCCACATAGTTCATCTGTTTACAGATATTTATCATTCGCACATAGTAGGGCATTATCTCTTCAAAGCTTTCAAAGTGAAAATCCATGCCGCAGATATCCAAGATAAGCTCCAGCATATATTCCTGACGCTTCATGGGGGTGGATTGATCCACTTTGTCAAAGCCATCTTGCTGCAGGATGATCCTATCCACCAGCTCGCTTTTCCAATAGCGATCGTGGTAGGAAAGCGGCACGCCGTCATCGCCCAAGATATTGATCTGCTCGTACGCTTCGCGACCGCGGTGCAGAATGTCTTTTGCCAAAAGCACATTCTCCACCCAATGGGGATTGATATTTGTATTCAAGTATTCGATTACTTCCGGATACTCCAAATATTTGCTATAGCTATCAATGGGATCAACCGCCGGATAGCGTTTACTATCCGCCCGCGCCTGCGAGAGTGCGTAGAAGCAGCGGGCTGCCTTTTTGGTGGATTCCGTTACCGGCTCTTTGAGGTTTCCGCCAGCGGGTGAAACGGTGCCGATAAAGGTAATGGAACCAGTGGCGCCGCCTTTGAGATATACGAAGCCCGCACGCGCGTAGAAGTTCGACACAATCGCCGGCAAGTCCATGGGGAAAGCGTCCGGACCGGGAAGCTCTTCCATGCGGTTGCTCATTTCGCGCAAGGCCTGTGCCCAGCGGGAGGTGGAATCTGCCAAGAGCAATACCTTAAGCCCCATATTGCGGTAGTATTCAGCAATGGTCATGGCAGTATAAACCGAGGCTTCACGCGCTGCCACCGGCATATTGGAAGTATTGCAGATGATGATGGTGCGTTCCATTAGCTTGCGCCCGGTGCGGGGGTCGTCCAGCTCCGGAAACTCCACAAACATCTCCACCACCTCGTTTGCACGTTCACCACAGGCAGCAAAGATAATCATATCCGCTTCGGCATTTTTGGATATCGAGTGTTGCAATACGGTTTTGCCTGCACCAAAGGGACCTGGGATAAAGCCGGTTCCGCCTTCCACCATGGGGTTTAGGGTGTCGATGGTGCGCACTCCGGTTTCCATCAGCTTAAAGGGGCGCGGTTTTTCCAGATAGGCACGGATGGGAATCTTCACCGGCCATTTTTGAATCATATTTACCGCATGCTCTTTGCCTTCTTTATCCACGAGGGTAGCGATGGTATCCGTAATCTTATAAGTTCCTGCGCCGGCAATGGATTTGATGCTATATTCGCCATCCATCCCAAAAGGCACCATGATCTTATGTGCGATCCAGCTTTCCGGAACGTTGCCCAGCCAATCTCCGGCGCTTACTTTGTCGCCAGCTTTGGCAAGGGGCGTGAAATCCCAGCTGGAGTCTTCGTCCAGAGGGTCTGTATAATCTCCGCGCGCCAGAAAGATTCCGGTCATCTTATTCAGGTCATTTTGCAGTCCGTCATAATTCTTGGAAAGCATGCCGGGACCCAACTTTACTTCCAGCATGTGGTCCGTAAAATCCACTGTATCTCCGGGTCTTAGCCCGCGGGTGCTTTCAAATACCTGGGTATAGGCGATGTTTCCGCTTACTTTGATCACTTCTGCCATCAGCCGTTCGTGTCCCAGGTTAATGTAACAAATCTCGTTTTGGGAAACGGGTCCCGAAACCTCCACCTGCACCAGATTGGAGATGATTCCTTTCACTATACCTTTGGTCATCGTGATACCTTCTATTTTTGCGTTATTTTTATATTGAAATCTTCGGGAAAAGAAAAGCTCTTTCCCAGTTTATCCAAAGTATTGGTAAATACCTTTTTGCCGCGGCTTTCATCTGCTTTTATCCAGCGATTTATCAACCTCAGCTTTGTATAATAGCCCAAAATGCGATCGATATTGAAGTATTCAAAGAAGTTTTGGTCGTCGATCCATTTTGCTTTGAAGTGGTCGTAGCCCCGCTCGCGATACAGGATGTTATTCTGCTCCCAGATCCGGTAAATAGCATCGAATACAGGGCTTTCCTTGCCCAAACCAAAATCCGTGGCGTGGCTTAATTGAAGCTGCTCGCAGAGCTGGTCTTCACCGATCAGATAAGCGCTAAAGTCCAGCTGATGCTGCCGCGCATTGATCGCCGTAAGGATGTTTTTGATTTGGCGGTTTAGCTCAAACCACTTTTGAATGAAGTCATTAGGGATTTTGGCGGCATATTGGTAAAAACCCAAAAGCAGCTGATACTCGATAATGGCTTTGGCAGGCGGCTCTTCCGGCTCCAAAACCGCGCGCGCCGCTTTTTCGATAAAAGCAGGCAGCTTCTTAAAGAGCTTTTCATTGCCCGAGCTTATTTCCGGCTCTTCCTTGCTGAGGAAGTCTATATATTCCTGCCAAAACTCGCGCGAAATCAAGCCTTCGTAGGATTCTGCCCAGGGTTCCTGATACAATACTTTGAGAAATCCCAAAATATCCTCTTCCAGATGTAGTAGCCGGATAAGGGCAAAATCCTCGTTTTTCAGATGCTTTTCCGCCTCCACCCGAAAGTCTCTGGGACCCAGGCTCAGCTTGCTATCATCCAGCGAGATGCTGGGCAAGCCGGCGATAAAGTAATAGTAGTGTGCCGCCATAATCAATTTTCAAATAGTATTTTGGCGCTGCGCGGACGCAGATAGTTTTTGAAGAGATTGGCAAAATCTTCGTCGCTAAAGCTCAGCTTGAAGCCTCCATCAAGCGGTGAAATGCTAAAGCCGGATTTGATCTGCGGGCTGAAATCTACCTTCAATTCGCCCTTAAAAAGCTGGCTAAGGGAATTGATAAAGCCGGCATCCAGCTTGCTTTCCAGGTTCTCTGCCAAACTCAGGCGCCCGCCGGATTCTTTCCAGCCTGTCAGCGCTTCTTTGATGAGCTCTTGCACAAATGCAGGTTCACTAAAGCTCGCCTTGCTGCCGGCATCCACACTTTTTAAAAGAACCAAATCCGTAATCTTTTGTTTTAAGGCACTCAGGCTGTGATTGCTGGCTACTTTTACATCGCCCTCGGTATTTTTCTTTAGCTCATCCGCCTGCTTCTGAGCCGCTTCTACCAGCGCCGTAGCCTTGGCATTGGCTTCGCTAAGGATCGCCTCAGCTTCAGATTGTGCCTTGCCTAATATCCGTTCCACTTCGGCATTGGCCTTTGCCACGCCTTCTTCATAAACCTTGCTTAAGAGTTCTTGCAACTGATCGTTCATAAGAGCTTATCTCCAGTTATTCATCTTTGTAGCAAAAATAATTTCTTTAGTTTTTCTGTCAATGAGTTTATTTGATTTAAATCATTTTGGCGGTGGTAAACAGCCTATCTCCATCTGTTTCAAAGAGTAATATGAGCTATATTCAGGGGAGATGAGGGCAGAGATATCTGATTGTATTGCTCATTTTTAGCATTTCAGAACTGCCCTTAACTCTCTGCTCTTAGCCCAATACCATTCGGTGCCGCCAAACCATACTCAAGCGGTTTCCGCAAAACCCGCGCCGCCAAAGCCTCAGCAATGGACATTGCCAATACTCTGGCAAATTCCACCGCCACCGCATTGCCCACCATCTTGTAGCCATCGCTTAGGCTATTATATTTGAAGATAAAATTATCCGGAAAGCTTTGTATTCTGGCACATTCCCGCACCGAGAGGCGACGGTATTCGTGTTCATGCCCCGGCTTGAAGACCCTTATATTTTGTTCGATAAATCTCATTTTGGGTGCGCTGGGATGAATGGGCGCATGCCTGCCGCCGGCTTGAATGGTAAAAGAGGGTTCATGCCAGGCTCTTACCCGGTTGCGAGACATATAGATGGTAGAAAAGCCGCCGGTCATGTATTCATGATTTGGTAAGGGCAAATCTTGAGGACTATTGGCTTTGTTATTTTCCAAAGCGGGTAAAGGCGGCGGCATATCCCCAATAGCTTCATCTAAGTTTTTCGTATAGAGCAGGGGCGGCGGATATTTGTAATACACTGCCAAATCGCTGCGAAATCCGATGATGATTACTCGTTTGCGGTCTTGCGGAACTCCATAATCCACTGCATTGAGCAATGCCCATTTTACATCGTAGCCTATGTTTCGGAAGCTATCTACGATCGCATGAAACGCGGCTCTATGGCGTGGTAGCAAGATGCCCGAAACGTTTTCCGCCAGAAAAAAGAGCGGTCTTTTATCGTTCAAAACCCGGATATATTCATAAAAAAGCTGCCCTCTGCTATCGTTTATCCCGCGTCCGGCACCCGCCTCACTCCAGCTTTGGCAGGGAGGTCCCCCAATGATGCCTTGCACATCGGGAATCTCATCCGAAGCTATATCTACAATGCTATTTGTATTCAGCATGGTATTCGGAAAATTGTGCCGGAAGGTATCCCAGATCGATTTATCAAATTCATTTGCCCAGATCACCTTGAATCCGGCTTGTTTAAAGCCCAAATCCAAGCCACCGGCACCGGAAAAGAGGGAAGCGATGTTCATTTTATGCCCCGTTGCAGTGTTATATTTATATGGCTGTAATTCATTTGCATTTTCATACCCACTTAACCCAACCAGCTTCGGGTAATGCTTAGCATTTCGTTAGGATGCCCGATTAGGTTTATATCAAACTTCAGGCTGGGTTCTACCTGGGTACTGGCGCTGTGTAATCTAAAGCTAAATGACCAGCCATTATTCAAATACATTTCAACCGTTGTTTTGCTTTTGGGTTTCAAACCAATATGGATAATCCGATTGGGCAAGGAAAGCACCTTAATCTTTGATTGTTTTGCCTTTATATCCACCAAACCAAGCGTGCCATGTAGGTTAAATGCTTTCAGGTTCACCAGTTTACGGCTATCTTTCGTTTGCACTTTATAATAATCGTAAATACCTAATAAATATAAGGTCATTAGCTCGGGCATTTTCCTGGGTTTTTTGGTGCTGGCTCTTTGTATTTCTTGTGTAAAAGCATCCAACAAAGGCAAATAGACCGTATCAGCTTTGTTTAAGATTTCCCGCCATTTTGTCCTTTTGCCCTTCTCCAATTCGAGGCGGTCAAAAACCGGTTTTACCGCAGCCCAATATTCGTTTGAACATGGGATATTATACCAGCTCTTACCAAAATCCAGGGTCTTTGCCAGCCTGCTGTGTTTTACCGCCTTGTGATTGTGTTTTAAGCTAAGCCCTATTTCCCATTGCAGCTTGGGGCGTTCGATAATCAGATCCCGTACATCGCCTTCTTTGCCGCTGGCGTCTGTTTGTATTCTAAGAGAAAGCGTATGTTTCTTTTCTTTCAAGATGAGAGGTTCCAATTCTAATACAATATTCACAGCTACTACGGCGCTATTCTTCAAAGCAATACGGGTTTGGGGACTTATTGCCTCCCATGCCTTCTTGGCGGCATTATAGCCTTCGGATTCATCTATTATCACCGCACACTTCTTTTGTATTTCCTCTTGAAATGTGTGCAGTGTAATATATTCAAAGGCTCTTCCATTATAGTTTGAAGCCTGGGGCATGGCGACACCTCTCTCTTTTATCGATTTTGTTTTCTATCTTAAAGACATTATTTTCATTTCGATAATGATGTCAATATAAAAAAACGGAAAGATTGATTTGAACTACTCCAAAACGCTAATTCACAAATTTGTGCATAATATAAATAAGGCTCACTTTCAAACTTGGTGGGTAGCCATCGAATATATTGGATGCGATTATTTCCCGAAATGATGGCATCCTAGCTGTCTTGTCCCGTCAGGGACAGTGTTTTAGATAGCTTGAATTTTAAGCCATCTTAGGCTTCATTTTCTCCGTATTAGCTCAGTGTTCTTTTTTTTACCCACTATATTTGAAAGAGAGCCAAAAAAAACAAAATAAGTCCACCCCCAGCGCAGCCCTGCCACCTGCGACCTGTCCCCTGCGAGCTTGCGAGCCGTGCCAGCCCTATCACCTGCAAAGCGAGCTCCCCGTTTCTCTCTCTCACAATGCCCTCGTCTCTACCCAGAAAAAGCGGGGAGAGGCGATGGCATTGCGAGGGCAACAAAGGAGGAAGGCAGCGTCACCCTGCGAGCTTTTTTCCCATTTTCCACCCTCAATTTTCAATTCCGGAAAAGATTTTTTTGCGTTTTTTCTAAAAAGTGTTATAATATAGATATATAAAAAACCAAGTTTGGAGGTAAATCATGAATCAATCTGAAGTCAAAATTGCTGGCTACACACTTCCCATCCTTATGAAACATATCATTTATGGCGTTGCCGTAGGTGATGCTTTAGGCTTTCCCATGCAATTTAAATCCCGCGATTATGCGAGCCGCCATCCCATTGTAGATATGGGTAAATACCGTTCCGGGCATGAATACCACAAATACCTGCCTCAGATCATTGGTTTGTGGTCGGATGATACCTCGCTTACCTTGTGTTTGGCAGAAAGCCTGGCAAGTGGCTACGACCTCGGCGATATGGCGCAAAAGAATTATGCCTGGCTTTCCGAGGGCTACCGCAGCGCACTTCCCTACGCCTTTGATATTGGCAGGCAGTGCGCTATCGGCATTCCGCAGGCAAAAGAGCTGGCGGATAAAAACGCAGCGGAATTACCCAATTTGATCAAACAAAACATCGTAAACGCCAATGGTAACGGCGCCCTGATGCGCATTTTGCCGCTATTGATCAAGACTTACGGGCAAGATATCGATACCGCCTACCAGTATGTAAAAGAGGTAAGCGCGCTTACGCATCCGCATATTCGCAGCGTTTTCTGCTGTTTGTATTACCTGCGTTTTGCCGAGCGCATCCTGAACAAAATGGATAAGCATGAGGCATTTGAGGAAATACAGAAAGAGATGTATGACTTTTCTTGTAGAATACCGATCACGGTAAAAGACGCGATGGAGCTAATGCGGCTTATAGATTACGATATCGCCGCTTTTGATAGCAATAATGTGGATAACCCCAGCAACTACCTGCACTCCTCCGGCTACGTGGTGCACAGCCTGGAAGCCGCTTTATGGTGCATTTTGAATAACGAAAGCTTTGAGGAAACCCTATTGGCAGCAGTAAAACTGGGTGAAGATACCGATAGCATTGCCGCGATTGCCGGTGGAGTAGCCGCTTTGCTATATGGCTTTGAGGAAATCCCCGCAAACTGGATTGACCTCCTGCAAAGCAAGGAGGAAATCGAAGCCGTATTGGCACTGTATCAGGGCTAAAGAACAAAATAAACGATAGAATTATTTGCTTTTTTCAGAAAACGGACTATTTTAATATATGTGCCGCACTCACGTTTTCATGTATGGCAGCGGCAGGGTAATCTTATGGGTGAAATATATCCTTCATTTACTATAAATAAACCACCAGAACTAAATCATGTAGCAAAAGAACAACAGGCATTTGATACCCAAAGAACCTGATAGAGTAGGATAAAGGGTTCAAAAAACTCAAGGAAATCACCAACTCGGGGACGGTTGTGCCCTGAAAAACGTATTCTATATAAAAAGTAAGGAGAAAAAACATGGAAGATATCAGCTTAATTTTCCAAAACCTGGTGGAACTCCAAAAACAAGACCCCACAGCACCCAAAAGAGGCCGGCGCGACCGCAGAGGCAAACCCATTGTAAATTATTCTGATACCGAGACTCAAGCCGAAACCCCGGCTCAGGAGCCGGTGCAAGAGACTTACGAAAAATACATGGAAGCGGCATTAAAAGAAGTAAGCACAAATCCGAATCTTAGCTTTCTAAAGCTCAGCAAACTGGATATCGAGATCATCGCCGAGCAATTTGGCTATTTTATTCGCGGCAGAATTGAGGCTTGCGATTTGGAATGCCTTAGAGACAAAGAATCTGCCAAAGACCTGCCTTATCTAAAGCAGGCAAAGTTTCTCCTGAGCCTTTATGAACGCGGGCTGATGATTGCCAGCGATCGCCGGGATGAAGCGCTGGATATCGTAAGCATCTGCGAGGTAAATACCTATTTGAATCCTTATCTGAAGGCAGTGCTGCTGGGCGTGGATTGCTATGGAAGCCTCAAAGCCTTGCTGGAGCCGGATTATATCGGGCAATATCCGGGAATGCAATATGTAAGTAACTATTTGGATCTGCTTATGCGCTATCTGGATGAAGGAGAATGCAAGCTGATCTCCGCCGGCAATATCATTCGCTACTATCTGGAATTGCTTTGGGATAGCATTGAAGCATCCCCTGAAGATAGCAGCCTCAAGGCGATTATTCGGGATTTTGGCATGGATAAACTGGATTTCCTTGTGTGCTCCCTGCTTTACCGTGCGTCTAAAAATGACCATGACTATGAATTACCGCAAATTGCAGCATACCTTGGGCGCAATAGCCATGAGAGAGAGCAATTGCGCCGGGGGCTGCGCAGACGCTATCTGATGAAGGAAAACCGTATGATGCAGGCACAAAGGGTACCTTTCAGGCGCAGAAGCGACCTGGAGCTAAAGGGCGAGCTCTATAAGCGCTTTGAACTAAGCGAAGGTTTTCCCACGGAGGAAGATGAGGACGGAAAGAAGCTGATAAAGCAGCTTTTGGAAGATGGCGATGGGCTTTTAGCTTGGTAAATACCACGCAGCGCTTGCCGGATTTGGTGTTGAATAACAACGAGTATCAGCTTATGGAAAGCATTATTGCCCGGCTGAAAAATCCGGAGTATTTTGATCTCTCGCGTTGGTCTTTGCGGAGTCCTTCGCTTAGTACGGATGCCCAGGCACTAAACTCCTGCCTCATACTTCTTTATGGGGCGGCAGGTACGGGCAAAACCTATAGCGCCGGAGTAATTGCCAATGAATTGGGACGCGATTTGATCAAGATCGAAGCCAGCCAGCTGCGAGATAAATACTATGGGGAAACCGAAAAGCGAGTGAAAGAGCTATTTGAAGCCATCCGCCATGCAAATCAAAAGCCCAAAACGGCACCCGTATTTCTGCTGAACGAAGCGGATTTGATACTGCATAAGCGTTCGGATACCCGCCTTAGCAATGTGGCGAGCACGGAAAACGCCATCCAAAACATCTTTTTGGAAGAGCTGGAAAAGCTGCCCGGCATCCTGATTCTCACTACAAACCTGATGAATAATATGGATGAGGCGCTCTTTCGCCGCCTCCATTTCAAGCTGGAATTTAAGCTGCCGGATGCCAGCGCCGCCAGCCGGCTTTGGAGATTGCACTTGGTAAAAGAGATACCCGGTGCGGCAGAGATTGATTGCGAATATCGGGGGCATGAGTATTGCCTCAGCGGTGGGCTAATCCGCATCATCGTGCAAAATGCCTGCTATCACGCCATGCAACGCGGCAAAAACGCCAAATTGCTGCTGGAGGATATTGAGCGTTATGCCGAGCTGGAAGCGCTGGGTAAACACAATTTGGAAAGAAAGGTGGGGTTTTAACATGAATAACAGCCGCCAGATCATCAATTAGCGCAAGTAGATATGAAATAAAGCTTTCTTTCAAATATAGTGGGTAAAGAAAAAAAACAATGAACTAATACGGAGAAAATGAAGGCTAAGATGGCTTCAAATTGGTAGTGTCTCAAAGAGTGGTGTAAATTGGTAAGCGCCTTTTGAAGAAAAAGGTTGAGCCAAATCCGTTCTTTGTTTTAATGGTTTTCAAGACAAAAAACTAAAGAACAAGGAGACGAAAATGACTCAACTAAGAACAAAGAAAAACAAAGTCGCCAAATTGGTCAAGCAAATTGATGAATTAGTTCCTGGAAGCTTCATCAATTTATTAGAGAAGTTTGTCCAAATCGTGATTGAGGCTGAATATGACATGGAACTTGGAGCGGAATCCTATGAGCGCTCCGAGAGCCGTACTAACTATCGAAATGGCTACAGGCGTCGCAAAAAACCACTCAATACAGCCATCGGTCCTATGGATATAAGTATTCCCAAACCCAGAAAAGGTAGCTTTTACCCATCAATACTTGAGAGATACCAACGTGTAGATAGGGCATTGATCACCATCATCAGTGAAGCCTATTTTGCTGGAGTGTCAACACGCAAAATGAACCAGTTGTTTGAGGAGCTTGGGGTAGCAGGAATTGATCGTAGCTTGGTCAGCCGTTGTGCCGCCCAAATAGATAAAGAAGTAGAAATCTGGAAGAATAGGGATTTAGACCAACACTATGTTTATATCTGGCTTGATGCGCTTTACGTCAAGGTTCGCACAGAACAAGGAGTAGTATCAAGAGCTGTTTTAGTTGCCATAGGGCTAAGAAAAGACGGTTATCGCGATGTGTTGGGTCTTTATTTAGGCAACAAAGAGAGCTATTATAACTGGAAAGACTTTTTGCAAAGCCTCAAAGCCCGTGGTCTTGAGCGTGGTGAGCTTTGGATTAGTGATGAGCATGACGGTTTGATCCAGGCAATAGAAGAGTGCTTCCCTGGTCAATTACGCCAGCGCTGCATCATCCACTGGATGCGTAATGCCCAGAGTAAGGTTTCAAAGACCGATTTGGTTTGGCTTCTTCCGCTAATCAAAGACTTGGTCGGCTCAAGAACTGTAGAATCTTTCAACCTGGCATGGAAAGAGCTTACCAAGACTGTTGAGATCAAAGGCAAAGATAGGTTATTGGAGTGGCTGGAAGATACATATCACGAAATATCGGTATATCTTGAGTTTCCCTTCAGCCATTGGTCTAAGATTAAATCTACCAATCCCCTTGAAAGGCTTAACCAGGAGCTTAGACGTAGAGAAAGAAGTGTCCGGATATTTCCTAATGATGAAAGTTGCATACGTCTATTAGGTGCAATATTACAAGACTATTCAGAGGAATGGACATGCAGTAAAATATACCTATCAGACCCCATGGAAGCAATCAGAGGAACTCGTATAAAACACATACCCACTAAGGTGCCGCGCGACGGGCTGGAGCCCTGCTCCGTCGGCTACGCCTCCTCCGCAGGGCTCCAGCCCGTCACTGCGAGGTGATCGTTCATGATCGAGAAAGCACTTGACGGAATTAAGACATTGAAAAACAATGCAACTGTTCAATTGAATACAGATAGAGTGTAAAATGAAGAAGGAATAATGTCCTCAAAGAACCTGATAAACAAAGAATTGGAATTTACACCAACGTTTGGGACTCAACTTCATTTGATAAATCCTAAGCTTTTTGATGTTTACACTATTAAGATGCCAGAACATCTTTAAAATTATAGACATTACAACTTTCTATTACAACAATATTCTGTCAATCGAAAAAACGACCAAAAGAGGAAATACAGGTGTTTTATGGTGGTTCTTTGGGCGCTTGTTCAAATATAGTAGGGTGCTAAACTCCGATTTGGCACAAGCAGTGTAGCGAGGCGATACCAGCCGGAAGGCGAGGGCATTTTGAGGGCAGACACACGGGTCTGCCCCTACATTTTAGGGGTGCAGATTCATTGTTGTGTTGTTCATTTAGCTTTTCAAGACAACTTCAAGCTGGTTTTGGATGTTTATCATTATTGGCAACTAACTTCATTTTCAATTACATAGATTGCCTTCTCAGCAGAGCATCCAATCTAAACAAAAAATAATTCCGGTTTTGTCCACTACTTGTCCACTATAGGTATATTGGGTGCCGGGTGGTATTTTCTGTAAACATCCGTTTATTACACCTGCATGAGGCGTGGCGTGCCTAAGCCACGGGGCGAAGCTGTATCCGCCTTGCACGAAGCATTAGGGGTTAGGGCTGGCTGTCCCCTCGCTAAAGCATAAACGGATATTTAGTATTTGGATAAAGTTTAAAACACCTTATTATATTCTTGTATGGATAATTGCTGAGCGAATATATATGTGTTTAATTTAGGAGTGTTTGCTCATCAGCTATCTTGGTGATACTGATATATATATCCGTGATTTGTTTACAAAAATATATTATGGCGGCAAGATTTGGCACGCTTCTTGCATTATGTATTGTGCAGGCATATGTATTTTTGGTTGTTTATAGATGTGTAAAGGGAATTATCACCAGTTTTAGTCATACATACTATAATAGTTTCGTGTATATACGAAGCTATATAGTGATTCTACTAAAGCATCTACAAAATAGTATTATTACGCTAAATTAAGGAGACTTTTAGATGCACTACAGGAAGTATCTGAACTTGCTAATAGTCCTTTTGGGGCTAATGTGTACCCTTTTGGGCGCCGAAGAGGTGACCATTGGTACCGGAAACCAACAAGCCAGAATCCCGCTGGATTTTTACTGGCGCAATTCACTATTTGAAACCCTTTATTTCCCCGATGAATTGGGTTTCGATACCGGTACTATTAGTGCCATTAAGTTTTACAATACATTTGTTACCAATAATTCGAGTGCGCCTACCCGCATTTGGCTGGGCAGCACTCAGCAGGCAAACTTGGTAGCCGGATATATTCCTTCATCGGCGCTTACCTTGGTATTTGATGGCAATATAAACTTCCCCAGCGGTACCAACACCATAAACATCCCGCTTAGCACCCCTTATACGCATATTGAGGGGAATCTGGTAATGCTGGTGCAGCGTCCCTGGGACGAAGTGTGGTACAACCAAAACGATGTATTCAAAGCGCAAACTGTGGGTAATAACCGCAGCCGCAATATCTATAGCAGTTCGGATGAGTTTGATCCCGCCAATCCGCCCGTGGGAGCGCTCTCCGGTCAATTTCCCCAAACTACTTTTGTTTACACCCCGGTATCAATCGTTAATGACCTTAGTTGCTACGGACTTAGCGGAAATACCACTCCCCGCGTGGGCAGCTTGGCAAGCTTTGGTGTAAACATCAAAAACAATGGCAATAGCAGCCAGACAAACTATATGGTGAAGCTCTTTCAAGCCGGCGGCACTCTATTAAGCTCCGTAAATGGTGTGGAGATAGCGCCCGGTGAAGTGCAAAACGTTCAGCTTAGCTGGACTCCGCAGGCAGCCGGTGCCACCTCTATCTATGCCACAGTAGAAATGGCGGGGGACGAGATAGCCCACAATAACCAAAGCCTGCCTCTCGCCATCGAGGTGCAGCCCGCCAATACCCTTTCCATCACCGTGGGCGAGGGAGACCAAAACGCCCGTATCCCCATCGACTTTTACAAAAAGAACGGCATGTATCAAAGCCTGTATTTCCCTGCCGAGATTGGCGCTTTTGGCAGCATCCGCGCTTTTACCTTATATAACAATTTCGTTTCAAACCTTACTAATAAACAGCTTAAAGTGTGGATGGGTTCCACCACGTTGAACGACCTTTCCGGCGGCTGGATACCCGCTTCCCAGCTTACTCCGGTGTTTGATGGCACCATCAATTTCCCCGTGGGCGAAAACGAGATCACCATTTCGCTGGATAGCGAATATGCCTATACCGAAGGTAATTTGGTGCTATTTATCCAACGCCCCTTAGATACCGTTTACTATGCCAATACGGATTTCTTTAAGTGCCAAACTGTAGGTGTAAACCGTGCCCGCAATGTATATAGCGATACTACTATTTACGACCCCATGAACCCCGGCAACGTGGGCAGCCTCACCGCCCAGCATCCCAAGATTAGCTTCCATCTGGCGCCTCTAAGTGCTGAGCCTTACTTTAGCCTAAGCCCCGCGGATGGAGATTTTGGCACGGTACTATTGGATAGCAGTCAGACCAAAAACTACCATCTTACCAATGCGGGTGGCGGAGCGCTGAATATTCAGAATATCACGCTCAGCGGTTCAGAACACTTTAGCCTGCTGGATTTGCCTGCATTTCCTTATACCCTGAATAACTGGGATTTGCTGGATTTTGGCGTTCAATACCATCCTACTGCCGTGGGCGAACATAGCGCTACCTTGAGCATTATAGACGATCGGGGCAATCGCGAAACGGTGTTGCTCCAGATCACCGGCTATACCATCGATACCAATATTCACCATCTGCCCTATCAGCAGGATTTTGATAGCGCGATAGTGCCAAACCTGCCTTTGGACTGGAGTGCGCTCATCTTTCCTCATAGCAATACCGCCTTTGTGGGCACCTATAGCAGCGCCCCATATTCCGCCCCGAATAGCGTTCGTATCTACAACGGCAGCACCGCAGGAGTGGATGTAATCCTGGTAGCCCCGCCTTTGGGCAGCGGTATGAGCGTAAATAATACCCAGCTACGGATGATGGTAAAAGGCGTGGCAACCACCTATACCCTCAAGATTGGGGTAATGAACGACCCGCAAGATGCCGAAAGCTTTACGGAGATACAAACTATAAGCACCAGCCCCGCCTGGAGCGAAGTGGTAATCCCCTTTGCCAGCTATACCGGAGAGGGTAGATTCATCGCCATCAAACACGGTTTTGGCGCCTTGGGTCAATCCATTTACGTGGATAATATATCCATCGAGCTGGACGCCAGTTCCGACCTCTCCAGCCAGGCATTAAGCGGAAACCTGAATCCCACTGTGGGCTTGGCGGCAAACTATAGCGCCAGCATCTTTAACTGGGGTACGCAAACGGAAACGGATTATACCGTAAAGCTTTATAGCGAAAGCGGCGTGGAGCTGGCAACGGCAGCAGGAAGCGCCGTGGAGCCAAATAGCAGCATAAACGTAAACCTGGTATGGACTCCTACTGCCGCTGGCGTGCAAAGCCTTTATGCCAGGGTGTTTTTAGCCGGAGACGAGAACTCTACAAACGACCAAAGCCCGCTCCTAAACGTAAACGTGCATCCCGCCGGCTCGGTGTTTCATACCATCGGGCTGGGCACGGAAAACGCCCGCGTGCCGCTGGACTTTAACTATAAGAATAGCCTTAGCGAAACCATCTTCTTTGAATCCGAATTCGATACCTTTGGCTGGATCAATGAGATTTGCCTGTACAATCAGTTCACCTCCACCAATATCGCGGATAAACCGATAAAAATCTGGATGGGTACCACCAGCCAGAGCAACCTTGTATCCGGCTGGATTCCTGCCAGCGAGCTGGATCTGGTATACAACGGCATGGTGAGCTTCCCTGCCGGGCAACACCAGATCAATATCCCCCTGCAAACACCGTATTTGTATAACCATGGCAACCTGGTAGTGATGATCAACCGCCCCATGGATACGCAGATGTATGCCGGGCAGGATTACTTCAAAGCGCAAACTCTGGGCAGCAACCGCTCCCGCAAAGCGGTAAGCGATAATGTAAACTTTAACCCCATCAGTCCGCAGGAAGCAGGCACCCTAAGCGGTCAATTTGCCAAGACCTCGTTCATTCTGCAAAATCAGGGTTTAGCGCGCCTGAGCGGGATTGTAAGCGCAGGCGGAATACCCATCGAAGGCGCTACTATCAGCATCTTAAATAGCCCCTTTAGCCAGCAAAGCTCTGCCAGCGGAGCCTACATCTTCCAATATCTACTGCCGGGCACCTACAGCGTGCAGGTATCCAAGGAGGGCTATGAATCGCAAACTCAAACCGTTAGCCTGCTGGCAAATCAGGAAACTACGCAGAACTTTAACTTGCAAATCTCGCAAACGGTGGTGGTATCGGGAACGGTATATGCCAGCGATACCCCCGGAATTGGCTTACCGGGCGCTAGCATCCGGCTGCAGGGCGTGGCGGAATATACTGCCGAAACCAATGCCTCCGGTATCTTTAGCATCCCAAGCGTATTGGGCGGAAATAGCTATCAATACAGCATCTTTGCCAGCGGTTTCGATACCATTAGCGGCATGATTACGGTGGCAAATCTGAACTATAATATGGGCGATTTTACCTTGGAAGAAATGGTATTGCCTCCGCGGCAATTAAGAGCAACGGCAAACGCTACCGGCTCGGAAGTAAGCCTAAGCTGGCTAAAACCCGCTGCTGGCAATAGCGCCTCTTTGGTGGATGAATTTGAATACGAAAGCGGCGGCTGGCTGGCAACGGCAAATTGGGGCGACCTCAGCGGCGATTGGGAATGGACGGATGGCTACAGCGCCGAAGACTTTGTAGATACCTACGGCAGCAACGTGGTAAGACCTCCAGATTTTGCCCATTCCGGAACTGGACTCTGGGGCACCAAAATCAATACAAACTACACAAATGCCGATGGCTATAGCTTCCTTACCAAAAGCTTTAACTTTAGCAATATCCCAAACCCGCAATTGCGCTTTTGGAGCTGGGAAAACGTATTTGGCGAGTTCGATTACTGCCGGGTAGCCGTAAACGGACAGGTAGTATGGGGACCCTCCTGGCAATATGTGGATACCCAATGGACAGAGCGGGTGATAAACCTGAATAACTATGGCGGCTCCAGCTACGTGCAGATTCAATTCCAGTTCTTTGCCACCGCATCTGTAGCGTATGCCGGCTGGTATATAGATGACGTATATGTGGGACCTGCCCGCGGCGATAGCTTTGCTGCGCTTGGGGATAGCCCCAGCCGTGAACTGGGTGCCTCTTTAAGCGAAAGCCTGGATCAGGATAATGATGCTTCCCAGCGCACCATCCACGGCTACAAGGTATGGCGGCTGGAACCGGGGCATGAGAATACCGAAAGCTTGTGGATTCTCTTAACCCCGCAAGGTACCAGCTCTTTGGAACTGGTGGATAATAACTGGGCAAGCCTGCCGGATGGTGAATACAAATGGGCGGTAAAAGCCTTGTATTCCTATAATCAGGTGAGCAACCCCGCCTTTTCCAATACCCTGCGCATCCTGCGTAATGATATGGCGGCACAGCGCATTACGGGAAATCGCTACCCCTCTGCCGGACACAATAGCGAATATGTAATTCAGATAAAGAATATGGCTTCGGTGCCGGTATCTGGCTCTGCCTATACGGTAAAGCTCTTTAAGGGCAGCATCGAGGTGGCATCTGCCCAAGGCATAGATTTGGCACCTGAAAGCACTGCCGATATCAGCATCCCCTGGCTTCCTACCGAAACCGGCGACTTTGTGCTATTGGGCAAAGTAAGCCTGCCGGCAGATTCCAATATCAATAATAACAGCACGCCGCCCCTGCCCATCACCGTATTGGATTCAAACCTGATCGGCAAAACCGTGGGCGAAGGTAATCAGCTTGCGCGCGTTCCCATCGACGTGTATTATCGCAGTTCGTTAAATCAATACCTGCTGTTCCCCGCCGAATTGGGCAATATCTCTGGTGCCATTACGGGCATCTCGCTCAAATCTCAATTCACCCAAAACGTGATCGACAGACCCGTAAAGATTTGGGCGGGCAATACCACACAAAGCGGTCTTACCGGCGGTTGGTTCCCCAGCAGCCAGCTTACTCTGGTATTCGATGGCGTGCTCAGCTTCCCCTTGGGAGATGGCACCATCAATATTCCCTTTGATATACCCTTTGAATATCAGGCAGATCAAAACCTGGTGCTTAGCTTTTTCCAGCCCTGGCAAACCCCTGCCCACGATAATACCAATTACTTCAGATGCCAGCCGGGCAGCGCACCCAATAGATCCCGAAATTACTCTACAAACTCAAACGACCTGAATCCTGCCAGCCCGCCTGCCAACGCCGGCATGGTATCTGCCCAGTTCCCGCAAACCACGCTCTTTATCATCCCCAATGCCACGGGAAGCCTTTCCGGCGTGGTGCGCAATGCCGCCAATGAAGCCCTGGCAAACGTGCAGGTAAGAGTGCAAAACAATACCTATAGCGCTACTACAAATGCCGATGGCTTTTATGAGATACAAAGAATCTTGCCGGGCAATTACACCGCTATCTTTAGCGTTCATGCCCATCAAAACCTGAGCCAACCCTTTAGCATTAGCGCCCAGGAAACCACTACCCTAAATGCCACTATGGTGCTCATGCCTACCGTAACCGTAAGCGGGACTATCCTGGCATCGGATACCCAGGCGCCTTTGGAAGGAGCGGTAATCAACCTCGGCGGTTATGCGGATTACAACGCTATCTCAAACGCGGCCGGATACTTTGAAATGACCGGCGTGTATGCAAACTTTGGCTATCACTATAGCATCCAGCGCTCTGGCTATGCCGCCACCACCGGCGAAATAGAGGTAGACATCATAAACTACAGTATGGGCAATATTACCCTTACCGAGCTTACCTATCCGCCACATTCGGTATCGGCTGCCATGAATGCGGACGATACTCAGGCAGAAATAAACTGGTACAGCCCGGATCCTTCTATTCTGGAGATACGAGAGAGCTTTGAAGGCGAGAGCTTCCCGCCCTTAAACTGGACTCAGATTACTACCAACAATGGCGCCCCCAATGGCTTGGGCGTATTTCCCACCTGGTGCCGCTTTCATGAGGTAAATCTCTTTGGCGAGCCTATCACCCCGCCGGATGGCATTTATCAGGCAGGGCTGAGATGGGAATACAACCATCAGGATGAATGGCTGATAAGCCCCAGCTTCTACTGCCCGCCTGAGGCTTATCTTAGCTTCTACAGCTATGTATATCACGGTTCGGAAAACAACGAACACTACTATGTAAAGATTAGTAGCGACAACGGGCATAGCTGGCACGTACTCTGGGATGCCAGCACCCTTAGCGGCGGCTGGAATATCTACGCAGCCCCGTATGTAATAGACCTTTCAAACTACGGTGGACAGCAGGTAAAGGTAGCCTTCCAGGCACTGGATGCCCCCACTCTGGACGGCTTGTGGTACGATTGGTTTATAGACGATATCGTAATCTCCTCTGCAAATAATGAAGACTTGGCTCCCTTCGCCGGATACCTGCCTGCACCAGGCACCAAAGCCAAGGCCCAGATGAGCCTTAGCTTTGCCCCAGCTGCTCCCCTCTACAATTCCTCCCGCCGGGTGGAAGAAGGCAGAGTAGCTTCCGAGCCTGTATTGGCAAAGCAAAGCGCAGCCAATAAGCAACGCGTATTGGTGGGCTACAAAGTATGGCGCCTGAACCTGGGACAAGAGGAAGATGAAAGCACCTGGAACCTGATTACCCAGGAGATTGTAAACGAAACCTTCCTAGTGGATTCCGGCTGGCAAAACCTAATCAATGGCTATTACCGCTGGGCAGTAAAGGCATATTATAGCAACGATGTGCCCTCGGTGCCTGCATTTTCCAATACCCTGCAAAGAGTGGTGGAAACCGGAATGATAGCCGGCATAGTACGCAAGGCGAATAACGCCCCCTTACCGGGCGCCACCATTAGCGCCGCCGGCAGAACCGCCACCACCAGTGCTAACGGTGCTTACGCCCTGGTAATACCCGAAGGCACCCACGAAGTAATGTGTGAAGCCCCCGGATACCAAACCCAGATAGTACCGGAAGTAGTAGTATATCGGAACCAAACCACTACAGTAAACTTCCAACTGCCCGTATCCAACGAAGATGAGGTAAGCCCGGCATACAAAACCGAGCTTTTAACGAACTACCCAAACCCCTTTAACCCCAGCACCACCCTGCGCTATTCGCTAAAAGAAGCAGCCACCGTGGAACTAAGCATATTCAACGCCAAGGGACAGCTCGTGCGCAAACTGGTATCCGAAGTGCAAAACGCCGGTAAATACCAAACTGTGTGGAACGGCAAAGACGAGCTGGGCAGCTCGGTTGCCAGCGGCGTGTATTTCTACCGCCTGCAAGCCGGCGAAAAGCGCTTCACCCGCAAGATGCTTTTGATGCAATGAACTATAAAGACACTATAATACTCAATATACTCCTAAAACAGAGGGTTCCGATACCCCTTCGGGACCCTCTGAAACAGTATGTTGATAAGGATATTAACCCGTTTGGCGGCGGCAGATTTACCTAATAAGCTGCCAAACTATAAAAGCGACTAATGTAAGAGTAAAAACCATGGGATGCGGAAGAGTAAAGACCCGGATAGCCAAAGGACAAATGCCTCTGGGGCGGCTCCCCTTACCCATATTTAAGTTTAAGAAGCGCCAGGTAGCCCAAGTCTGCACTGCTGAGATTAGTATCCGTTCATCGTCGCACATTAACGCTACAAAAAGCCCAGCCGCAGCCATAGATACCACGTTCTTCTGCCAAACCTTCAAAACCAAAACTGAGCTTCAGCGAGCCGGCCATCGAGCTGCCGGTTCGCTGCTGCAATTTTTCTGAATGACATGTAATTATATTGAATACTTAAAAATAGTATAGGAAGGACAATGATGAAAAAATACTTGTTCATTACCCTGGTCTTGCTCATGATCGCTTCACTGGGTGCAGATATCCAGATTAGCACCCGCGAGCTTTCAGCGAGATGGCCCTTTGATATCTGGTTTGGCTACACGCGTTGTGCCTCCATCTACCTCGCCTCCGAGATAGGTGCCAGCGGTACTATTACGCATTTGGGCTGGGATGTAAGAGACCCAAACACTGCCAATATCCCGATAAAAATCTATATTACCACTACAGATGCAACCACCTTGCAAGAATCCACTTGGGAAGATATGAAAGGTGGTTTGGTCCCTGTATTTGACGGCATCGCCCGCTTTGACAATACAGATTGGCACCAAATCGATATTACAGATTTCTACTACGATGCTGCCACTTCCGGAAACCTCTTGGTGCTTACCGAAGCTAACTATGGCACCGGCGTAGAACCCTACCCCAGCTTTTGGGGCTCCTGGCTGCAAGGTCAGGACATTAACCAAACCTGGACTGCCGATGGCGCACCTCCCACCGATCTGGGCTGGGTATATGGTGCACGTCCGGACATCCGTTTCTATGGTATTTCCGGCGCTTTGCCTCCCGAACCTGTAACCCTAATCGCCCCGGCAGATGGCGCTACAGACCTTAGCATTATCACCACCCTTAGCTGGACTGATAATGCCGGTACTCCCACCGGTTATGACCTCTATTTTGGTGAAGATTATCCAGTAGAAGGCAATCCGCTTCTCAGCCATGAAGAATTTGCCACCAGCCACTACTATCCCGGTCTTTTGAACTATGGAACCACTTACTATTGGAAAGTGGTGCCCTGGAACGATCAAGGACATCCGGAGTTTGAGCTTTGCGAAACGCGGAGCTTTACCACCATGAACGACACCTCGCAGCCCATGCCATACTTCCAGGATTTTGAAGGCAAAACCAGCTTGGCTCAAATGGACTGGAGTGGCACCATGCAGGTGGGCAGCGGCTACGGTGTAAATGATTCCTATGGCTTGTACAGAAACCTATTCTGGGGTATCAATTATACCCAAGCTACCACAAACCCCATTGGCCCCATGAATCCGGATGCCGAGCTAAAGTTCGATTACAGATTCGTGGATTATGACGAAAGTACACCCACCATTTTGGAAGACCCGGAAAACCTGCAAGTTCAGATTTCCACGGACTTTGGGCAAACTTTCGATACCATCTATACCATCGATAACACAAACCACACTGCCACCGCTGCCTTTACTCCCAAAAGAGTAAGCCTGGCAGCTTATAACAGCGGCTATATCGTAATCCGCTTTGTAGCCCAAAGTCATGTATTTTCCGATAACGATTATTTTGTAATGATCGACAACGTAAGCATTCAGGAAACCCCGAATGTGCCGATCTTTAACTATGCTCCCAGCAGCATGAACTTTGGCTTTGTACAAGTGGGCGATACATCTGCTGCACAAAACGTAACGGTTACCAATACCGGCGGCGGTAGAATCGACCTGAGCACCGCCAATATCAGCATCATCGGTGCCAATCCGGGTGCCTTTGGCTACACCAGCACAAACCTGCCCGCCAGCTTGGGCGCCGGTGAAGCCGTAAACATCCCCGTTTTTGCCGCTCCGCAGGCTGAAGGCAGCTTCAATGCCACCTTACGCATTACTTTCAATAGCGTAAACTACGACGTAAGCTTGGCATATACCGCGGTAGCGCCTGGCACCGTGATCTTGGGTACCGGCACCTCAAACAACAACATCCCCGTGTATCCCTACTACGGTTATACCTACAGCCAAAGCATCTATCTGGCAAACGAGATAAACTACAACGTTCCCGGTCATCGCATCGAGAAGATCGCTTACTATTGGAATGGCGCCGGAGTAGGCACCAATAGCAGCGAATGGGTGGTTTATATGGGGCATACCGGCTTAAGCAGCTTTGTAAATACCAGCAATAGTTGGATTCCCGTAAACCAGCTTACCCAGGTATTTAACGGCACCCTTAGCATCCCCGCCACCGCTGGCTGGATTGAAATAGAATTGGATAACCCCTTCTTCTACAACGGCATCAGCAACCTCGTAATCGCAGTGGATGAAAATAAACCCGGTTACGACGGTTCGTCCCAATTCTTCTATAGCACCCTCAGTGGCGCCGGACGCAGCCTGGTAGCATATAGCGATAGCACAAACCCAAATCCTGAATCTGTACCTCCCGGCGGCACCACCACTCTCAAAGGCGCTTATCCAAACCTGCGCCTGAAATTTGGTGAACCGCCCACGATCCCGGAATTCTTCATTTCCGATACGGAAGTGGATTTTGGCAGAACCATGGTGCGCGATATCAAGACCCACAATATCACCATTCGCAATATCGGTGGTGGCAGCCTGGATATCTCCAATATCGCCATAAGCGGAACCTACTTTAGCCTGAGCGCAAACCCTGCTCCCGTAAGCCTGGGCGCCGGCGAAATGACTACCGTAAGCGTTCAGTATTCCCCTCAGGCAATTGGCGAACACACTGGCACCGTTACCATTACCGATGGCAGAACAATCACTACGGTAAGCCTTGCCGGCAATGGCTTTGACCCCACCATCAGCAGCTTCCCCTATCTGCAAGACTTTGATGGTGATTGGACGGGTACCCCGGCTGCTCCGCTGGATTGGACGGTAATAAACGCCAATAATGATAGCTACACCTGGAAACGCGCCAATACCTACATCTCCCCTACCCATTCCCAGCCTTATGCTGCACACGGGAGCGGAAATAACAACGACTGGCTTATCACCCCGCCCATCGATCTTACAAACGACTATGTAAAGATCAAATGGTGGGATAAAGTGGAAGGAGCTTCTCAACCCAGCTCTTACCGCGTGTATGTATCTACCACCGGCTCCAGCATCGGTGCTTTTGACGAGCTACTTACCGATATCACCTGCACAAATACCGCCTGGAGCGAGCACGAAATCAATCTTTCCGCTTACCACGGACAGATCGTTTTCATCGGCTTCCACCAGTATTATAGCTATAGCTCCTCCTGGGGTTTTGGTATCGATGATTTCAGCGTAGAATCCATCCCTACCCACCCCATCTTGAGCTACAGTCCGGAAGCGCTGAACTTTGGTGCGGTATCGTACAATACCCCCACTCCTTATGTAAATATCACTATTTCAAACCAAGGTATGGGCGATTTGGAACTCGCAGCGGATGATCTCAGCCTGATAGGCAACAATGCCGATCTCTTTGATATCAATACCAGCAACTTCCCCGTTGCTCTGGGACCTGCCCAGTTAGTAAACGTTCCCATCAACCTTACTTCCACCGTGATTGGCGAAATCTCCGCCATTTTCCGTATTACTTACGATGGCGAAGATTACGACATCCCGCTTAGCGCCTGGGGCTTGCCCGAAGGCACCGTGGTAATAGGTGGAGATTCCCAAAACTTAAGTTTGCCCGTACATCCCTACTACGGCTATACCTACAGCCAAACTATCTACAAGCAGCCCGAAATCGCTACCGCCGATAAGCGCATTGAAACCATTGCCTATTATTGGAATGGCGCCGGAGTAGGCACCAATAGCAGCGAATGGACTGTATATATGGGGCATACCGAGCTGGAAAACTTCGATAGCACCACATCCTGGATTCCTGTAAATGAAATGACCCAGGTATTTAGCGGCTCCCTGAATATTCCGGCGGTAGAAGGCTGGATCATAATTCCGCTGGATGTACCCTATATCTACAACAACGTGGATAACCTGGTAATCGCAGTGGATGAAAACCGTCCCAGCTACGACGGCAGCAGCCAATACTTCTATAGCACCACCGATGCCGGAACCCGCAGCATCAGATACTATAACGATAGTACAAACCCTGATCCCGCTGCGCCGCCTACAGGCACCCTGGTATCCGGTTTCCCAAATATCATGATGATGTTTGGCGATCTGCCTACTGCGCCGATCTTTAGCTACAATCCCGAAAGCTTGGATTTTGGCACTGTGTTCCAAAACGAACCCAGCGCTTGGAAAAATGTAAGCATCGCAAACCTTGGCGTAGGCTCTCTGGAAATTGCCGCGGGCGATATCAGCCTCTTTGGCACCAGCGCCGATATGTTTGAGTTTGATACCTCAAACCTGCCCGCCAGCCTTGCCTTTACCGAAACCGTACAAATCCCCGTACGCTTCACCGCTACTGCCGATGGCATACAAAACGCCACCCTGCGCATCCAATATGCTGGTGAAAACTACGATGTAGCGCTTACCGGCGCCGGCTTCCCCACAGGCACCCAGATAATTGGCGAAGGCACCGCCTCCCAGCGCTTCCCCTTCGGCGTGCTGTATGGTTATGAACGCTCTGCTTCCCTATATACTCAGGAGCAGATCGGCAACGTGGGAATGCTGGATTTTATAGCCTGGAACGTAGCTACTACCAGCACAGTTCCCACCCCTTACAAAATCTATGCCGGCACCACAGAGGATGCTGCCTTTACCTTGCAGCCCTTTGACACCCTTATTGGCAACCTCACCCTGGTAAAACAAGGCACCTATACCTTCGATACCCCAGGCTGGAATGGCTTTGCTCTGGATACCCCCTTCCCTTACTTTAGTGGTAACCTGATCATCGCCGTGGAAACTAACTTTGGTGGCGGCGGCAGCAGCCCCTCTCCGAGCATCTACTACACCACATCTGGCGCCAATAGCCACATCTATTGGGTAGCAGATAATGCTCCGCCCACCACCAACGGCAGCGCAAATACCAGCCGTCCAAACCTGCTCTTGAATCTATCTCCCGGAGCCGATGGCATCCCTGCCCAGCCTTTCCTTAGGTCTCCCGCAGATAATGCTACCGGACTTTTCAAAGCAGGATTTGAGCTTAGCTGGATGCCCGACCTCCAATTTGGTGGCGATGCGGATTATTACACCGTGTATCTGGCTCCCAGCGAAGATGATATCTTCGATAGCTTCTTCTTTGAAACTCCAAACCGCAGCTTCAACCCTGTAGCAGAAGGCAACATGGAATTTGAATATCTGCAGGAATGGTACTGGACGGTACAGGCTACCAATGAACATGGCAGCGCTTTGGCTACCGAAATCCGCCGCTTTACCATCGAAGCCGATCCCCGCATTGCGCTTCCTTATAGCGAAGGTTTTGGCACAGACGCTAGCTGGCCGCTGAATTGGATTCAGACCTTTGGCGGCAACCTTAGCTCAAACCGCTGGAGCAAAGTAAACTCAAGTGTAGCTGGCGGCACCCCTTATGAAATGCGCGCGATGTATCAAAACGCGATTGGTACCAGCCGCCTGATCTCCCCGCCGCTCTTGACCGATGGCGTACAAAACCTGGCAGTAAACTTCAAACACTATATGGATGACTTCCGTGCCGGTGGCATTGTAAAATTGCAATACAGCACGGATTTGGTAAACTGGCAGGATGCCGGCTGGTTTGTAGAAACCGGAAATGGCGACGTGGAAGGAGATATAAACGTAATCATTACCGGAATCGAAAGCCCGCAAGTATATCTGGCGTGGACTACCGATCAAGACCACTACGGCTTTGACTACTGGTACGTGGACGATATAAGCATCGAAGCTTATGAAATAAACGAGCTGGCAAGCCCCGTGGTATCTATCGAACAAAGCGAAACCGGCTTGGCACTAAGCTGGGAAGCTGTGGAAAATGCCACCCAATACCTGATCTATGCCGCAGATGATCCCTACGGCGATTGGGAATTGATTCAGGTGACCACCAGCACAAATTACGGTATCGTAAGCCCCGGCAACCGGATGTTCTATAAAGTAATAGCCTCCGATGCCGCGATTCGCAGTAAATAAACAAATAACCCAATGAATATAAGCCCCGGCAATTGCTGGGGCTTTATTTTGCGAATGAAATAGGTGGAAGCAAGCCTCCCCGTTAGCCGCCCTCGCAATGCCCTCACCTCGACCGGCTTTTTCTGGGTAGAGGCGAGGGCATTACGAGGGAGGCAAAGGGGCAAGCTTGAACAGAGAATATCATGCTTGGCTGCCGAGCGGAGAAGCTGTCCCGAAATACGCAAACAACTCAACATCAAGAAATGTTCACACCTGAAATGTTCCGCTACTTGAAGTCAATGTCGCTTGTGCACCGTGGAGTTTATAGCGACAAGATGTCGCTTTTACAATCAAACGGCAAGATGCCGTTTCCACGATATAATAGTCCATGTAGCCATTGGGCAGACACACTGGTCTGCCCCTACGATTCCAGTGCGTGCGCAGCGCCTAACACCTAAAACCTATCACCTAACGCCTGCTAAAGGATTCATGACCGCCATAGACTTCACGAACTATTATGGTTGGCGGTTTCCGCTACTTGAAGTCAATGTCGCTTGTGTACCGTGGAGTTTATAGCGACAAGATGTCGCTTTTACAATCAAACGGCAAGATGCCGTTCCCACGATATAATAGTCCATGTAGCCATTGGGCAGACACATTGGTCTGCCCCTACAATTCCAGTGCGTGCGCAGCGCCTAACACCTAAAACCTATCACCTAACGCCTGATAAAAG